>CAYJNX010000061.1:0-12051 GCA_964371525.1 uncultured Akkermansia sp. | reverse complement strand
GCGAGCTTCTCACGCAGGCTTTCATCCAGTCCACGCGCTAGCAGCACGATGACGCGGTGCGCTTCGGGGAGCTGTGCGAGGAGGGCTGGGAGCTCGGTGAGCTGCTGGGTATCGAGGCTTTCTAGTGCGGTACTTGACAGGAGGCAGCAGGAGTAGTTCTCATCCAGCGATGAGCCGAGGTACTGAGCCAGCGGGGAGAGTCCTGCCTTCTCACTAGCTCGCAGGACGTGGTGCATGGGGTGCTGGTGCTGGGCATGCTCGTCCCAGAGCGCGTGGCTGTGGGAGTCTCCGAGGGTGATGCTCTGCGCGAGGCTCGCGTACTGGGAGAGGTTAAAGATAGCGGCGGCTTCGCCTGTGGGGTCGCTGAGCACGAGTTCTTCGAGTTTTCCTTCGCGCTGACGTGAGGAGGGTAGGATGGTGAGCACATCACCTATCTGTGGCACGTCGCCGAGGGCTTTCATCACCTGCTCGAGCTCTCCGACGACGAGTTTAGAGTCGTCATTCAGGGGGCTTGCGCCTGTGCGTGAGAGGTCGAAGACTTCTCCGCGTCCATGGGCGGCGACTTTTTTCCAGAGTTCTTGTTTCTCTTCGGTGAGGGAGGAGAAGTCGCCGATGCGCACGAGGTGGTAGGTCAGCGACTGCTCTAGCAGGAGCTCGGGGCAGGACAGGCGCAGGCTGTCGAGTTCTTCACGTAGCCCGCTACAGGCATCGACGACGGCTGGAGCGCGCAGTGTCTCGGCAAACCAGAGGATGGGCTCACGCTCGGTCTCGTCCAGTGCGCCTATCGCGAGTACGATGCCTTCATGGTAGCGGAAGCGTAGCAGGCTGGAGAGCTCCACGAGTGAGCCTCGGAAGGCTGGTGCTGGGAGCTCAGCGGGCATGGGGCACTTCTTAGGGAAGCCTGCTTCTAGCTGTTCTTCGATGAAGCTGTCTGTCAGGGTGAGCAGGAGTGGCTTGCCTGCTTGCAGGGAGGTATAGAGGCTGCTCTCATCCAGATCGTCGCCGCTGTAGATGCTCGCACTTGTTTCTAGGCTCGGTGTATCTCCGATGCTAAGAATGAAGAGCGCACGGCACTGCTGCTGCGCGACTTCGATGAGGGGGAGCATCGCGTTGAGCTGTTCGCTAGCGACGAGGAGGGCGATAGGGCTTTCTGCCGCCTGCATGCGCCCGAGGGCGAAGGAGGCGGCGAGCGCAGGGGAGCTCATGCTCCAGCTGCGCATGCGCTTCACGCCAGAGAGGCCCTCAGCGCAGCGTTCTAAGAGGGGGGTGGAGGGGCAGACGACCCATTCCGTGATGCCGGCGGAGGCGGCGAGCGTTAGCAATGCTTGCATGAATTGATACTTCTAGGAATAGATTAGTCGATGGATATAAGCTGCACGCGTGTGGTGAGTCGGTGTGTCTCGCCGTAGCGCAGGGATACATTTTCTGCTGGCACGACGGCACTTTCCACCGCGATGAAGTCTCGGTAGTTCGCTTCACCGAGGTCTGCCATGCCGGCTGCTAGTTCTGCTCCAGGGTTCCAGACGATGGAGGATTCTGAGCCGTCGCGCAGGATGCGTATACTGCGTCCCCACGCGGGGTCATGGATGCAGATTTCAGCTTCTGCGGCGACTGGATGGTAGATGCGGTCGATGTTCCCCGCCGGCATGAGGGGGTCTTCTAGGTGGTCGGTGGGCTCTGCGGCGTACTCTGTATAAGGGCACTCTTCGAGTCCTGTGATGGCGACTTGCTCGTAGTCACTGACGGCGAAGTAGCTGTGCTGTGCTGCTGAGAAGGACATCTGGTGCGGCACGTCGAGGGTGATGAGGCTCATCATGAGTTCTTCACCGAGTTCTAGGATGACGGCTCCGCTGGGTGTCATCTCGTCGAGCGGTGGCAGGGAGAGCACGAGGCGGGCGACGCCTGATTCCTCTACTTCACTGCTGGCGAGCTGCCAGAGTGCGGTGCGGGCGACTCCGTGGCTGGGCTTGCTGCTATCTTCGGGGTGCTTACCAAACCATGGCCAGCACAGAGGGACTCCACCACGCAGTGCTTTCCCCTGTGCGAAGACGATCTCAGGGCTCACGAAGAAGACATCGCGCTGCCCAGCAGGTGCCCAGTTAAGCAGCTGTGCGCCGTAGAGTGACACACGTGCTGTGCAAAGGGCGGTCTCCACGCAGACGATGGGAAAATCAGGGCCGTAGGGGTATTCTGTGCTTATCATATCTGCTTGCATTTTAATTCAATTTTCCCAGCATAGCAAGACGCGAATAAAAAAGAAGAGCACCACTGTGGGTGCTCTCCGTATGAAAAGGTATATTCTAGAATCTTTTAGAACTCCATCCCCGCACCGATGCGGATGAGATGATAGCTCTGCGACTCTGCTTCTCTTGGGCGATCCCACACGTCGTGGTTGAGCGTCGGGCTAGGCTCATTTTCTCGGAACTCATAAGCAGCAAAGGCATAAATAGAGTCTGTGATGTCATATCGCACACCTACTTCTATGCTGTAGCCGAAGCCCCATTTAGAAGCATGTGTTCGCGCTGGACTAGAATATTGTCCAGGTTGAATGTACTCGTCTTCAAATTTCAAACTCGTATTAGTAAGACCTGCATGAACTGCAGCGTAGAGTGAGAATTCATCATCTAGAGCGCAGGTGTAGCGATAACCTGGCATCAGCGAGAAGTTGTGCACTCGCACCTTGTTCCTATAATGCATCAATCCAAAGTAAGCACTATTTTCAGCGTCGCCATAGGAATACCCAAGTCGGAACTGTACTGCGTTAGAATCATCAAATTTGTAGCCGATGGTGAGATCTGCACCATACATCTGCAGGTCTTCGGGAACTACTTCAGAAGGATGTTGGCTCTCATAGAGATCTCCAGCTGCTACACTGCCGAAGGCTGCGGCTTCTACATACCATGCTTCCTTCGCAGGCTCAGGAGGCGTGATCACTACTATCTTTACTTCTTCACCCGCATAGAGCGAACTAGCGCACACAAGTGAGAGAATACTTTTATTTATAATTTTCATTGCATAGACACTTAAGTTACATATTAAGTAATATTCTAAATAGCACAAAGTAATACTATTTACAAGAAAAAAAAGCTCAAAAACAACGTTTAGGCAATAACAAAACAATGAAATAACTTAGAAATCCTAGCGAAAGGGCAGAAACAGCGCAGCCTAGAAGGAATTCAACAAAAAATACAGAAAAGCTCACCCCCTCTACTCTTGCAAGCATCCCTTCCCAGCCTAGATACCACATCTGCACAATCTCAGAGATATGCCCCAGCGTCATTCCCGAGCCGTCCATTCCGAAACTAGTGAGAATAAATGCTCCGAGAGCCCACTGAAGCGGCCATGCGACGATCTGATAGCCAGGAAAGGATATCCAGCAGCTCAGCATCGCCATGGGCACATTACCCCTCACCCACAGGCACATGAAGATCGCAGAGAGGGACTGAAGAGGAATGGGGGTGATCGCAAGAGCACTTCCCCAGCCTACACCTCGCGCGATGCTGCGTCGCTCCCAGAGCCAGAGTTGTGGGTCAAAGATGCGTGCTGGTAGATGCCGCTCCCACTTCCCACGCCTACGCCTCAAAACGAGGTAGGCATGGGCACGCCTGACGAGCGCATTATAAGTGTAGCGGCGTAATAGCTTCATTAAGCTTTTTGATAGAAGGTCTCCACGACTCGTACGCTTCGTTCTGTCGCGCCAGAGTGATACTGTAGTGCCGCGAGCGCATTCTGGATCTGCGTCTCACGCGCGGAGGAATCTTCGAGTAAGAGCTTCACCTGCGCAGCTAGATCCTCAAGGCTCGCCTCTGCTATGCCTCCAGCCTGTTGGAGCAGCTGCACGAGGTCATAGAAGTTCTGCATATGAGGACCTGTGATGACAGGCACGCGTGCGGCGATGGCTTCGACGGGGTTCTGCCCCCCCTTTGAAAGAAAACTCTTTCCGATGACGACAATATCGGCAAGCTGCGTCCAGTCGCGCATCTCGCCTGTCGTGTCTGCTACGTAACAATCATAATGAGAGGATGACTCAACTGCCAAGTTCAGGCTGCGTAGCAGGGGGTGGAAGCCTTCTGCTGCGAGGTCGGAGAGCACTTGTTCACGACGTTCTTCATGTCTGGGAATAATGAGGGGGAATGCCCCAGCCTCGCGTATGGCTCGTGCGATCACGCGCTCTTCTCCCACATGGGTGGAAGCCGCGAGCACGACGGGCTTGCCCTGACGTAATCCATCGAGTATATCTCGAAAATCTTCTCGTGGGGCTATCTGAGCATCGCCGAGCACGTCAAACTTGATACTCCCTGTCACTTGTATGATGTCTCGCGATGCGCCTATGCCGATGAATCGCTCGCGATCATTCTCATTCTGCACGGCGAGCGCGCTGAGCCTCTCGAACAAGAGACGCGTGATGCCACGCACGCGCTTGTAGCGACCTTCACTGCGGTAGGACAGGCGTGCATTGAGCATGAGCATGGGAATATTCCTGCGGTGACAGCACTGCGCAAAATGTGGCCAGAGCTCCGCCTCGATCAGGACGACGGCGCGTGGCGAAAAGCGCGAGAGGCAACGCTCGACAAGGAGGGGTAAATCAAGAGGCGCGTAGGTGATACGCAGGCCTTCTATGCCAGCTTGTCGCGCGACCTGATGCCCCGTGGGGGTGGAGACAGCGAGCACGACAGAGTCGCTAGGCTCATCATGTGTGAGCTTCCATTCGCGGATGAACTTCAGCGCGATCATCGTCTCGCCCACGCTGACGGCATGGATGTAGAGACCGTGCTGTGGCTCTGTGCTGCGCGGTGTTTTATAGATGCTGAATCGCTCACGCATCCCTGTGCCTATACCGCCTCGCTTTTTCATCTTCAGCAGGTACGCGGGGAGACTCAGGAGGAGAAAGACAGGAAAAAGGCTGTAGTAGACAAGGAGAAGCAGGAGGCGTTTCATCGATCTAGCTGATAAAAGAGAATGACATTCTTCCCATAGTTACGCTCATCGACGAGCTTCCAACCTGGGAACTCTCGCGTCTGCACATCACCGACGCCATAGTCCATCTGCGCTTCTGCGATGAAGTAACCGTCTTCACTTAGCAGCTCACCTAGCCTATCCGTCATCAGCTCAGCTATCATATCGCGATCTCCTATAGATTTACAATAGGGAGGATCAGCGAAGATGATGTCGTAGCTTCCTCTATCGCGCTTCACAAACTGCAAGCAGTCACTCTGCGTGATGCTCGCGCCTGTGAGGCGTGATCGTTCGAGATTCTTCTGAGCCATGGCGCAGGATGCTCTGGAGGCATCCACCATGCGCACAGAAGCAGCACCTCGACTGAGTGCCTCTAAGCCCACAGAGCCCGAGCCTGAGAAAAGGTCGAGCACGCGGGCATTCTCGATGAGAGAGCCGAGTATACTAAAGAGAGCTTCACGCACCCTGTCCTGCGTGGGGCGTACTTCGCCTTGTGGCACCTGAAGCGGGAGTCCCTTTGCCTTGCCTGATATGATTCTCATGGGAGTGATACTGTTAAAGGCTATTTTTCAAGAGAAAAAAGGAGCGGGATCTTACTCGTCAATGACGAAGACCCCGCTCGATGAAATAATATGATCAGATTAGCGCTGACCTGGCTGTGTCACCGTCGCTGATTCTGTCTTCACAGGGAAGCGAAGTGTGTAACCACCCTGCGCAAGGAGCTGACCGCTAGCCTTGGAGATTTCTGCGAAGCTGTAGTAGACGAAGATGAACTTTCCATCTGTTGTCTTGCTGATGCGTACAGATTCGACGACGCGGCTGAGTGAGTCTTCCTTATCAAGAATCCAAGACTGCCCCTTCTGAGCACCGTACATGTAAAGATCGGTTTCTTCAAATGGCTTTGCTACGAGTTCACCATTGTTACTCGTCCAGACATTCGTCTTGGAGTTATAAGAAAGAGCGCCCAGTGTCAGAGGAAGAGTCTTACCGCGGTCGACGGTTGCGGAAATAACATTCCAGACATCGGGGTTAGATGTGGCGCGGATACCAATAGCTACATTTTCAGCGTCGATGAGCTGTGTAGATTTCCAAATTTTAAGATACTCATCATACTCCTTCTTGGACTCCCAGAGTTCTTCATTATACTCAAGAGCACGATCTGTATTGCGATCTTCGAGCATAGCCTTGCGCTTTTCTTCCGGCATTTTCTGGAAGCGAGCTTCGACCTTTTCAAGAATAGGAAGAAGATCCTGACTGAGCTGAGGCTTTACCGCACGACCCTGCAAGAAGCCATCTTTGGGTAGAGTTTCAAGCACATTGAGCCCATCTTGCGCGATAGCTGTAGCGCAAAGTGCAGGAACTCCCAATAACGTTATTATAGCGTGTGTTGTTTTCATACTGGATTACGCTAAATGTCTATCATATTTCGCCATCCATAGCAAGCCCTTAATGAGATATAATCTGATTTTCACTGTATTTTTAAGGCGTTACGCTGTGTCATAAAAGGAAGTTGCGACATTTTTCTCTTGGACTGCTCCGTCTACTATGCTAGGATGAGATCATGAAGGTTTTCTACAGCATCATAAGCGCGCTAGCTCTGAGCTTCATCTGCGCTTCATGTAGCACGACTCCTCAAGTGCGAATAGAGGAGAACCCACAGGTGTACCAGTCCCTTACTCCAGATGAGCAAAAACTCGTCAGCGCAGGTCAAATCAGCACGGGCATGAGCCCACAGGCCGTTTTCCTCGCATGGGGCTACCCAAACAACACCCCTGTTCGAGGTGAAAACAACGGCTCACAGTACATGAAGTGGATCTATACCGCCTCCACAGCCTACATGACGCAGACCGCATGGGTAGATCCTTACTGGGGCTATCATCGTCACTATGATCCCTACTATTCTCGCATGAATACCACCTACATCGAAACCCCTGTCGCCGAGGTAACCTTTGTCAACAATAAGGTCACGGAGTGGCAATCACGATAACCCTTCCCCCCCAAAAAAAATACTAATATAAATATAATATGAACACAAAATCAATCATCCTCCTCAGCGCAGCCATCAGTGGTCTCGCTCTGACTTCTTGCAGCGGCATGAAGAGCATCAACTCTGTACCACCTAGTGCCATGGGCGTCGTCGGTAAGAGCTATGATGCCACCGTCATCTCCGCTCGCATGGTGGAAGTACAAGCAAGCAACACTTCTAAGAACATCGGCACGCTGGCAGGCGCACTCGCAGGCGGAGCCGCTGGTAGCATGCTCGGCAAGGGCAGCGGAAACGACCTCGCCATAGCTGGTGGTGCCATCGCAGGCGGTCTTCTGGCTCGTAATGTGACAGCAGCAGCAGCGACGACACCAGGACAGCAGTTAAAAGTGAAGGTAACTGGCTCAAGCGCTACCTACACCATCACTCAGCCTGTCTATGAAGAATACGGTGTCATCCAGCCCGGCACACAAGGTCAGCTTATCGAAAGTGGCAACAACAGCTACTTCGAACCATACTAAGCCTTAGCCCCATTTTTACCCATCAAGGCGACTCATCTAGCATGAGTCGCCTTCTTATACGCAGAAACAATCATGACACAACCATCCATTATATCTCTGAGCAATGACAGCCTCCAAGTACTCATCAGCGACTTCGGAGCACGCCTCCTTTCCGTCCAACTCCATGGCGAAGAACTCCTCTATGGACCTAAGAACGTCGAAGACATGCTAAAAGACTCCTGCTACTGCGGAGCAATATGCGGTCGCGTCGCGAACCGTATCGCCAAAGGACAGGCCCCCATGAGCAACGGAGAGACACTGAGTCTCCCTATCAACAACGGAGAAAACCATCTTCACGGAGGCATACGCAGCTTCGCAGACAAGCTATGGATGGTGGAAGCACAAACAGAAACCGACCTCATCCTCAGCCTCATCTCCACAGATGGAGACGAAGGCTACCCCGGCACACTGGAGACCAGAGCACACTACAAGCTCGACGACGCGGGGCTCACACTGCGCCTAGAAGCCATCTCAGACAAGCTCACTCTCATTAACCTCACCCACCACGCCTACTGGAATCTAGGCACTGAGCCAACGATCATCGGCAATCACAGCTTGAAGGTAGAGGCTGACAGCTACACCCCCATGGTGGAAAACATCCCCACAGGTGAGATAGCTTCTGTCGCGAATACCCCTTTCGACTTACGCGAAAGCACAACCTTGAGCAGCAAAATAGCAGACGGCAGCCCCCTGCCCCTCGGCTATGATGACAACTTCTGCCTGAATGCAGAGAGCGGCCCACAGGTCACCCTGCAGTGTGGCGAGCGACGACTCGACCTCTGGACGGACGCACCAGCAGTGCAGGTCTACACAGGCTACTACCTGCCTCAGCCCTTCGGCGGTGTCGCGCTAGAGCCGCAGAGCTATCCCGATGCACCGAACAAGCAAGCGCAGGGATTCCCCAGCATAGAACTGCAAGCAGGAATCCACTACACGCGTCAGATACGCTGGTGCTTTAAATAATTTTCACGAAGAAGGGAGGGCGATATACCCTCCCTTTTTCTTATTTAAAACATCGCTCGTACACCTTCACATGCGACTCTATCATATGAGCACGCTGGAAAACTTCGGGGAGCTCGCAGCGCGGGCTAGGCATCTGCTGATGCCACCCTGCGAGCTTTTCCGCCATCGCGATAGGATCTCCAGTAGGGCTGCAGCCCTCGGGCAAGAAGCAGCGCAGCTGCTCACCCACCCCGCCATGCTCATAACCTATAGCAGCACGCCCCAAGGCGAGTGCCTCCAATGTCGTTTTCCCAAATGTCTCAGGCCGCAGCGTCAAAGACAAGGTCACAGCACTCACGCAAGTAATATCGCGCAGATCTTTCCGCCTGCCCAGCCATGAGATATGCTCGCGAAGCCCCGCTGCATCTATCTGCTTCTCAACCTCTTGTTTATAAGATAACTTATTCGCACTACAGTCACCTACTATCATCGCGTGCGCTGGTATCCCGAGCTCCAGCAGACGCTTCATGAGTGGGATGAGATGCAGATGCCCCTTCAGGCGCGTGACACGACCGGGGAGACTGAGCAAGAACTTCCCCTGAAGCTCAGGATACTCACTCTTCCAGCGAGTCAGCCATTCCTCACTCGGGTGGTAGGCAGGATAATACATCGTCGTATCTACGGAATTATAAATAACGTGTATCTTGCTAGCATCCGTATCAGGATAACTCTTCAGTATATGCTGTTTTGTATAATCGGATACTGCGATAACGGCATCACCTCTCGTCATCACCTTAGAGTAAACATTAGTAGAATAGATACCATGGAAGGAGCTCACTAGCTTAGGTCGCTTGTCAGCAGGCATGAGCTTCAGCGCGATCTGCGCTACCCACGCGGGCACTCGGGAATGCACATGCAGCACGTCCGTAGGATGATCGAGGAGATGACGCTTCAGCCACAGTGCTTCCACCAGCACGCGGAGACTTTTCTTCCCCACGGGGCGCGTGATATGGCTCGCTCCTGCCGCCAGTATGTCGTCCACCATGCGTCCGCCACCTGAGATGACTCGACACTCATAGCCATGCTGTGGCAATGATTCGCAGAGTTCTAGCACGACTTGTTCGACGCCGCCGGAGTGGAGAGCAGGAAGGAGATGGAGGATGTTCATGGCATGGGGTGAATGATTGCTTTACTCCACTAGAATACACTTTCTGTCTAAGCTATTCAAGATATTTCAATAGCAATACCACTCTGCCTCCCACTCACTGCCCTGCACGCGTCATGCGCTCTTTAAGCACCCTTCAAGTCGCTCGCTTGAAGCGAATGAGCTGAGTGACAATGAGCAGCCCCAGCACAATGAGCGGAAGCGCGACATACTTCGGCATCGTCATCACCTCTAAGCCCCAGAGTAAACTCAGAGCCAGCGCGACAAGGGGCTGCACGTAGTTATAACAGGCGACCATCGTCGGCTGCAAGAGTCGCTGAGCTTGCGTGATGAGAATATAGGGAATAAAGGTCGTCCCGACGACGATGATAGCCGCATAAGTCCAGTGGAAGCTCGTCATAGCCGACCATGAGAAGCTCAGCATATCAGCCCCGACGAAGGGCAGCGACATGAGACTCGAGAGCGTGAAGAGCCATGCCAGTAGAACGAAGGGATGATAACGCTGTAGCAGGTCGGTGAAAAACACGAAGTAGCAGGCCAGCAGCACCTGCGCGAGAAGGCAGAGCCCGTCTCCGAGCATGCTACTCTGCCCCGCATCGCCTCCGCTCGCATTCGCAAAGACAAGGATAAGCACCCCTATCGTCGCGATGACGATTCCTAGTCCGCGCATCCAGTCCATGCGCTGCTTGAGGAAAATCACGCTGAGGATAAGCACAAACATAGGGGGTGTCGTCGCCATCACCCCCGCATGCGAAGGTACGGTTAAGCCTAGGCCTATGGTGTAGCTATAGTTACTCGCCGCCATACCACAGAGCGACATGAGGCAGAGGCGCAGGATGTCTTTTCCCTGCATGCGCTGGCGCGGCAGAAAAGGAAGGATGAGCAAGAAGCACAGGGCAGTGCCTATGAGTCGTATATTCGCCAGCATCACGCCATCCATCACCCCATCAGCGAGAAGCCTCGCGCCGCAGGGGCTGATGATTCCGAAGAGAGCCATGGCTGAAAAGGCGGCCAGATGACCACGCAAGGGGGAGTTCGTCGAATGAGGTAATGTAGACATAGAGATGAAAGGCTAAGTAGCACCCCTGCTATTGTAACAAAGCGATGCCCCGATCAAAAGAAAAACCTCCGCTTATCGCTAAGCGGAGGTGAAAAAAACACATTTAACTGAAACTTTATTGTGGGGAGACACGAACCGAGCTGTACTTGCCCTGTGATCCGAGTTCTGATGGGAACTCAGAGAATCCAGACCATACATTGTACTCTTTCAGACCACTGCGACCGCAGCTACCCTGATAAGGAGGACGGTAGGTGTTCTTATACGTAGGTGCCCAGAAGGTCACGAGCTCGTAGAAGCCGTAGCCCATGCGGTTAAATGTACGTGCGAAACCGTCGACGACACCCACGCTAGCACCTGCGTAACCACCTTCGCGACCATTCCAACGTACGATTGTCAGAGGGATCTCTTCGATGGCAAAGAAAATGTTGCTAATGGCGCGACCGAGTTTACGGGTTGCGGTATACTCCGATGCAGGAGGAGCCTGAATATCAGCTACTGCTGTTCCTGCAAGGGTAGACATCAATGCGGTTGTAAGGAGAAAGCGCTTCATGTTGCGATAATAAATAGCATAGTTACTCTGAGCTTGCAAGCATAAAAAAGGATTTTTCTCATTTAGTCGAGATTTTTTCCAGTGCCTCGGTATCGAGCGGGGTGGAGATCTCCTCTTCCGTGAGGTAGCAGCCAGGGTCTGAGCCATACCAGTGCCCATTCGCAAAGGCGGCTCGGGTACGGAAGCCTCCACCGCAGAGATGGAAATGAACGCAGCGTCCGCAGCGTCCTTCCAGCTTCGCCTGTCGCTCCGCAGGATCGTCGCTGCCACGCAGGGCATGGAGCTGCTCGCTCGCCTCGCCTGCTTCGGCTTCCCATATGCTGGAGAACTTGTCCTTCTTCACGTTACCGAGCGTGACTTTCTGCCAGAACTGGTCGGGGTGGACAGCACCTTGTGTGTCGATGTTTGCAATGCCACGTCCCGAGCTATTCGAGCCACCGCCATTCCACTGGAGGAGTTTTAAGGTCTCCGCCGCGAGGGGTGAGCCTTCCTTGAGCTGGCGTAGCAGCAGATAGATACCATCGACGGGCTGCGTCACGGTGAGGAGTTCTCGGTCTTCTCCCCTGTCCTTCCAGAGCTGCACGCGCTCGATGAGCATGTCGATAGCGGCGCGCGCCTCTTCAGGCTTCAGGCTGGCGACATCGACACCGCGACCTGTAGGCACGAGGTGGTAGAAGCAGACGCGACGTATGCCCTCGCGCTCGATGAAGTCGAGGATCTCGGGCATGCTCTGCACATTCTGGCGTGTGAGCGTGAGGCGCAGGCCTGTCTTCTGTCCTACTTCTTCGCAGAGACGGAAGCCGCGTATCGCGCCTTCGAATGCGCCCTTCACGC
>CAYJNX010000060.1:0-12400 GCA_964371525.1 uncultured Akkermansia sp. | reverse complement strand
CATCGGGTGGATCTGCACCTGATATCGCAGGGCAGGGGATAGCGAACCCTATCGCCCAGATACTTTCACTGGGCATGCTGCTGCGCTACTCCTGCATGGAGGCAGAAGCCGCAGATTCGCTGGATGCAGCGGTGAAGAACGTGATCGCTGCGGGCTACCGTACAGGTGATCTCGCGCGCGGTGCAGAAGGTGAAATCGCCGTCGGTACAGCTGGCATGGGTGACGCGATCGTCGCGGCACTTCAAGCCTAAAAATAGAAAATACACACTTCTTAAAAAGCCCGCTGTTTGGATGAGTCCATACGGCGGGTTTTTTATACGTGGCTGACGCAACTCCCAGACGCGCCACTTATCATCCGTCGTAAACGTGACAGCGTCCGTGCAGAGCAGACGCGACAACAAGCGCACAAACCACCCAAGAGTCAAGCAAGGAAACGAGATTAACCTACATCAGCAAAACAAAGCCCCCGACCTCATTCCCAGAGGAAAGACTGGAGCGAACCCTTCAGCTTCCCATCGACAAGAAGCTCCACGCGCCAGCTGAGGATATTCCCCTTCTTCGCATTCTCCTCACCGATGAAGAAAAACTCCGCTTCACGCCTCCCAGCCTGAGCACCAGACGGCTTGTAGACATAGCGACGCGTCAGCACACGCGACCCAGTAGCAGCCTGTGTGTAATGAAAACGCAGCTCAGAATGCGCAGTAGGCGACGCGTCGTACCAATTCACAAAGAAATAATCACCGCGACGCGCCTCCTTCTCCTTCCTTGACTCCGCATGATCCAGCATATAGCGAGCATGCACACGCAGAGGCGTCTCAGCCCAGCCATCCCCTGGCATATCCGTACTCTTCAGCGGCAAGTCTGCCACATCAATAATATGGCTCTCGGTGGGAGTCGAGCAAGACGAGCATAGAAAACTCAAAAAAGAAAGAGAAGAAAGGAACAGGAGCCCCATGCTAGGAAGAGCGATACGCATGTAATTATACATAGAGAAACGCATGCTCCTTGTCAATGAAAAAACTTGATTTCTACGCTCTGCTCACTTATTCTTATCAGCGAGCGACCCTGCGTCACGCACGCACCCACACACACCATTACACGAATAAAAACCATGGCATCCTCCCCTTCACTCAGCCCCATGATGGATCAATACCTGCGCATGAAGCAGAGCCTGCCCGAGGACGTATGGTTATTCTTCCGACTCGGTGATTTCTATGAAATGTTCTTTGAAGATGCCGTCGACATCTCCGCCTCACTGGGACTCACCCTGACAAAACGCCACAGCATCCCCATGTGTGGCATGCCCTACCATGCAGCAGAGGGCTACATCGCTCAGGCCATCCAGCTAGGGAAACGCGTCGCCATCGCCGAGCAAACCTCCACCCCCATACCCGGAAAACTCGTCGAGCGCGAAGTCGTCCGCATCATCTCCGCAGGCACCGTCGCAGAACTCAGCCAGCTCAATGCCGCAGAGAACAACTACATGCTCTCCTGCTACCGCGTGAAAAAACACTGGGGTCTCGCCTGCGCCGACCACACAACAGGAGCATTCCTCGTCGCCGAGTTCAAAGACCGCGACGCGCTCGCAGACGAAATCGCCCGCTTACAACCACGCGAACTCATCATCAGCGACGAACAGAAAGAAGAATTCCCCACCAGCCACTTCCCCGTCACCCTCTACTACGACGGCTACGCCTTCTTGCCTGCTGCAGCCCACAGCGCACTCAAAAGCCACTTCCGCGTGCAGACCCTTGACGGCTACGGCTGCTCCGACATGGATGCCGCCGTCGGCGCAGCAGCCTCCATCCTGCACTACCTGAAATTCCAGCTCCGCCGCTCCACTGAGCACCTGCGCAGCATCGCCATCCTCCCCACAGAACGCACCGTCCTCATCGACGCAGCCAGCCGGCGCAACCTCGACCTCGTCGAAGCCCGCGGAGGACGCAGCCACACCCTCCTCGCCATCCTCGACCAGACCGCCACCCCCATGGGAGCACGCCTCATGAGAGAATGGATGCTGCACCCCCTTGACGACCTAGGAGAACTCCAGCGTCGCCAAGACATGATAGCCAGCTTCCTCTCCCAAGACTTCCTCATGAGCAAGCTACGCGACTCACTAAAAAGCGTACGCGACCTCGAACGCCTCTCCTCCCGCCTCTCCCAAGGCGCAGGGAACGCGCGCGACCTCCTCGGACTCGGTGTATCGCTCGCCCAGCTCCCCGATGTCCTCGCTGACCTCGCCGCCTTTGCCCAGCAGCAGCCCCTCTTTGAAAAACTCAGCGAAAACTGCGGAAGCTTCGGAGAACTCACCGAGCTCCTCCAGCGCGCCCTCGTCGACGAGCCCCCCATCACCATCAAAGAAGGCGGCATGATAGCCGCAGGCTACGATGACACCCTCGACGAACTCCGCTGCGCCAGCCACGAAGGCAAGAAATGGCTCGCCGAGCTCGAAGCCCGCGAACGCGCAGCCACAGGCATAGACTCCCTGAAAATACGCTACAACAACGTCTTCGGCTACTACATCGAAGTCACGAAAGCCAACATCGCAAAAGTCCCAGACGACCGCTACACCCGCAAGCAGACCCTCGTCAATGCCGAACGCTACATCACCGAAGAACTCAAGCAAATGGAAGGCACCATACTCGGAGCAGACGAACGCTCCCGCCAGCTTGAATACAAACTCTTCTGCGCCCTACGCGACAAAGTAGGCGGCTACATCGACGACATCCAAACCACGGCACGCGCCATCGCCACCCTCGACGTCCTACTCAGCCTCGCGGAAGTCGCGAGGAAAAACCAATACTGTCGCCCCGAACTCACCGACAGCCGCGACCTCATCATCGAAGACGGCCGCCACCCCGTCATCGAAGTCACCCAAGGAGACCAAAGCTTCGTCCCGAACAACACAGAAATCATCGGAGACAGCCAGCGCGTCCTCATCCTCACAGGCCCGAACATGGCAGGGAAAAGCACCTACATACGCCAAGTCGCGCTCATCACCCTCATGGCGCAGATGGGCTCCTACGTCCCAGCACGTGCGGCACGCATCGGACTCGTCGACCGCATCTTCTGTCGAGTCGGTGCGAGCGACGACCTCGCCAGAGGGCAATCCACCTTCATGGTCGAAATGAGCGAAACCGCGCTCATTTTGAACAACGCCACAGAACGATCCCTCGTCATCCTCGATGAAATCGGGCGCGGCACAGCCACCTTTGATGGACTCTCCATCGCGTGGTCAGTGGCGGAATACCTGCATGACGACATAGGAGCGCGCACCATGTTTGCCACGCACTACCATGAACTCGTCGATCTGGAACACACCCATGAAGCCGTGAGCAACTGGCATGTCGAAGTACGCGAATGGAAAGACGAAATCATCTTCTTGCGCAAAGTTTTACCAGGGCCGGCGGACAAATCCTATGGCATCCAAGTCGCGCGACTCGCGGGACTACCGGAAAGCATCATTAACAGGGCGAAAGACATCCTCACCCATCTGGAACTCAGCTCTGCGAAACGCGACGCGCAGAACGTACAGCAGCGCGATAGCGCAAAAGTTCCACGTGGAACAAAGAAGAAAAAAGCAACACCTGCTATGCCCCGCGTGCAGGAAGCGGACGGGATTCTACAGATGGACATGTTTAGCATGCTGGACGACTTCTAAGAGGATGACACACAGCAGCTTCGTCCAGCGCGATAGCGTAAGTGAGATTCTTAAGCAGGATGCAAGGATGGCTTCCTTGCTGGGGCTGGGCAAATCCCAGAAGAAAAGCCGTGGCTGCCCCTCGGCAGCGTCAGTTTTCTCACTGAAGAAAGCGCGAAAGCGTCATGCAGAGAAGACTCGAAAACAAGCGCACTAGCTACCCAAGAGCCAAGCATATCTTCTGATATGCTTGGCGAGCCGTGAGCAAAGAAACAAGATTAACATACATCTCCAAAACAAAGCTCAATTATTTCTTTCGAGTGAGACAGTGACGAGGACATGCGCGAAAAAACATAACTAATTACTCATATCAATCTTACCTAAATTCAGCGCAGCAGAATTATGACGAAAGATCAAGCGGAAAACAAAGATAGCCGATTCTGACTCAGTGACTTTTTTAACGTTTTTGCTTGCGATCCTTCTTGTTTTTTAGCCAGAGTATCAGGGGGCAGCGAATTTGGTGTATCAGGGCGCGTAGAGCGTTCCATGGTCTCTTAC
The DNA here is from genome assembly GCA_964371525.1 of uncultured Akkermansia sp. Classification (GTDB taxonomy): domain Bacteria; phylum Verrucomicrobiota; class Verrucomicrobiia; order Verrucomicrobiales; family Akkermansiaceae; genus Akkermansia. Next base: position 8,202 of record CAYJNX010000060.1, on the reverse strand, counting down.
GTAGTCTATGACGACGCTGTATCTTCGTGACACGTGGAGTCCAGTCTTGAGGCGCAGCAGCTTCATGCTCGCGAATAGTCTTGATAATCTGCTGCCAGAGGTTATTTTGCTCAAGGAGTTGCTGGCGTGCTTTGCATATAGCGGGGAGACGTTTGCTGTACTCATCATTCGCGATCGCGTCCTTGATGATGCGAGCAGCCTCGACGTGATCGTCAATAGGTATACGAATAAAACTCTCAGCAGGCAGTAGCTTATCTAAATGAGCATCACCTGCGTAGAAGGGGAGGCAATAATGAATGAGAGCGTCTGCTATCTTCTCAGACCAGTGATAATCCTTCACGTAATTTTCGATCACGACATGGTAGGCGTGGGAAGAGAGCGCGTCATATTTGTTTTTTAATGACTTCATCCCGTAGCCATACCAATCGAAACCCTCTATATTTTCTTGTAAATAACTGAGAAGTTCGTAACGTAGGTGATGCCCTGTATGCTTCATTGCTTTTCCTGAAGCGACAGCGGAGATGCTCAGTGACTTCTCGGGGCGCTCATAGCTGGCGTGCATGTCAAAGGAGAACCCATCGAGCCAGAGGAAGCAGCCTTCACCGCGTCTCCAGTGAGGATGCAAGATGAGCTCATTATCATGCGTCGTCAGAATGTAGTTAAACTGCCTTGTGTAAAAGGGAGAGTAGAGTTTAATAGTCGGTGGTTCCTGCGTCACGAGAATCGTGTGCTCAGCAGGGCAGGCTAGATGCTCAAGGGTATGAAATTTAGATAGTTCGTCGTATACGACGAGCCAGTCATAATCGCGCAAGTTAGGGTCGGAGCTGAAGCTGTATCCATGATACTCTCCTTGAGGTATTAGCCTTTTAGAATTATCAGCTTTAAACCATGTGCTGATAATCTTGACACGCGTGATATTCATGATTCTATTATAACAATGCTTGTGCGAAACGTCTACTAAAAAAAGCCTCACTGCATGAGTGAAGCTTTTCTAAAAAGTAGGGCTATAGGGACTCGAACCCCAAATAACGGTGCCAGAAACCGGTGTGTTGCCAATTACACCATAGCCCTATTTGTGTGCGCGGATTGTACGCCTAAATCATCCTGTCGTCAAGAGTAAAATGATAGAGAAAGACGTTTTTTTACAAAATATGCCCCTCGCAAGCCCTGATCCCACGGAATCTCATTGACAGCTAAGCCCAGTCTCGCTAGTATGAACACAGAGCAAACCATTTTTTCTCACTTATGTACAATCCAGAATTTAAGCAACGCATCATCGCTAACCTTGAGAACCTCCAGACGAACGGACTCTTCAAGAACGAACGCTACATCGCCACCCCCCAATCCTCACAGGTGCAGCTGCATGATGGTTCCGACGTGATCAACATGTGCGCGAACAACTACCTCGGACTTGCGAACCACCCAGACCTCGAAAAGGCAGCGAAAGACGCCATCGACCGCTGGGGCTACGGCATGGCCTCCGTACGCTTCATCTGTGGCACGCAGACCCTGCACCGCGAACTCGAAGAACGCCTCAGCGCCTTCCTCGGCATGGAAGACACCATCCTCTTCGGCTCATGCTACGACGCGAACGGCGGGCTCTTCGAAGGCCTTCTGGAAAAGGAAGATGCCATCATCTCAGACTCCCTGAACCACGCGTCCATCATCGACGGCGTACGCCTGTGCAAGGCCGCACGCTACCGATATAACAACAACGACATGGAAGACCTCGAAGCCAAGCTGAAAGAAGCCAAGGCCGCGGGCGCACGCACTATCCTCATCTCCACAGACGGCGTCTTCTCCATGGACGGCATCGTCGGACAGCTCGACAAGATACACGCACTCGCTGATGAATACGGCGCGATCGTCCACTTCGACGACTCCCATGCCACAGGCGTACTGGGTGAAACAGGACGCGGCACGCACGAGCACTGCGGACTCTTCGGTAAGAGCGACATCACCTCGGGCACATTTGGCAAGGCACTCGGTGGAGCATCGGGTGGTTATATCTCAGGTCCCTCAGAAGTCGTCGCACAGCTGCGTCAGAAAGCACGCCCCTACCTCTTCTCTAACAGCATCATGCCAGCGATCGCAGCAACCACGATCAAGGTCATCGACATCCTAGAAAGCTCGAACGAACTCGTCTCACGCGTGCAAGGAAACGCCGTACACTTCCGTCGTGGCATGGAGCAATGCGGCTTCAAACTCGCGGGAGCGGGACATGCCATCGTGCCAGTCATGATAGGCGATGCAGCACTCTCGCAGAAGATGAGCGCGCGCCTGCTGGAACTCGGAGTCTACGCGATGGGCTTCTTCTTCCCAGTCGTACCACGTGAGCAGGCACGCATCCGCACACAGATGTCGGCAGCACACACGACAGAGCAGCTAGACCGCGCGATTGAAGCCTTCGCGAAGGCTGGACGTGAGCTCGGACTCATCTAAAAGCCATTAAAAAAATAGAAAGGGAAAGCGCGCTGTGGGAATACACAGCGCGCTTTTCTGATCTACAAGAGACGCTGCGCCCACAAGCAACACCTAAATGGATTCTTAAGGGCGCGCCCTTAAGCAGGATGCAAGGACGGCGTCCTTGCTGGGAGTGTGAGGGCAAAGCCCTCGCAGAAAAGCTGTGGCGCAGCCACAGCAGCGTCAGTTTCAGATAATCGGAAGTCACACGCGCCCGTGAAGAAAACCCAGCATCAGCTCCACACCCGAAACTGACGCTCCCCTCACCACGCGCCACAGCGCGACTCTTATCTTCCGTGGCAAACGCGTTAGCGTCCCTGCAGAGAAGACGCGAAAACGAGTATATTTCTTTCTGCTGACGCAATGCCGAAATCAGAAGACCTATGTCATTTTTTTTGCTTGAAACTGAGATGCTATTGTCTTAGGTTTATGGGATGACTCCGTCGCAAAAATCAGCATTTTCAACATGCCTCATCATCTTGAAGCACTTTTTGCTCGTCTGGCTGCCGCTTTTTGCGCTATGCGCCACTGCTACGGCTTACCTCAATGACCCGAGCAGCTTTGCTATTCCAGCAGGGCGCAGCGCAGATGAGTGGATGTATATCATCGTGCTATGCGTCTTCGTGTTTCTGTTTCTGCTGATACCACTTTATTTACTCGCGCTGTTATGCTTTTACATCAAGTCGACGACGATGACGGTGAGCAGTATATTATGGAGATCTATGCTGCTGAGTATGTGGTTCGCACCTGCGTGCTTGCCAAGCCTGCTGTCGGGCGATGAGGTGGCGGTGGCGGAGCTTTTTATGAACTTGAGTTACGTGTTCGCCCTCTCCTTGCTTCCTAGCCTCGTGTTTGTGTGGCTGACGCAAAGGAAGCTGAGGGAAGCGGATTCTGCTAGGAATCCTATAATTTCTCAATCAGATAATGATGTATCCAAGCTGGGACTATAGGCTCCTTCGCATACAATCCTTTTCCATCCGACTCAAGATACCATATAGGTCTCTCGCTCCCACTGTTATCAAAAATATAGGCTCGCGTAGAATGAATCAACGCTTCGTATAAATTATCCATGCTTCTCGCATAACGCGAGCGTATTTTACCCTCAGAGACGGGATGCCCTCCCTCCTTTACTCGAGACGCTACTCGGTCCACATTGACCTTCACGTCACGAGTCGAGACAAAGTAAAGATAAACTCGATAGCCTTTTTGGCGCGCTAATTTGATAAAATCAATTTTTGAGGGATGTGTCATCACCGTTTCAATACTGAAGACATCGACACTATCGAGCATATTAACTCTTATATAATCTGTTATAAAAGCTGCGAAATAAGAATCTATAAGAGAGGTGTCACTAATGACTAAATAATTATGGGCAAACGAAATCGATTTAATGATAGCTGCCCCATCACTTTTTTCAAAATAAGAAGAGCTTTTATAGCGTTCACAAAAATCGGTGAAATTTAATAGTAAGCGATAGGAGGTGAAGTCTAAGCGTTCCGTCCATCTTAACGCTTTTTCTATCTCATCAGCATTAACAAAAACGCCTAAATTTACTTCACCTTTTTCTAGTAAATTCTTGTAGATCGTAGATTTGCCAGAACCATTAGGTCCCGCAAATACCCGTAGACGTTTTGTTGCCATAAATTTTAAAATGACGCTTTTTCAATTTTACGTTTTTTTCAACATCCTTTAGCTTGCGTTTTTCACCTTTACTGTCGATTGTATATACAGCGTTATTTGAAACATATGTAAGCGTAGCTCCTTCAGGCAACGAGGAACTCGATCTTGCTTGAAAAGAATTCAAAACAAGTTTTATGTTTGCCGCTTCTGTGTCAAGTCTGCTCATAAGGTTTATAGCATATTATAGCATAAGAAAAATGCCTTGCAAGGACTTTTATTCGACATAATTATGTGTGAAGAAGATGGTGATGGCTTAGCTCTCGAGCTCTTCGCGTAGGAAGGGTGCTGTCGCGCTGGTCTTGCTGCGGGCGAGTTGTTTCACTGTTCCCTGTGCCACGATAGTTCCTCCTGCCTCTCCCGCCTCAGGGCCCATGTCGATGATGTAGTCCGCTTCCGCGATGAGTTGCAGGTTATGCTCGATGACGACGACGGTGTTCCCCATGTCGACGAGTCGGCGGAGGACTCCGATGAGTAGTTTCACGTCATGGGGGTGTAGTCCTATGGTCGGTTCTTCGATGAGGTAGAGGTCCTGCGGGAGTGCCTTGCCTTTCTTGATGGCGTTCAGCGCAGCGCGTCGTCCTTTGATGAGTTCTGCGACGAGTTTAATGCGCTGTGCTTCGCCTCCTGAGAGGGTGTTGCTCGCTTGTCCGAGGCTGAGGTAGCCTAGTCCTGTCTCGCAGAGGAGGCGCAGGGGCTCGGCGAGGCGCGCTTGTGCTGAGAAGAACTCAGCGGCTTCTTCCATGCTCATGGCGAGGACGTCGGCGATGCTCTTGCCCTTGTAGCGTACTTGTAGGGTGCGCGAGTTGTAGCGCGCACCTCGGCAGCTTTCGCAGGGGACGGAGCAGGGGGGGAGGAAGTCCATTTCTTGCTTTTCCATGCCTGTGCCCTTGCAGGTTTCGCAGTTCCCCGACGCGGTGTTGAAGGAGAAGCGCCCAGCGTCAAATCCGAGCCGACGTGCGTCGGCACTTAGGGCGAAGAGTTTTCTGATCTCATCGAAGATGCCTATGTAGGTGGCTGGCGTGGAGCGCGGGGTTTTCCCTATGGGGCTCTGGTCGACTTGGTAGAGGGCGCGGACGCTGTCGAGTCCCTTGCTGCTCTTCCAGCGGCTGCGTTCTTCGCGCTTGAGTTTAGCTCCGAGTTCGGCTCGCAGTGCGGGGGCGAGTGTGCCGGTGATGAGGGAGGTTTTCCCCGCGCCAGAGGGACCTGTGATGGCGGTGAAACGTGCGCGTGGGAGGCGGAGTTTCACGTTTTTCAGGTTGTTCAGGGTGCAGCCTGTGAGTTCGAGGTAGTCGGCGGTTTTCACAGGGAGGTAGGCTCCGCAGTAGGGGTGCTTTTCCTGATGCGCGAGTTCGAGTCCTGTCTTCGAGTCTGGCATGGCGGCGAGAGTCTTGAAGTCGCCTTGTGCGATGATTTCTCCCCCATGGATGCCAGCACCAGGGCCGAGGTCGATGATGCGGTCGGCTTGCTTCATGGTGTCGATATCATGCTCGACGACGATGAGGGTGTTTCCTCTGTTCTTGAGTTCTTCGAGGGTGCCTAGCAGGCGTTCGTTGTCTTTCGGGTGGAGTCCTATGGTGGGCTCGTCGAGGACGTAGAGTACACCGCGTAGTTCTGAGCCGAGCTGGGCGGCGAGGCGTATGCGCTGGGTCTCTCCTCCCGAGAGGGTGGTGGCGGAGCGGTCGAGGGTGAGGTAGCCGAGACCGACGCGTTCGAGGAAGTGGAGTCGCTGGGTGATCTCGGCGAGAACGTTACGGGCGATGAGCTCATCGCGGCCAGCAAAGCTCCATTCTTCGATGAGCTCACGGGCTTGTGCCGCGCTGAGGTGTCCGAGTGAGGAGATGGGCTGGTCGAAGAGTTCGACGGCGAGGGCGAAGGGGTTCAGGCGCGCGCCATGGCAGCTGGGGCAGATGTCGCGGGTGTCTTCTTTCGCAGCGGCTTTTTCGCTGTCTCTGTCGTAGCGTAGTTCTTTTTCGAGTTCGGAGAGCTTGTCTTCGTCTTTCATTTTCACGCTGCTGACGTAGCCATGTCCCATGCAGGTGGTACACCAGCCGCGCGGTGAGTTGAAGGAGAAGCTCGCGGGCTCGGGCTCTGCGTAGCTTTCTCCGCAGCTGGGGCAGCTGAGGCGTAGGCTGAGGAGCTGTTCTGTCTCGCCTTCGATGAGGCGTAGGAAGCCTTCGCCCATTTCTAGGGCGCGCTGGACGCTTTCTTGGAGGGTGAGGAAGTCGCAGTCTTTCCCATTCATGCTGATGCGCGAGCCTTTCACGGCGATGTCGGCGACGATGATGTCGATGTCGTGATTCGCGTAGCGGTCGAGTGGGGTGAACTCAGCGGGGCTGACGAGGATGCCGTCCGCGCGCATGAGGGGGTATTTCTTCTTCTCCGCCCAGCGGGCGAGGTCGGCATAGTGTCCCTTGCGGTTACGCACGACGGGGGCGGCGATGAGCAGGGACTCGGGTTTTGGCTTGCTGGCGATGCGTTCTTGGACGTGGGCGAAGATTTCTTCTCCTGAGCGTCTGCCGAGCGGCACGCGGCACTGGGGGCAGTAGCACTGCCCGAGTTTTGCGTAGAGGAGGCGCAGGAATTGCCATATCTCGGTGACGGTGCCGACGGTGGACTTGCTGCCTCCGCGTGAGCGGTTCTGCTCGATGGCGACGGTAGGGGGGAGTCCTGTGAGGCGGTCGATGTCGGGCGTCTCCATCTGCTCGGTGAATTGGCGCGCGTAGGGGCTCATCACGTCCATGAATCGCTTCTGCCCTTCCGCGAAGATGATGTCAAAGGCGAGTGTGCTTTTCCCACTGCCTGAGAGTCCCGTGACGACGGTCATTTCATGGTGGGGGATGTCGACATCGAGGTTTTTCAGCTGGTGATGGCGTGCGCCTCGTAGGCTGATGGTGTGGGCAGGGATGTCTTCCTGATCGGGGAGATGGCTGACGACGCGAGGGGCGGCATGCTGCGTGCGTATGCCGAGTGCGTCGGCGAGGTAGTGGGCGGTGTAGCCGAGTCCGAGCTCCGCGACATGCTCAGGTGTGCCTTCCGCGACGATGAGTCCGCCTTCACGTCCGCCCTCGGGCCCGAGGTCGATGATGTGGTCGGCGCACTTGATGAGTTCCATGTTGTGCTCGATGACGAGGAGGCTGTGCCCGTCGTTCACGAGGCGATTGAAGACGCTGAGTAGCTGCTCTAGGTCGCAGAAGTGCAGGCCTGTGCCCGGTTCGTCGAGAATGAGGAGTTTTTTCTTCGTGTCTTCGCTTTTCTCTTCGGCTTTTTTCTTGTTCGATTTCTTGTCGGTGGCTTCGGCGAGGAGTTTGGCGAGCTTGAGTCGCTGGTTTTCGCCGCCCGAGAGGGTATTGAGCGGCTGCCCGAGCCCGAGGTGTCCGAGTCCTACGTCGAGTAGGACCTGGAGTCGCTGCGCGATGCGGCGGCTGCGGGCGTTGTCCTGCTGGGCGAAGAGTTGCTGTGATTGCTTGATGTCAAGGGCGAGCAGCTCCGCCATGTTCTTGCCGTACAGGGTGATGCTCAGGGCTTGCGTCGTGTAGCGTGTGCCATGGCATAGGGCGCAGGGGACGAAGATGTCAGAGAGGAACTGCATCTCTACTTTTTCTTGCCCGAGTCCTGCGCAGCGTGGGCAGCGGCCTTCGCCACTGTTGAAGGAGAAGTAGCCTGCCTTCAGCCCGCGGGCTTGCGCGGCTGGTTCGTTCGTGAAGAGGGCGCGTACGTCGTCGAATACGCCCATGTACACGGCTGGCGTGGAGCGCGGTGTGCGCACGATGGGGCTCTGGTCGACGAGGAGGATATCGTCCACGTGTTCGAGCCCTTCTAGGGATTGCACGCTGCCTTCTGCCTCGTCATCGAGGGATTCTGGGTGGACGTGCCCGAAGAGCATCTGGCAGGCGAGGGAGCTTTTCCCACTGCCTGACACGCCTGTGAGACAGGTGTAGACACCGAGGGGGATGCTGACATCGAGTCCCTTGATGTTGTGACATTCTATGCCCTTCATGTGGAGCTGCTGCTTCGCGCGGCGGCGTTTCTTCGGGATGGCGATCTGGCGTGTGCCGCTGA
>CAYJNX010000059.1:0-12508 GCA_964371525.1 uncultured Akkermansia sp. | reverse complement strand
TTGATCAGATTGAGCTCATGTACTCCCGTATACAAGTGGTGTACATTTGAAATCGGCGAAAATCGTCATTTTTCTGCCTTTTGGGGCTCTCTTGAGCTTTGTTAGGTGGAGTTTTGGAGAGTTTCGAGCCTCACATAAAGGATAGGCTCTATGCGAGGCTCGAATAAAGAGCTTTGCAAAAGTGTGCAAAATGAGAAATTTTAGGCTAATGGTGGCTTAATTGGGTAAAATGAAGAGAGGCTAGAAATCTTAGTTTCTAGCCTCTCTTGATAGTATACAGGGAGAGGGATTCGAACCCCCGACCAACTGTGTGTAAAACAGCCGCTCTACCACTGAGCTATCCCTGCGTTTTGGATTGTTTTGCTTTCGTGTGCTCCCGTTTAGTGGGTGCGGGGGGATTATAGCGGAGTTCGATTGTGAGCGCAAGCTTTTTTTTAATGTTTTTTTGTTTTTTTTCAAGTTTTGGGATTTTAAAGAGGATTTTGGACGGTTGTTAGTTGTTTTGTGGCTCTTTTCGGGCTTGGGAGTAGGCTTTTGCCTTGTTTCTGGGCTGAGCTGTGGTGTATGATGGGGGAATGAAGAAGTTACTTGTGTTTACTGGGGCTGGTATGAGTAAGGAGAGTGGGCTGGCGACCTTTCGCGATGCGGAGGGGCTGTGGGCTGAGCATAGGGTGGAGGATGTGTGCACGCCTGAGGCCTTGCTTCATAATAGAAGAGCGGTGATTGATTTTTATAACCGCCGTCGCCGCGAGCTGCTCGAGGCGAAGCCGCATGCTGGGCATGTGGCTATAGCGGAGCTGGAGCGTTATTACGATGTGCAGATAGTCACGCAGAATATTGATGACCTTCATGAGCGCGCAGGTAGCTCGAAGGTGCTGCACCTCCATGGGGAGCTGCGTAAGCTGCGTAGTAGTGCGAATGCGAATGATGTCTATCCCATCGCAGGATGGGAGCAGAAGATGAAGGACTGCGCGGACGATGGATCACTGCTGCGGCCTTATGTCGTGTTCTTCGGGGAGGATGTGCCGATGTATCAGGAGGCGATCCCTCTGATGGAGGAGGCTGATCTCGTCGTCATCGTCGGGACTTCGCTCGCGGTGTCGCCTGCGTCTTATCTCGTGGCTTATATCCGACATAATGTGCCGGTGTGGATGGTCGATCCGTCGCCTCCTGCGCGCTGTGCTGTGCCTAATCCTATTGAGCATATCATGGAGGGGGCGCAGCTGGGGATGCAGCAGCTGAGGGATATTCTCGTGGCGAAGGCCGAGGAGGAGAATGCTGCGGCTGTGTCTTCCTCGTAGATTATCATCTTCTCCTTTCTATAGCAAGACAAGCTCGCTTCCTTGTGGGAAAGCGAGCTTGTGTAGAGATGTATTGCTAGATGGCTTAGGCCTTCTTGCATGTGCCTTTTTTGCAAGCGCATTTGTCTGCTGGGCAGGCGCACTGTCCTGCGGGGCAGCTGCATGTGCCGCCTTCTTGGGTGCAGGTGCAGGCGGCGGCTTGCTTCTTGCATGTTCCGTCCTTTGCTTTGCAGTCTGCGTCTTTCATCATGCAGCAGCTGGAGAGGGCGAAAGCGGCGGTGATGCCGAGGAGTGTAATGATGTTTTTCATATGTGATATAATTTGGTTCGTGTAGGATATCCTGTATCAAGTTTTCTTGAGTAAGGAATGATTCTATTTAAGCTTATTTGGCTCACTTTGTCAAATTGTTAGACTAGGGATGTCAGAAAAAGGGATAAGCGAATGAAAGGGCAGGCTGGCTAGGATTGTATGTATAAAAAATCCCGCTTCTTAGAAGAAGCGGGATTTGTGTGAGTTGTTTTTATTCTCTTAGCTGCGTCCGAGTTTCGCGTAGAGAGGACCGAAGTTCTCACAGGCGCGGAAGTCGGCAGATTCAGCGCACTGGGTGCCGAATGCTGTCCATGCTTTCGGGCGCATGATGTTCGCGCTGTCTACGTTGTGCATAGCGACTGGGATGCGGAGCATGGAGGCGAGCGTGATGAGTTCTGCCCCGACGTGTCCGTAGCTAGCGGAGGCGTGGTTCGCGCCCCAGTTGTTCATGACGGAGTAGACGTCAGTGAAGCTGCCTTCACCTGTGACGCGTGGGACGAACCATGTGGTGGGCCAGGATGGATTCGTGCGGACGTCGAGTTTTGTGTGGATGTCTTCTTCGACATCGACTGCCCAGCCTTCAGCGATCTGGAGGACGGGGCCGAGGCCTTTCACGAGGTTGATGCGTGCCATGGTCATGGGCATTTCACCGCGTGTGAGGAAGTTTGACGAGAAGCCACCACCGCGGAAGTATTCGCGGACGGCTGCGCCCCACTTCGTAGCTCCGAGGCAGGCTGCGGCTTCTTCTTCGCTGATGTCCCAGAAGGGCTTGATGGCGGGTGCGCCGTCTTTCATCTGCTGACCTGTCCAGTCGAGGGAGGCAGAGCCTGAGTTAATGAGGTGGATCATACCGCCGCTAGCGCGGCCTGTGAGTGACTTTCCTGTGACGCGCTGTACGGCTTCTGGGCTCCAGTAGGTGCGTACGTCGGCGAAGAGCTGGGCTGTGCCCGTGACGAGCTGTCCGAAGAGCATGGCGATGCCGTTTAAGGAGTCGTTCTCGGTGGCGACGACGTAGGACTGGCGGATGCCGTTCCAGTCGAAGGAGGAGTTCAGGATGGCTTCGCTGAAGTCACCGTTTGGCATGAAGTCTGTCCATGCGCGCTGGCCTTGGAAGCCGCCGGCGATGGCGTTGTGTCCCTGTGCTTCTTCGGCATAGCCGAGTTCGATGAGGCGGGGGTTGCCGTTCATGAGGTCGCGCATGATGAGGGTCATCTTCACGACTGTTTCCCATTCTGTCTGCTTCTGCTCAGCGGTGACTTGGGAGGCTTCGTCGTTCCAGTCCTTGCCTTCGAGGCAGTTTTCCTTTGTCCATGCGAGGGCTTTTTCGTATTCGACGGGGTCGAAGATGTTTTCTTCGAGGCGACGCTTGATCTCGCACATGTCGACGAATTCACTGCGCATGCCGAGGTAGTCGCTGATGAACTGTGCATCGACCATGGAGCCGGCGATGCCCATGGAGACGTAGCCGAGGCTGAGGTAGGACTGGTCCTTCATCGTGGCGACGGCGAGGCCGCAGCGTGCGAAGGTGAGGATTTTTTCTGTAACGTCAGCGGGGATGGTGGTGTCTCCGAGGTCTTGTACGTCTTTTCCATAGATGGTGAAGACGGGGAAGCCCATCTGGTCATGTGCTGCGGCTGCCGCTGCGAGGTAGACTGCACCGGGGCGGTCTGTGCCATTGAAGCCCCAGATGGCCTTAGGTGTGCCGGGGGTCATGTCGATGGTTTCTGTGCCGTAGCACCAGCAGGGGGTGACGGTGAGGGTGAGACCTACGTTGTTCTCTTGGAACTTGCGTTGTGCGGCAGCGGCTTCTTGGAAGCAGCCGATGGTGGTGTCAGCGATGATGCAGCGTACGGGTGCTCCGCATGGGTGGCGGAGGGAGGATTCGATGAGGGCGGCGGCGGACTTCGCCATCTGCATCGTGACTTCTTCGAGGGATTCGCGTACCCCGAGGCGGCGGCCGTCGATGGTAGGACGGATGCCGATGGTGGGGAGCTGGGTTTCTTGACGATATGTTGTGTTCATATATTGTTTAATTTTAATGAGAATTATTTGTTGCGGTTTTCGTGGAGCATCATGTAGAGGGGGTAGGCTCCGATGATGATGTAGGCGATCGTGGCGATGATGAAGCTACTGCGGATGCATGCTTCGACTCCTGCGTACATGGGGGTCAGGAAGCTCGCAGCACCGCTGTCGATGAGTAGTCCCATGAGGTAGGAGAGTAGTGCTCCACCACCGATGGCCATGATGAGGCCTGCGGCACCGAGTTTTACTTCGCTGCTTGGTAGTCCGTCAAGGGCTAAACCGTAGATGGTGGGGAACATGAGTGACATGCAGCCCGAGAGACCGACAAGGCAGGGGATGGATAGGCTGGGGGGGAAGTAAATGACACCAAAGGACAGAGCGAGGGCGAGTGCGGTGAAGCCTAGCATGAGTAATGCGGGCTTCACGAAGCGCATGAGAGCTGTACAGACCCAGCGCATGACAATGAAGAATCCAATGGCCCACAAGCTGACTTGGATCGCGGTGGCTTCATCTACATTGTTCAGGGTGACGACATACTTGATCGTCCATGTCCAGACGGCTGTCTGAACACCTACGTAGAAGAATTGAGCGATGACTCCAAAGGTGTAGTTCTTATTCGTCAGTAGTTTACGGAAGTTTGCCTTCAGACCTATTTCTTCGCCTTCGTCCTTGAGTTCTATCTTTTGTTTCAAGAAGTAGCACCAGATGCAGGCGGCGATGATGACGAGGCTGATGTAGGGGACGCTGAGCCAGAAGAGCTCGGAGTTTCGGATACTATCGAGTGCATCAGGTGTCATGGCGGCTCGTTCCTCAATACTGGCGTCGTTTAGGCGTGAGAGGATGATGTATTTCCCGAGGATGAGACCTGTAATGAGGCCGACGGGGTTGAATGCCTGTGCGAAGTTAAGTCGCTGGATGGCTGTTTTCTTATCACCGAGCGCGAGTACGAATGGGTTACAGGTAGTTTCTAATACTGAGAGTCCACCTGCAAGTATAAAGATGGAGACGAGAAATATGCCGTAATTCTGCATGGCTGCGGCTGGGATGTAGCCCATCGCGCCGATGACGTAGAAGCCTAGTCCTATCAGGATACCATGGCGGTAGCTGTACTTCTTAATAAGGAGTGCTGCGGGGATGGCTAGGACGGAGTAGGCTCCGTAGAAGGCGACTTGTACCATGACAGAGATCTCGGCATTCAGCATGAAGATTTTTGCGAATGCTGGCACTAGATTGTCAGTCATGGTGTTGAGTAGCCCCCAGAGTGCGAAGCATGAGGAGAGCATGAGGAAGCCTAGCATCATGCCCGGCTGGATCAGGGGCGTTTTTTCTGAGTTTTGTTTCATGGTATTTTCCTGTGATTATTTACCCTCGTGCTTGACGTTGAGTCCGTAGTTCTTGAACTTTTCCAGAACGACCTTGATCTCGTCATCGGGGAGGGTGGTGAACTGTCCTGCAGCGCGTACTCCCATGTAGACCTGACAGAGGTATTCTGTCTCAGCGAGGAGGACGAAGGCTTTCTGGAGGTTTGCTTCCGCGGCGACGAGTCCGTGGTTTTTCAGGATGCAGGCCTTGCTATCACCCATGACCTTCTGGATGTTCTGGTTAAGCTCTTCTGTGCCGTAGGTAGCGTAGTCTGCGCAGGGGATGGCATTTGATCCGCTTAGGGCGATCATGTAGTGGATGGCTGGGAGCTCATCAATGCCAAGGATGGACACCATGGTGGCGTAGAGGGAGTGGGAGTGGATGACAGCATTGCAATCAGGGCGCGACATGAGGATGTTGTGATGGAAGCGCCACTCGCTGGAGGGGACTTTTCCTTCTTGGATCTCGCCTGCGTCGGAGATGAAGACGAGGTCTTCAGGCTGCATGATGTCGTAAGGCATGCCGGATGGGGTGACGAGGATGCCACCGGGGACACGGTGGCTGATGTTACCAGCTGTGCCTTGGTTCAGTCCTTCTTCCTTCATTTTGAGGCAATGAGCGATGATGTCTTGTCGGATGGATAATGTATCTGTCATAGATTTTTTCTGTGTGGTTTTGGTGATTTTTTGGTGAATTTTTTGGAAATATATTTAATTAGATGCTTTTAATGGAAAAACTGCGGGTGACGCAGGCGCGTGCTTCTTCGATGGAGGCGAGCTGTCCTTGTCCTATCCACTGGGAGAGGAGATTCCCTGCAGCGGTGGCGTCGATAGGTCCTAATGTCATGGGGAGTCCTACGTGGCGTTTGATGGTCTCGCAGAAGAGGCTGTCACGGCAGCCTCCGCCGAGGAGGTGCAGGCTGCTGACGGCTTCACCTGTGATCTCTCGCAGCTCTGCGACGGCGATCGCGTGCGCCTGTCCGAGTCCTTCGTAGACGGCTGCGGTTATTTCTCCGCGTGTGCTGGGGACAGGGAGGTCGTTTGACTGGCAATGCGCGATGATGGCGGCTTCCATGTCACTAGAGGAGTAGAAGGCGGGGTCGCTCACGTCGACGATGAAGCCTCTGCCCATCGCGGCGCGGGCTGCGTTCTCCATGTCATCGAAGCTCATCGCCCACTGACGCTGTAGCTGCTGGAGTGTCCAGAGCCCGTTGATAGATTTTAAGAATCGTACGGTGTTCCCATAGCCTCGTTCATTCGCGAAGCCTGCTGCTAGCGCGGCTTCTGTGGTGATGGGGGTGTCGCGTAGCTGTCCAAAGAGTGACCATGAGCCACTTGATATATAGGCAGAGTTCGCGTCCTGCAGCGGGGCTGCAAGCACGGCGCAGGCTGTGTCATGGGATGACGCGGCGATGACGGGGAAAGGCGCGCAGTTCAACTGCTCAGCTAGATCCGCGCGTAGCATCCCCTTCACGCTGCCTGCTGCTTGGACAGGGGGGAGCATGTCGGCGATCCCCTCGTAGGGGAGCTTCGCGATGATGTCCTTGTCCCATTTCTCACTCTGAGCCTCCATCATCTGGCTGGTAGAGGCGATGCAGGGCTCTGTAGAGATGACACCTGTTAGCCAGTAGGCGAATAGGTCGGGAAGCCACAGCATGCTCTTCGCCTGAGATAGGATGTCTTGGCGTGATACCGTGTCTTCGTAGACTTGGAAGAGTGTGTTGTAGGGCATGGGCGCGAGCCCAGTGCGCGAGTAGAGTGTCTGTGCGTCTAGCCCGAGTGCTGCGAGTTTCTCCGCTGTGTGCTGGGTGCGCTCGCTACGGTAGTTCACAGGATTCGCGAGGAGTTCCCCACTGGCGGAGAGGTAGACGACGTCGACACCCCATGTGTTGATCGCCATGGAGTTCGGGGTGATGCCTTTTTCGACGGTCTTGCGCACGCCCTTGAGCATTTCTTGGTAGAGGTAGAGCGCGTCTGTGTAGTAGAGCTCGCCTAGGCGTACGGGCTGGCAGGGGAAGCGGTGTACTTCCTCTACTGTCATGTGCCCCGCCTGTAGGCAGCCGAGGTAGATCTTTCCTCCGGATGAGCCGAAGTCACAAGCTAGAGCGTAGTGGGGAGATGCTGGCATAGATGAAAAAAAGTTACTCTAGCTAGTCTAGCATATGTCACCCCGAGGTAAAGAATAAATTCCCTAAAGGGGATATTCTTGCCAATTCTGAGGATTTCGCACAGGGGAATATCTCTGCTTAGAGAGCTTTTTTTGTGAGATTTTTGTAACTTAGGATTTTCATTTGCTAAAAATCGCGCTATACTCTGCTTCCCTCGCCACGGTGAGTTACTATTATCATTATGACTATGGCCATCATTGCCCTCATTATTGGGCTTATTCTTCTCGTCTGGAGTGCTGATCGTTTTGTAGAAGGTGCTGCATCCACTGCCTTTCACCTCGGTATGCCCCCCCTGCTTATCGGTATGCTTGTTGTGGGCTTCGGTACTTCTGCACCTGAGTTGCTTGTGTCCGCACTCGCTGCCGCAGATGGCAGTCCTGGGATAGCACTAGGGAATGCCTACGGGTCGAACATCGCGAATATAGCGCTCATTCTCGGTATCACCGCCATCGTGAGCCCCATCATCGTGCAGTCTTCTGTGCTGCGTAAGGAACTTCCCATCATTACTATTTTCTCAGCTCTCACCGCTTATCTTATTTTTGATTTGGAGCTCACGCGCCTTGATGCGGGGATTCTGCTCACTGTATTCGCGCTGTTCATGGGCTGGACCATCTACCATGGCATGAAGGACAAGGGTGATGCCTTCGGTGATGAAATGGAAATAGAGGGAGAAGAGGAGGTGCAGCGTATGCCCCTGAAGAAGGGCGTTATCTGGCTCATCATCGGTTTGGCTCTCCTAGTCGGTAGCTCTCGCCTCCTCGTCTGGGGGGCGGTGGAAATTGCTGAGATCTTCGGCATCAGCGATATGATGATAGGTCTTACCATCGTGGCTATCGGTACTTCACTTCCTGAGCTCGCCTCATCTGTCGTCGCCGCGCGCAAGGGCGAGCATGATATCGCCCTTGGTAATGTGCTGGGGTCGAATATCTTTAACACCCTCGGTGTCGTTGGTATCGCGGGCATGATTCAGCCATTCGAGATTCCCTCAGAAACACTCTATCGCGACATGCCAGTCATGGGTGCGCTCACGCTGGCTCTCTTCCTGCTCTGCTACAGCTTCAGGAAGGGTAGCAAAGGGCGCATCACACGCATCGAAGGAAGCATCCTCGTGCTCGTGTACGCTGGGTATACTGCGTGGCTGATACGCGATATGATGGCTTAATGCTTAGTATGATTTTCCGATGAAGATAGAACATGTAGCCCTGTATGTGAAGGATATTGAAGCGACGAAACGCTTCTACATTACTTATTTCGACGCGACTTCTAATGAGCTCTATCACAATGAGAATAGGGGATTCCAATCCTATTTCTTGAGCTTCGACGATGGGGCTCGCTTGGAGATCATGAGTCTCCCCGAGCTTGAAGAAGTGAGTCTGAATCCTGCTCGCACAGGTCTCATCCACCTCGCATTCCGCGTCGGGAGTGAGGCGAAGGTAGACGAACTCACCCGTCGTCTCGAAGCCGATGGCTATGAGGTTTTCAGCCAGCCACGCAGAACAGGCGATGGTTACTACGAGAGCTGTGTACGAGATCCCGAGGGGAATCTCGTCGAAATCACAACTTAGTGTGCTCTTCTATCTTACTTCTTGCCTTTCTTTCTTAGGACGCAAGGATGACGAGTAGTGAGCCCAGCATGATGATAATCCAAAGGACGATGCCGAGCAGGAGGGGCTTCACGCCCATGTTCTTAAGCACCTTCAGAGACAACGTCGACCCTATGAGGAAGAGCGACAAGCTCAGGAGCGCGTAAGAGCATGTCTTCACCCCATAGGCGAGGGCTTCGGGAAGTGGGGAGTAAGTATTCAGGCACATCGCAGCTATCACGAAGATGATGAACCAAGGGATGGAAATCCCCTTAGCGTTCACTGCCTCATCCGACTGCTGAGCCGCTTTCTGCTGCTTTTTCATCAGGTAGAGAGAGAGCAGGGAAAGGGGGATGATCCAGAGAACGCGGCTGAGCTTTACCGTCGTCGCGATTTGCAGAGCCTCTTCGCCGTAGGCCTTCCCCGCACCGACGACAGCACTCGTGTCGTGTATGGCGATGGCTGCCCACATGCCGAAGTCCTGCTGATTGAGCCCTAATAAGTGTCCGAGATAAGGGAAGCTGAGCATGCCGAGGGCGTTCAGCGTGAAGACGACAGCGAGAGACACGGAGATCTCCTCGTCGCGAGCCTTGATCACAGGGGCGATAGCCGCGATCGCACTACCGCCGCAGATGGCCGTACCCGAGGAAATGAGGTAAGCCGTATTAGAGCCGATGCGCATCCATCGCCCGAAGAGAATGCCCAGTATCATGACGAGGAAGACGGAAAAGATCGTGAGCATGATACCATCCCATGAGGAGCGCAGAGACTCGACGATGTTCATATTCAGCGCGAGACCGACGACTGCTATCTTGAGCAGATGCGCGGATACCTTCTGTTTCGCACCGCCGAGAAGAAGCGCGAAGGCCAGACCGAGGAAAAGAGCCAGTGCGGGAGAAATGAAAAGCGATGTTCCTACTAAAACGAAAAATAATATCTGCCTAACGCGACTCCATTGCATGCGGGATAGTGTCCTCTCTTCCCATCACAATGTCAATCCCCAATCATGTTAGCACCGTATAAATCTTTACAATTCGCGAAGCTTTTGCTAGAAAATAGGAGCTATGATTAACGTGGAATTAAACATCAGGCGAAATGATCATATTCTTATCAGTATAGATAAAGAAGGACAGGATGAGCTTCTTGCTATGCTGGCGCAATTGGTAGGGCGCGACGACCATGTTCATTTATTCTGCCCATCATGGTCGACTCCAGAAGGAGCAGAACTAAGCGAAGTTATCTTTACTGGCGAGGAGTACCACTGGTGTCATGAGTTATCTATAGGTGCCCCAATAGCTTATGTTAATGATGATGAGCGTATTGCGCTATTCGTCGATGTGAGTATATCGAATAAGGAATACAGTGCGCTGCAAGTATCGCTTACCAGAACTCAGGCTGAGCTAAGTGAGCTGATGCGTTTGATCACTGAACTATCGGCAGATCAGGCTAGATTTTCATTAGATCTTCAATCAAGGATCGAAATTAAAAGAGAATCACATGAAACGGAGATTTGTAATCAGATGCTCCGTTTGGAGTTTCAATATGCAGGAGACTAAGAAGGAAGTAAGAGGGGATTTTGATAAAGTTCTTTGAAGATATATTTTGTATATTTTTGTTGAAAAAAAACCGAAGTTTCGCGGTTTTTTGAATCGCGATTATTTTGTCATAATAGCGTTTTAATGTTGCTTTTATTCATAAAAAAAATTAGATTTGACCTACACGATTTAGAAATATAAAAATTAGAAATCATGAAAAACACATCATCACGCCGTCAGTTCTTGCAGCAAGTTGCATTATCCACCGCAGCCGTAGCTGCTGCTCCTGTCCTTGTCGACACAGCTTCTGGTGCTAGCGCACCACAGAGTGCAGAAGAAGATGCCCCTGCAAAAAAAGCTTATCCTAGAGCGTTTTCTCATATTGGCTTGTCCGTCCCTGATCTGGAAAAAGCAGTAGCCTTTTACAGAGATGTCATGGGCTGGTACGTTGTCATGGAACCATCCCTTGTCAAGGAAGAGAATAGCAGTGCTATAGGTATCATGTGCGAAGAGGTTTTTGGTAAAGGCCATGGCGATTTTAAAATAGCTCACCTTGTTACATCCAATAGCATCGGTATTGAGCTCTTTGAGTTCGCAGATAATGACAAGAAGTACCCTGAATTCGAGTACAAGAATACAAGTCTCTTCCATTTCTGCGTCCAAGATCCCGACATTGAAGGCCTCGTAAAGGAGATCGTCGCCCACGGAGGTAAGCAGCGCATGCCTATCAAGGAATATTATCCTGGTGAGAAGCCCTATCGCATGTGCTATGTCGAAGATCCATTTGGTATCGTGTTTGAGGTATACTCACATAGCTATGAGGTTACCTACTCAAAGGGTGCTTACTAAGAAGTTTTTGTTGCTTCGTTTTTTATAGAAAGAATTGTTAGCTCATTCCCTTGAGGGAACCTTGCAAAATTAGTCAGGGCAGAATGGGAATCTCAAAAATGAGCGAAACAGCACGCCTTTTGCCGCATTTTGGCGAGAATTTACAGCTTTTTGGGCTTACATAGCTCGCTATGCGCGCCCAAACGCCGTAAATTATCATCCAAACTGCATGCAAAATCCGAAGCTGCTAATTTTGCAAGATCCCCTGAGAAATGCTTAGCTTAGGCATTTTTCAGGGGATTTTTATACACATGCTGCTCTTTATTGATGGTTCATAAGGCGCGCCCCCTGTAACACATGAATTATAATCTTGCAATGCTAGATATGTATGTTAAGATTGTCGCGCTAGCGTTTTCGTGCGCAGCATATATAACCATCGTTCATGAAAATACATAACAATAAGATTAATAGTTTGCTACTGGCAGCGTTTTTGCTCAATATGGCTCCAGTTGTGAATGCCTCTGGTGCTGATCAGGCTGTTGCAGAAGCGATCGAAGTCAGCAAGGCAGTACAGCTCAATCCCACGACGATTGACATTGTCTTTAATAACAAGCAGCGCATGAGCTTCGACTTCTACGGGGAGAATATTTTCCGTCTCTTCCAAGATAATGAAGGTGGTATCATCCGCGACCCGAAGGCTGAGCCCGAGGCACAGATCCTCGTGGATACTCCTAGAAAGCCAGTGAGCCTCTTCATGCAGGAGTCTGATCATATCGTCGCAATCACGACGGGGAAAATTCTCATTGAAATTGATAAGAAAACAACACTGTTTAAAGTATTTAACCTGAAGACAGGCAAGCCCGTCATCGAGTTCGTCAAGCCCATCGAGTTCCAGAAGAACAATGTGAAGGTCTTCCTGAAGGAAAGAAAGGACGAGTACTTCTACGGCGGCGGTGTGCAGAACGGTCGCTTCTCCCACAAGGGGAATATCATCGCTATCGAGAACCAGAACAGCTGGACAGACGGCGGCGTGGCTTCTCCTACACCATTCTACTGGTCCACAGAAGGCTACGGCATGATGTGGCATACCTTCAAGAAGGGCTTCTACAACTTCGGCACAGAGCAGAGCGGAGTCGTAGAAATCAGCCATACGGAAAACTACCTCGACCTCTTCTTCATGGTCAGCGATGGTGCTGTACCTCTGTTGAATGACTTCTACCAGCTGACAGGTAACCCCGTCTTCTTCCCGAAGTTTGGATTCTACCAAGGGCACCTGAACGCCTATAACCGCGACTACTGGACAGTCACAGAAAAGGAAGGCGAGGGCACACTCTTCGAAGATGGCAAGCGTTATAAGGAATCCGCGAACTCTGAAACAGGCGTCCAAGAAACTCTGAATG
>CAYJNX010000058.1:0-12554 GCA_964371525.1 uncultured Akkermansia sp. | reverse complement strand
TTCACGGGCGTGTGTGACATCAGGTTATGAGGAAACTGACGCTGCCGTGGCTGCGGCACGGCTTTTACTTGGGCTTTGCCCAAACCCAGCAAGGACGCCGTCCTTGCATCCTGCTTAAGGCCAGTGGGCCTTAAGAATCCTTTTATGGGTCGCTTATGGGTGCTGCGTCACCTACATGTAAAACAAAAAACTTTAACACTTTTATTATTAATAGTTTAATTGTTAAAACAAGTTTCATTACTAAGTCAGTTAGTTGCGCCATGATCATGATGCAGTGCCCTATTTTCTTGACGAATTAACAGAGCTGTCCTATAGTACCCATTATGGTACTTACACGCATGTCGGGGCTACTTCTCCCGCTTTTTTCTCTGCGTCGCACGGGCGACGCAGGCATAGGTGATCTCATCGCACTACGCGAATGGATAGACTGGGCTTCTGAAACAGGAGTGAAATTCTTACAACTCCTCCCTGTCAATGCCTTGGGCGACGGCTCTGCCCCATCGCCCTACTCGGCGATCAGCTCCGTAGCCTTAGAGCCCATGTACCTCAGCTTAGAGAATGTGCCCTGCCTGTCCCCGTCTTGGTGCACAGACCGCCCTCCCCTTCCCCCACTCAGCCGCCCCAGCGGTGAGAATCTTGTCGATTATGAGCGCGTCCGCCAGTTCAAGGACGGACTGCTGCGCCGCGCGTGGGAAGTTTTTAGATCAGATATGGGGGACGACACTGAGTACGATACGCTACGAGCCGACTTTGAAGCATGGGTGAGCACAGAGGGGCAGTGGCTAGACGACTACGCCTGCTTCCGCGTCGCCGCGGCCGCCTTCGGCACATGCTCATGGTGGACATGGCAGGAGCAGAACCCTGAGAAAATCCGCGCCTATGTCGCTCGCGACCCACTCGCCCAAGAAACGAAGCTTTACCATCAGTGGCTACAGTGGCTCTGCTCGCGAGAGTGGACGCAGGTATACAGCTACGCCGCGAGCAAGGGGGTCATGCTCATGGGCGACATCCCCATCGGCGTATCAGTAGCGAGCTCCGATGTATTCTTCGAGCGCGACCAGTTCGACATGAGCTGGAGCGGTGGTGCGCCACCTGAGGGGAACTTCGCGGAAGACCCCTTCACAGGGAAATGGGGGCAGAACTGGGGTATCCCGCTCTACCGCTGGGATAAGATGAAACAAGACGGCTTCGCGTGGTGGGAACGCCGAATTAAAAAGACTGCCGAGATTTTCGAAATGTACCGCATCGACCACATACTGGGCTTCTACCGCATCTATTCATTCCCATGGATGCCCGATCGCAATGCGGAATTCCTCCCCCTGAGTGGAGACGAAGCAGCAGCACGCTGCCACGGCCGCCGCCCTGGTTTCCTACCACGTGGCGACGACACGCCGAAGAACCGCAAGATGAACCTCATGCAGGGAGACGAACTCCTGCGCGCGCTCATGAAGCACTCCGAAGGCATGCATGTCATCGGGGAAGACCTAGGCTGCGTGCCTGATTACGTACGCCCGAACCTCTCACAGCTGCGTATCGCAGGCTTTAAGATCCCCCACTGGGAAATAGACTCCGAACAGCGCATCGCCATGGGAGACACGTATAACAGCTGCTCCTTCGCGACCTACGCGACACACGACTTCGCGCCCATCTGCACCGACTGGAATATCTGGTACGGACATGTGGAAGCGGGCATGAAGGCAGCGAGTGACAAAACACTGAGCGCGGATGAAATCATGCACCGCAAACATGTGGGGAAAGACTGCCTACGCGTGCTGGGCTGGCTGGGAGACTATGCAGGAATGAGCTGCCACCACTGCACGAAAGAATGGGATGACGACATCAAACATGAACTCTTCAGCGCGCTCTTCGCCTGCCGCTCCGCCTACGTCGCGCTGATGTGGACGGAACTCTTCGATCATCCTGTGCGGCTGAACACCCCTGGCACAGAGGGTGGGAAGAACTGGCGCGAGCGACTCCCCTTCACGGCGGCAGAGGCAGAGAACATGCCGCAGACCGCGTGGCTGAGCGAGCTGATAAGAAAGAGCGCACGCTAAACTACAACAGGCAACGCACTCTCCATAAGGGCACCTCGCGAAATTAGTCCGAGCAGAATGTGAATCTCAAAATTGAGCTAAACAGCACGCCTTTTGCAGCATTTTGGCGAGAATTTACAGCTTTTTGGGCTTACATAGCTCGCTATGCGCGCCCAAACGCCGTAAATTATCATCCAAACTGCATGCAAAATCCGAAGCTGCTAATTTTGCAAGATGCCCATAAGCAACACATAAATGGATTCTTAAGGACACCTTACAAAATTAGCAGCCTCATGCTTTGGATGGCAGCTTGAGGCTAGCAGCCGCTGCGAGGCATCGCCCTATCGAGATAGGGAGATGCCTCGCGGTGGTTGATAGACCGAGCTAACGCCAAATGATGATACTGCGGTTCGTGATCTTAAACCCATGCCGTTTAATGTTTTACATTAACTTTTCGCTTGTTTTTTTCAATTTCACATGTTACACTAAAAGTAACTTAAAATCTACATGAGCAATCTGTTATTCTCCTATCGTGAACTAATGAGCCTCAAGCACCCCCCCCTAAAAAACAACGTGGCATTGAGGATCTAGCACGCTTCATCAACTTCGAGCAGTTTCGCCCAGTACTTCGCAAGCATTGCCAAGGCGAGAAAAAGAGCAATGCTGGCAGACCGTCTTACGATCTCGTTAAAATTTTTAAAGTTATAACTCTATAAGCATATTATAATCTGAGCGATGATGAAATGGAAGTTCAACTCAACGATAGAATCAGCTTTATGCGCTTCTGCTCCATAGCTTCCTATGATAACATCCCAGATGCCACAACCATCTAGCGCTTTAAAGAAAGCCTTGGTGCAGATGGTTCGCGAGAACTCTTCGAGATATTTGAGGGAGTACATTATCGTCTTCACAACTCTATCAGCAGATAAATATAATACGAAAGATATATTAAACTTATATCGTATAAGGTGGCAAATAGAATTGGTATTTAAACGGTTTAAGAGCTTGCTGTCACTCGGTCAATTGCCGAAAAAACACCAGAAAACTCTGAGGCTTGACTATACGAAAAATTATTCATTGCTCTACTCATAGAAAAAATAATCGCTAAAAATGGCGCTTTTTCCCCCTGGCGAGATCGGATCAGTGGCATCAAAAAGCAGTATGTGGCGTATATTCGATTTTGTCAGGCATGCTGTCCTGCAATCAATTTTGCCAAATGTGACCTGGAAAACATTTAAAGACTCATGGTTTAATATATGTAAAATGCTTAGTGATAGTAAAAGGGCAAGAAAAATGCAATTAAGCTTGTACGGTTTCTTTTAATTTAACGCCTATGAGACGGTGTCCTGGGTCTGGGCAAAGCCCAAGCCCAGAAGCAAAGCCGTGGCGTAGCCACGGCAGCGTCAGTTTCATCATAGTCTGTAGTCACACGCGCCTGTGAAGCAATCACAGCATCAATTCCATACCAGAAACTGACACGCCCCCCCCACAGCGCGCGACAGCGCGACTCTTATCTTCCGTGGCAAACGCGATAGCGTAGAACTACAGTGAACACAGCGGCACGCTTCGCGCCTTCGCGAACTCAGCCCTTGTAGACCTCGCCTGCATTCACCCATGTGCTGGGCGGAAGGTAGCGACCGGGCAGGATAACGCTGTTGCACCCGAGACGGCTATGCGCTCCGATGTAGCTGCCTAGCTTATTGCGCCCTGTGGATTGGAGCACGCCGTCCCATGGCATGCGTATCTCGCCAGCATCATGGCGGAAGTTGCTCAGGATGCAGCCAGCTCCGAGGTTCACGTCCTCTTCGAGGATGGAGTCGCCGAGGTAGCTGAGGTGGGAGATGAAGCTACCACTGCCGATGAGGCAGTCTTTCAGCTCGACGGCATGACCGATGCGGCAGTTGTCCGCGACATCGCATGCGCCACGCAGATAGGCATTCGGGCCGATGCGGCAGTTTTTCCCTATGCGTACATGCCCTTCGATGACGCAGCCCGCCATGATCTCAGAGCCTTCTCCGAGATCGAGCACGCCTGCGATATGTGCGAGGGGGTGTACCTCACCCTTGATACTGGGCTGGAGGGAGCGGAGCTCATCGAGCTGTTCCTCTAGCTGAAGCCATGGGGCTTGGGGCATAGGTATTTCGCAATTTAAGGTGCTTGCGTGGTGTGCTTCTTGAGCGCGTCTACATAGGGCTTGAGTATGCGGTAGAGCTGCTCACCTGTGTCGCCGCTGTAGCCTATGTCGTCGAGCTCGATTTCGTCATCGTCGACATGCGCCAGTAAGGGCTGACCGTTGCTCGACATGATGTAGAAGCCATAGTGGTCGTAGTCGCCACCCACCTCGTCTTCGTCTTCATAGTAGGAGTCGGGGATGAAGCGCGCGTGACCGTTCTTCAAGCAGTTGTGGATGCGTTTCCTATCTTCGGGCGTGATGGGGATCTGCACGAGCCCTTCACCTAGCCATGTGGTTGCGCTATTAGTGAGATACAGCTTCGGTGCATCCAGAGCCTCGTGGAGTGCTGCTGATGTGAGCGCACCCGAGGACTGGCTACATTGGCTAAGCCCAAGTGCAAGCAGGGTTAACGCACCACCGCAGACAAGTGAAGATCGTGGGATTGTCGACATGTTTTATATTATACTCGTATCATTTCCAGAATCAAGCGCAAATTAAAAAAGTGCCTGAGCCCCATTTATTAGTTTACATCATATATCAGCTGTGATAAATATAGTTCGTTATGGATTTAGAGGAACGCAATATCAATGCCGATACCATCATCCCCTTCTTTGAGCAATACTTCGGACAGAAGGCTCAGGTAGTCGCTGCCGCCCCAGGGCGCGTGAATCTCATAGGAGATCACACGGACTACAATCAGGGATTCGTACTCCCAATGGCTCTCAACAACGTTAATGTCGTCGCCATCGCCCCTTCCCCTACTGGGAGGCACCGCTGGATAGGCGGCATAGGTGACCCCCTCGTGGAACTCAGCGTCGATGAGATCGCCCAGCCTGGTGAGCCATTCTGGACAAACTACATCCGCGGCATCATCTGCATGCTGAAGCGTCGCGGTATAGATGTCCCTGCTGTGGATATCCTCGTGGATTCGAATGTCCCACGCGGTGGCGGTCTCTCGTCGAGTGCCGCGTTTGAAATGTCGGTTTGCATCGCCCTTGCCACACTCTGCGGTGTGGAGATCCCACCGACAGAGCGCGCTCTGATGGGTCAGGCGACAGAGCATGAGTTTGCGAACGTGCCCTGTGGCATCATGGATCAGTTCATCTCGGCAAATGGCCGTGAGGGGAACGCCATCATGCTCGACTGTAAGGACCTCAGCTATGACTTCATCCCCATGACGGATGAGAGCGTCAGCGTGCTCGTCGTCGATTCCTCGGTGAAGCACTCCCTCGCTGACGGTGGCTACGCCGCTCGTCGTAAGAACTGTGAAGAAGCTTGTGAAATACTCGGCGTAGAATCCCTCCGCGAAGTCACACTTGAGCAGCTAGAAGAAAACAAGATGAAGCTCGGTGACCTCTGCTACCGTCGCGCCCGCCACGTCATCGGTGAGAACAAGCGCGTACATGCGTTTGCTGCCGCCCTCGCAAAGGGTGACTGGGAAACAGCAGGTATCGCCATGCGCGGCTCCCATGCCTCCCTACGCGATGACTACGAAGTTTCTTGTGCGGAAGTAGACACCCTTGTCAGCCTCTTTGATACCATCCCTGATGCAGATGCCGTCTACGGTGCGCGCATGACAGGTGGTGGATTCGGTGGCAGCGTCGTCGCCCTCGTGCGCAGCGATGTCGTCGATCAGGTCGCAAAGAACCTCATCGAGAGCTACCGCGAAGCACTCGGCATCGAGACTTCCTACCTCATCACACGCGCTGGCGCGGGTGCTTGTATCCTGTACAAAGCCTAATAGCAGCCACCGCATTGACCCATTTGCTTGAATGAGCGTGATTCCTAGAACACGCTCATTCTTGTCACTAAACCCAACAAAAAAAAATAGTAATCATATCTATGAAAACACTCGCTATGCTCACCAGCCTCACCGCCCTCCTCTCGACAGGAGCGATGGCACAGGATGCTGGTGCTCCTGCTGCTGTTGCAGAGACGGCTCCTCTCGCTCTATGGGAGATGGTCGTCTTTTGCATCGTCGTCATCGGTGTCATCGCGCTCGGGATCTGGAAATCCAGTGACTCAGGCGAGGCATCAGGTGAGAAGAAAGAACAGGGTGCCGCCGACTACTTCCTCGCTGGACGTGGTCTGAGCTGGTGGCTCGTGGGCTTCTCCCTCATCGCCGCTAATATCTCTACCGAGCAGTTCGTCGGGATGAGTGGTATGGCATCCAACTGGCTCGGTCTCGCGATCGCTGGCTATGAATGGCTCGCTGCTATCACGCTCGTTGTCGTCGCCTTCACCTTCCTGCCCATGCTGCTCAAGCGCGGTGTCTTCACCATCCCTCAGTTCCTTCAGGAGCGTTATGATGGTAAGGCGCGCACCATCATGGCGGTGTCGAATCTCGTCATCCTCGTCGGTGTCCCTACAGCCGCTGTGATCTACGCAGGTGCTAAGGTGATCGCCGAGTACTTCGGACTCTCCATGGATGTCAGCTGCATCATCATCGCTGGTAGTGCGACGCTTTATGTCTATGTCGGTGGTCTCAAGGCCTGTGCATGGACTGACCTCATCTGGGGTGCGGCTCTCATCGTCGGTGGCGGCGTGGTGCTCATGTTTGCCATGGATCATCTGAGCATGGCTGATCCTCAGTCGCTCATTCAGACAGCGTCCGCGACCTCGGACGTGACGGTCAAGAGTCTCGCCGAGTCCTCCGCGATGGAGCGTTTCTTCGCGCTGAACGGTGGTGAAGCCCTCACGGCAACGAATGCCGTCGGTGGCAAGCTCAGCATGGTGCGCCCTGCTAGCGACCCTGAGATTCCTTGGACAGCACTCTGCCTCGGTCTCTGGATTCCGAACTTCTTCTACTGGGGTCTTAACCAGTACATCATGCAGCGCACTCTCGCCTCCAAGAGCCTCGCTGAAGGTCAGAAGGGTATCGTCTTTGCCGCGGCTCTCAAGCTGCTCATCCCCTTCGTCGTGGTCATCCCTGGTATCCTCGCATTCAACCTCTTCAGCGATGATATGAAGGCATCTGCCGACAACAAGAATGCCGCCATTGTCAAGTCTCTCAGCGAGACGGCCAAGGCAGCTGACAAGCAGCCTCTCTACAACATCACGCCTGACTACCTCATGGCGAATAAGGAGGGCTTCGCCCTCGTGGAGAAGAACTTCACACTGGTCAAGCCTATTGAAGAGCATCAGGCTGAATACGCCGCTCTCAAGGCTGAGCTCGATCAGGTGTTCACCGCGCAGCATCCCACTCATATCGAGACTGTCATGACGACGATGAACACACGCTACGAGTCACAGAAGCGCGACACGCTCGCCATGCCCGAGGGCGTGACGGAGGTCAGCAATCAGCAGCGCATCCTTGCGTCTATGCTCGCCTTTGACCTCGCGAAGCTCAACAACGCACACGTCTCAGGTGCTACAGCAGCTCCTGATAGCAAGTTCGCCTCCTCGACGGCTCTCGTCGGTTACGACTACGACTCCTCCTTTGCCCTGCTGCTGCGCAAGCTGCTGCCCAACACGGGCTGGGCATGGTTCGTCCTCGCGGCTCTCTTCGGTGCTGTCGTGAGCTCCCTTGCTTCCATGCTGAACTCCGCCTCGACGCTCTTCACCATGGACATCTACAATCAGATCCGCAAGGAGCAGACCACGCAGAAGGAGCTCGTCATGGTGGGCAAGATGGCCGTACTGGCCTGCGCTGCCATCGCGCTGCTGCTCGCTATCTACCTCGCGACACGACTGAGCAGTGTCTTTAGCTACATTCAGGACTTCCAAGGCTTCTTGAGCCCCGGTGCTCTGACGGTCTTCCTCTTTGGCTTCTTCGTACCGAAGTGCCCCCGCTTCTTCGGCTGGCTGGGTATCGCGATCAATGTCGTGGAGTACGGTCTTATCAAGATCTTCTACCCCGAGATGGCCTTCCTCAACAGCATGGCGATCTGCTTGATCACCATCACTGTCATCGGCTTCATCATCACGCTGATCAATAGCAAGCGCGGCGGTGAGTCCATCGTCCTCTCGGATAAGGGAATCGTCGCCATGGAGTCCTCCAGCTCGGCGAAGATCGCAGGTATCTTCGTGGTCATCGCCACGATCGCCCTCTACGCTGCCTTCTGGGGCTAAGAGAGATCGATCTACATTCATTCACACGCGCTCGCATCTTCTGAGGTGCGAGCGCGCTTTTGTTGAAGATTGTAGCCTTGTTTTTGGATATGTATGTGAATCTCTTTCCTTGCTCACGGCTCGTCAAGCATATCCGTCGATATGCTTGACTCTTGGGTAGCTTGGTGGCTTGTTATTGAGTTTTCTCTGCACGGACGCTACCGCGTTTGCTACGGAAGATATCAGGAAGAAGACCTCGTCTTTTCCCTTCAAATGATGCTTACATTGCTCTCTTATCGAACTAATTTTGCAATGTACTCTAAATGACTTGACATCTATCTGCACCTCACGTATGCTTGCGCGCGCATGTCTACGAGCACAGAGTTCAAACGCAACTTTTCCATCATTGCCCACATTGACCACGGCAAAACCACCCTTTCTGACCGCCTCCTTGAGTTCACTCAGACCATCAGCGAGCGCGAGAAGCAAGATCAGCTTCTTGATGCCATGGATCTGGAACGCGAAAAGGGAATTACCATTAAGTCTCACCCTGTTACCATGCGCTACAAGGCGAAGAATGGTCAGGTCTATGAGCTGAATCTGCTCGACACCCCCGGTCACGTGGACTTCTCCTACGAAGTGTCACGCTCGCTTGCCGCCTGCGACGGCGCACTGCTCATCGTCGATGCAGCACAGGGCGTGGAAGCACAAACCCTTGCAAACATGCACCTCGCACTCGATCAGGGACTGACCATCATCCCTGTCGTGAATAAGATCGACCTCCCCAGCACAAACCTCCCCCGCGTGTACAAGCAGCTTGAAGACGTCATCTGCATCCCACGCGATGAGGCCATCCTCTGCTCCGCTAAGGCTGGAATCGGCATCGAAGACATCCTCGAAGCCGTCGTCGAGCGCATCCCACCCCCGAAGGAAATCGAGGATAATAAGCTGCGCGCCCTCGTGTTTGACTCCGTGTACGATGCGTACCGTGGTGTTGTTTCCTACGTTCGCATGGCATCGGGTACGGTGAAGCGTGGCATGAAGGTGAAGCTCTTCCACACAGACGAGACTTACGAAGTGAAGGAAGTCGGCGTCTTCACCCCGAAGATGCAAGCCACCCCAGCCCTCCACACAGGTGACGTGGGCTACATCATCGCGAACATGAAGTCCGCGAGCGATGTAAAGATCGGTGACACCTACACCGACATGATTTCCCCCTGCTCCGAACCCCTCCCAGGTTTCAAGGAGATACGCCCCATGGTGTTCTCAGGCATCTACCCCATCGACTCCAGCGACTACGAGAGCCTGAAGGCCGCGATGGCAAAGCTTCAAATTAATGACGCAGCATTCAGCTACATGGGTGAGAGCTCCGTCGCACTCGGCTTCGGTTTCCGCTGTGGCTTCCTCGGACTCCTGCACATGGAAATCATTCAGGAACGTCTGCGCCGCGAGTTTAACATGGACGTCATCTCCACCTACCCATCCGTTATCTATGAGGTAACAAAGACGGACGGTGAAGAAATGATGGTCGATAACCCAACCTTCCTCCCCGAAGCTCAGGAAATCAAGGAAATCCGCGAACCTATCGTGAAGGTCTTCATCATGATCCCAGCCGAGTACATCGGCGACATCATGCGCATCGTGCTCGAAAAGCGCGGTGAGGTGAACCACACCGAGACCATCGACGACATGCGCGTCATGCTCACCTGCCGCCTCCCCATGGCGGAAATCCTCGTTGACTTTAATGACAAGCTGAAGTCCGCCACACGCGGCTATGGCTCGATGGACTACGAACCAGACGGCTACCAGTCCGCCCACCTCGTGAAGATGGAAATGATGATAGCCGGCGAATCCGTCGATGCCTTCTCCATGATCGTCCACCGCGACCGCGCAGAAGCACAGGGACGCGAACTCGCTGTAAAGCTGAAAGACGTGATCCCAAGACAGCTGTTCACCGTCGCCATTCAGGCCTGCATCGGCGGCAAGATCATCGCCCGCGAAAGCATCTCCGCCATGAAGAAGAACGTGACGGCAAAGTGCTACGGCGGTGACGTGACACGTAAGCGCAAGCTACTGGAGAAGCAGAAAGAAGGTAAGAAGCGCATGAAGGCCATCGGCCGCGTGAACATCCCACAGGAAGCCTTCATCAACGTGCTGAAGAGCGGCGATTAATTTTCGTGACGCATACGAACGTTTTTGCTTGCATCACAGCTGTTAATTTAGTTGAATGTTACGTATGCGATTCCTGCTACTCATCTGTTCTGTGCCCCTCATCCTAGGGCTTAGCGCATGTGGATGCGCTAACTGCCCTAAGTATGACCCTCGTTATCTGGACGAAGTGCAGGTCGGTCCGCGCCATCTTTTCTGAATAAGCTGGCGCGTGTATACCTTTTAGACTAGTTATATTTTCCCATGTCTTTTGAAATAAGAGAAAAGCCAGAGATGGTCGAGCGCGCCCTGCTCGTCGCCATTGGAATCCCCGGTGACAGCCGTGATGAACGCCTCGCCCTGCTCGCCGAGCTCGAAGACCTCGTGAGTAACCTCGGCATAGGTATCGTCGATGCACGCCTCGACTTCACACGCGAGATGCACGCGAAGTTCCTCTGCGGAGTTGGGAAAGCCGACGAGATCGCCATGGCGGCGAAAGAGCATAACGCCGACTGCCTCATCTTTGACAACCTCCTCTCCCCCTCCCAGCAGCGCGAGTGGGAAAAACTCACAAACATCACCGTCATCGACCGCGAAGAAGTCATCCTCGACATCTTCGCGAAACGCGCCCGCACGAAAGAAGCGACCATGCAGGTCGACCTCGCCCGCATGCAGTACGCGCTCCCCCGCATGACCGGCATGTGGAAGCACCTTGACCGCCAGCGCGGCGGCTCAGGCGGAGGCAAAGGCGGAGGTGCAGCCGCACGCGGTGAAGGCGAGAAGCAAATCGAAATCGACAGACGACTCGCCCATGACCGCATCGAAGCCATACGCAACGAACTCGAAATCGTGCGCAAGCAGCGAGGCACCCAGCGCAAGGAACGTAACAGACAGGGCATCCCCACCGCCGCCATCGTCGGCTACACGAACGCGGGGAAATCCTCCCTGCTCAACATGCTCACCGAAGCCGAAGTCCTCGCGAAAAACATCCTCTTCGCCACACTCGAAACCACGAGCCGCAAGATAGAACTCCCTGACGGACAGCCCCTCGTCCTCACCGACACCGTAGGCTTCATCCGCAACCTCCCCCACCGACTCGTCGAAGCCTTCAAGTCCACACTCGAAGAAGCAGCCCTCGCCGACTTCCTCATCCAAGTCGTCGACGCGAGCGACAAAGACGCATGGCGACACTATGAAACCACCTGCGAAGTCCTCGGAGAACTCGGAGCAGGCGACAAACCCATGGTCGTCGTCTGGAACAAGTGCGACCTCATCCCCGAGGAAGAACGCGACGCACGCATCGCGGAGCTGAATGCCCAGCTCGAAGAAGACGGCTTCGTCATGAGCGTGAAAGAAGAACTAGGCGGGAAAGAACTCCTCCTCGCCTGCGTCACCAAGCTCAGCCACCGAGTGGATCGCGCGTACTACCGCATCCCCTACACCGACAGCCGACTGCCCGCCATCATGCACCGCGATGGCAAAGTACTTTCTACAGAATACGATGATGAAGGAAACTCCATCATAGAAGCCATCCTGCCTAAGGAATTCGCCTCGCGCATCCAGCAATATCGCATCGATGCACCGACGCAATAACCCCCATAAACCCTCTCTCACATTACCCAACACATGAAATACATCAGCATCACCGTACTCATCGTGACGGCATTCACCCAGATTGCCTGCAAGAACATGATGGGCGAGAGCACTCCCGATGGAGTAGTCAGCAAGAGCACCCTATCACCAGCCGCGCGCAAGAAGCTCCCCCCTGCCCCCCTCACAGGTCCCGAAGCGGACAGCACCGTCACACACAGTGAATTCGCACAACGCACCACCTACAAGAGCGGCAACGAAGTCTGGGAGAACACAGCACTCGCCAGCAAACCCACGCCAGCGAAACGCCTCGAAATCGACACCAACACCCAGCGCGGCATCCTCTACGTCGAGAACCAAGTCGCCATGGACTTCCCCCTCACCACAGGACGTGCGGGCAAGCGCACCCCCAAAGGCAGCTTCAGCATCACGCAGAAACAAGCAGCGAAACGCTCCACCCTCTACGGCTCATTCGTCGACCGCAAGAACCGCATCGTACGTGGCGGCGTACGCGTCACAGACCGTCGCCCTAGCGGCACGCGATTCCGTGGCGCGAAGCT
>CAYJNX010000057.1:0-12636 GCA_964371525.1 uncultured Akkermansia sp. | reverse complement strand
TCGAGGGGGAGGCGTGCGAGCTCCTTGCCTATGGGGGTGAGCTTGTGCTTGTCCTTGCGGTCGAGTGCTCCGACTTCGCGTAGGCAGTGGTAGCCTTCGTTGATGAGGCGTGCGCTAGGCGGATCGGGGAGGGGGAACTCACCGAGTGGGGGGAGCTGTAAGTCGCTCATGCGCAGGATAACCCCCGCGAGCGCGCTGCGCTTGATCTCGGGATCGGTGAAGTCATCTCTGTCATTAAAATCTTCTTCACTGTACAGGCGTATGCACACGCCCTCACAGACACGACCGCAACGCCCTGCACGCTGTCGCGCACTCGCCTTAGAGATGCGCTCTATCTGGAGTCTCTGTATCTGACGACCAGGGAGGTAGCGGCTGATGCGTGCTTCTCCACTGTCGATGACGTAGATGATACCAGGGATGGTCAGGGAGGTCTCCGCTACGTTTGTCGCGAGGACGATACGCCTCTGCGAGGAGCTAGGCTGGAAGATGCGCTGCTGCTCACCTAGCCCGAGTCGGGCGAAGAGGGGAAGAATGGCGGTGCGCGGCAGCCTCATGGCTTCCAGCGCGTCTGCGCAGTCTCGGATCTCTCGCTCACCGGGGAGGAAGACGAGCACGTCGCCCTTCTCATCATAGCTAGAAAGCCATTCTACAGCGCGGCATACATGGTCAGGCTGTTCTTCGTCTTCGTGACGCGCGGGCATGTAGTGCATCTCCACAGGGAAGGTGCGTCCTTCGGCGTGAATGATGGGGGCAGAGGAGAAGAAGTCCGAGAAGGCGGCCGCGTCCATGGTCGCCGAGGAGATAATGAGTTTCAAGTCGGGGCGACGCTCCAGCAGGAGCTTCATGTAGCCGAGTAGGAAGTCGATATTCAGGCTGCGCTCATGCGCTTCATCGAGGATGATGGTGTGGTATTTCTTCAGATCGGGATCTGCCTGCGTCTCAGCGAGCAGGATACCGTCCGTCATGAGTTTCAGCTTCGTATCGCGCGTGCTCTTGTCATCGAAGCGTACCTGATAGCCGACGTAGTCGCCTAGTTCACAGCCTACTTCTTCTGCGATGCGTCTCGCGACAGCGACGGCGGCGAGTCGTCGTGGCTGGGTACAGCCTACCTTGCCACGCTTCTTGCCTGCGACTTGCAGTGCCATCTTCGGCAGCTGCGTCGTCTTACCACTGCCTGTCTCACCGACAACGATGAGTACCTGATTCTTGCGCAGGGCATCCATGATCTCCTCGCGCCTCTGGGCGATGGGGAGATCGGGGTAGGTGAAATGTCGCGGGGACTTTTCTTCGGAGTTATTTTTAGGCTGACGCTCAGTAGTCATGGGTATTATTTCCCCCAGCGTTGGGTGATTCCGCTGTAGGAATCGATGCGACGATCGCGGAAGAATGGCCAGATGCGTCGATGGTCTTCGAGCTTCTGTAGGTCGAGATCTGCGTAAAGGATGCAGGAGTCTGTGACAGGGGCTTTCTCAATGATCTGTCCGCAGTAGTCGGAGACAAAGCTCTGTCCCCAGAAGGTGGTCTCACCCTCGACACCGCAGCGATTCACCGCGCAAACGTAGCAGGTATTCGCGACGGCATGACCGCGCTGTACGGTTTCCCATGCGCAGTGCTGGGCTGTGTAGAGATCTTCTTCCCCTGGTATCCAGCCGATGGCAGTGGGGTAGAAGATGATTTCCGCGCCCTCCATGGCGGTGAGGCGTGCCGCTTCAGGATACCACTGATCCCAGCATATGAGCACCCCGATGCGCCCGAAGCGCGTGTCAAAGCTCTTATAGCCGAGGTCACCGGGGGTGAAGTAGAACTTCTCCTCAAAGCCCGGATCTTGCGGGATGTGCATCTTGCGGAAGCTGCCAAGGAAACTGCCATCCGCGTCGATGACCCATGCCGTGTTATGATAGAGACCTGTCGCGCGCTTTTCGAAGCCCGCGACGACGAGCACGACGCCGAGTTCCTTTGCAAGAGTGCAGAGCTCATCAGTCCACGTACCGGGGATGGATTCAGCAGTGTCAAAGAGATCGACATCCTGCGTGCGGCAGAAGTAGAGAGTCGTGCACATTTCCTGCGTGCAGATGATCTGAGCACCACCTGCGGCGGCTTCACGAATGGCACGCATCTGTGTGGCTTTGTTCTCGTCCGTCGAGGCAAATGCAGGTTGTTGAAGAAGGGCTACCTTGGGCATGCGCCCACTTTATCACGGGTATCTCATGCTGTCGAGTATGATTTTTTCGACAAGGGTGCGGAATTATTTCATAAAAATGCATACTTCCTGCATCTTTAGCTAGACAGTTGGGCTTGATTATGGTTAACTAGTCGCACATTTTCGATTTATCACTATAGCATATGACATCTTATACTATTTTCCAGCGTGCAGATGAAGCTACCGTAGCACTCATCCTTGATTGGCTTCGTAATCAGGAGCGTGGTCTCTACCGTGCAGCCATTAATGAGCTTTCCGCTCTCAAGAAGCTTCGTCCTCAGTACGTCAAGCAGAAGCCTGTCACCGAGCAGTTCGAGTGGCTCAAGAAAATGCTTTCTTGGAAGCCAGCAGAAACCATCGGCGACCACCTTCTTCAGGTATGGCTCGTCCGCAAGCAGGAAAGCATGCTTGTGAACTTCCTCAATGCCCTCGGCATCGAGCACAACGGTCATGGCATGGTCGACGGTGATCTCCCTGAAAGCCTCGACGCAGAAAAGCTCGGTACAGCCGTGAAGGATCTCTACGAGAAGAACCCAGCAGGTGTCGTCTCCGTCTACCTCCAGATGTTCCAGAACCAGACAGACAATGGCTGGACAGAACTTCAGGAAATCCTCGACAGCGAGCCACGCTTCACCCTCCGCGGTGAATAATCCTCCTAGGAATACATTTTTCCAATCGCCGTGCTTTGACGAGTACGGCGATCTTTTTTCACATGGATAGCAGTATCTCAGATGATGAACGCTTCATGCTTCAAGCCATGCGGGAAGCGGAGAAAGCCCGCGCCGCGACAGAAGTCCCCTGCGGCTGCGTCATCGTAAAAGACGGTCGCGTCATCGCACGCGGCTGGAACCAAGTAGAAACGCTCAAGGACGCGACCGCGCACGCAGAAATGCTCGCCCTCACCGCCGCAGAAAGCGCCGTCGGCGACTGGCGGCTTGAAGGCTGCACGCTCTATGTGACGAAAGAGCCCTGTCCCATGTGCGCTGGAGCTATCGTGCACTGCCGCCCCGACCGCGTCGTCTTCGGCATACGTGACCCGAAGGGTGGGGCATGCGGCGGATGGATTAATCTGCTGGACTCGAATCCACCGCTGAATCACCGCTGCGAGGTGCTGGGCGGTGTCCTCGAAGAGCTCTGCCTTGAGCAGTTCCAAAGCTTCTTCCGCGAGGCGCGCGCCGAGGCGAAGAAGAGAAAAATCGCCGCACGCGAAGCCCTCGCCGCTGAGCAGGCAGAAAACGCCGAAACCGCTGAATCAGAATCCCCCTCCACATGATACCCGAACTAGAACTCTACCTCCACGCGCAGGACAGCTGGCTCTGTGAGGAAGATGTGCAGAGCTACCAGCAGGCACTGACTGCCCTTCTCCCCGAGCTACTCGCTCAGCCCAAAGGCCCTGATCACGTACTCTCCGAGCTGACAAACATCGAACTGAACCTCGTCGACGATGACACCATCACCGACGTGCATGCTGAGTTCCTCGACGATCCCACGCCCACCGACGTGATCACATTCCACCACGGTGAGATATTCGTCAGCCTCGACACCGCGCATCGCTACGCAGATGAGAACGGCATTTCCCAGCGCGAAGAGCTCTTCCGCTACCTCGTGCATGGTCTCGTTCATCTTCACGGCTATCTCGATGACACGCGCGAGCGCAGAGATGCACTCTTCGCCATCCAAGAACCGCTTGTCGCGCGCTTCTTTCCCGAGTGATAAGCCCCACATTTTTCAATAAAAAGCCGCCCTATCCCCCGCGAGAGATAAGGCGGCTTTTCTTCTTGCATTAAATGAGATTAGAGATCTACGAGAAGGCTAGAGTCTATATCGAGAGCCTTTGCGACACCTTCTCCATACGCGGGATCTGCTTGCAAGCAGTGCTTGATATGACGTAGCTTGATCTCGCGTGGGATGTCACCCATCGCGCGTGCCGTGTTCTCGAAGAGTACTTGCTGCTGCGCAGGACTCATGAGGCGGAAGAGGTCACCAGGCTGGGTGAAGTACTGGTCGTCATCGGCACGGAAGTCATGGTGATCTGCATTCCCATCCAGAGGCATGGCTGGCTCTTGGAACTCGCGCTGCTCCTGCCATTCGCCTGTGCTGTTTGGTTCGTAAGACGTAGCAGCTCCGTAGTTGCCATCGACACGCATCGCGCCATCGCGGTGGAAGCTGTGCATGGGGCAGCGAGGCTTGTTCACGGGAATCTGGTGGTGATTCACTCCGAGGCGGTAGCGGTGCGCATCCGCATAGGCAAAGAGGCGCGCCTGCAACATGCGGTCGGGTGAGAAGCTGATGCCAGGGACGACACTCGCAGGGGAGAATGCCGCCTGCTCCACATCGGCGAAGTAGTTCTCAGGATTGCGATTCAGCTCCAGAATGCCCACCTCGATGAGAGGATAGTCCTTCTTAGACCATACCTTTGTGAGGTCGAAGGGATTGCAATGATGATTCTTCGCCTGCTCGTCAGTCATGACCTGAATGCAGAGCTTCCATTGAGGGAAGTCTCCCTTCTCGATGCTGCCGAAGAGGTCATTCTGATGGCTCTCGCGGTCCGTACCGATGAGCTCTGCTGCTTCTTGGTCAGTGAGGTTTTCTATTCCCTGCTGGCAGACGAAGTGGAACTTCACCCAGATGCGCTCGTTCTCCGCATTAATCATGCTGTAGGTATGACTGCCGAAGCCATGCATGTGGCGGTAGCTCTTCGGGATACCGCGATCGCTCATCACGATAGTGACCTGATGCAGAGCCTCGGGGAGCTTCGTCCAGAAGTCCCAATTATTCAGCGCGCTGCGCATGTTTGTCTTCGGATCGCGTTTTACGGCATGATTCAGATCGGGGAACTTCAACGGATCACGGAAGAAGAAGACTGGGGTGTTATTTCCCACGAGATCCCAGTTACCCTGATCGGTGTAGAACTTCACGGCAAAGCCGCGTATGTCACGCTCCGCATCCGCTGCGCCACGTTCGCCAGCTACAGTAGAGAAGCGCATGAATACCTCCGTCTTCTTGCCCAGCTCTGAAAAAATATCCGCGCATGTGTACGCGCTGATGTCATTCGTCACAGTGAAGTGTCCAAAGGCACCCGAGCCCTTCGCGTGCATGCGACGCTCAGGGATGACCTCGCGGTGGAACTGCGCGAGCTTCTCGATGAGCCACACGTCCTGCAAGAGTAGAGGACCGCGCTTGCCGGCTGATAAAGAGTCTTGGTTATTAGGTACTGGTGCACCTGCCATTGTTGTTAGTTTTTTACTGTCCATAATGATTTTATTTTGTAAGATAGAATTGTTCTCTATAAGATACAATATAAAGGCACTTTTGTCATCAAGTTAGATCATCATGTTAGTCTATTTCTTATCACCTTATAGAAAAATGGCTATGAGCGTGTAGCTCATAGCCATTGATGATGAATATCTGTGGGTGAAAATTAATTCTTCCAGCGCACCTTCACCTGCCCCCACTTCGCGTCAGCGGCTGGGAAGTTCATGATGAGCGCGCACTCATTATTCGCAGTGGCATCAGCTGGGATGTCCCAGGTGAGCTGTACTGTCTTAGCATTCAGCTGCTTCGCTTTCAGCGTGACTGTCTTACCATCGAGGATGAAGTTAGCCGCACCGAGTTTCAGCCCAGACTGTTCCGAGGTGACGATGATAGAGGAGGCTTCTTTAATGCGAGCGATGCTCAGTGTGAGACGCTGCTCCTTCTTGTTAGCTGCGAGATCCTTGCCAGCCATGATGCTGATGAGGTTCGGGTCACTGGAGTCTCCACCACCCATGACAGAGTCGGCGTAGGAGATGAGCTGTGAAGCTGCCTTCACGAGGTCAACCTTGCTGCGTCGCTCTGGACGATAAGGAGCTTTGCTCTCCACCCATGAGCGTTCCCATGCACCGATGTTGTGATTCGCCCCCATGCGGTTTTCAAAGTACATCTTCCAGCGTGGCAGGTAGTAATCCTTAATCAGACCAGACCAGATGCGAGCGGAGTAGTCATTAATAGGTGGTCCCCAGATGGTGATAAGACGTCGAGCGTTGTTCTCGTAAGACTTGCTGCCACTCTTAGGTATCTTCTTGTCGTATGCCTGAGCATAGCCGAGCCACTTGTCCAGCCTGTTGCTTGGATGGTACTTGAGGATGGAATCTACCATCGTCAGGAGCTTTTCAAACTGAGCGATCTGCGCCTTAGCCTCTTCTACCTTACCTGCGGCAAGATTCTGATTAATCGCGAAGCTAAGCTGCTGAGCCTTACCACTGCCGTAGAATGCAGCGAGTTCGATGAGGTCAGTCGCGTAGTGGGGGTTCTTACCCATCTGGTCAGCTGCGGAGAGGAATGTCTTAATCGCCATCTCGTATTCCTTCGTGAAGACGATCATGTAATTATTCGTGCCTCCATTTGGTCCCATCTGCCAGTTGTAGCGTGGGTGATCCTTGAACTGGTTACCGTATGGCGCATTATTCTGCATCATCATAGCCCAGAATCGCTCCAGTGTCGCATTGCTGCTGCCGTAGCGGTTCTCATTATAGTTCTTCAGCCATGCGGGGACGTCAATGGCCTTTTCCTGCCAGCCAGCATCTGCGATGAGCTCGTAGACGACCTCATTGTTCTCTATGCCTTCGGGGGCTGTGCCGTAGCCGACGAGGTCGCCCTTGTTCGGTGAATTCAGGGCATCCCACACGCCATTCGCGTAGAAGTTCAGCACGCCAGTCTGACCCGTTTTACCGCCCATGTTCGGGACGGTGCTGTAGACCCACTGCTTGTTAAAGTAGCCCTTGTAGCGATCCCAGTTGTACTGACGCTTCCAGAAGTGCTTGTTATAATCTGTCGCGAGGTCGAGGATGAGAAGCTTGTCATCGGGAACATACTTCGTCAGAGCACTGAGGGCTTCTGGTGTCCATATGTTTGGCTGATAGCCGAGCATCCATCCCTGCATGACCCAGGTCGCGTCTGGGTTTGCATCCTTGATAGACTTGTAGATCACCTTGCCGTAGTCGTTGAGGAACTTATCACTGCCAGCAGGGAAGGGGCTGTCGATTTCGTTAAAACTGTCGACGAGGTAGTAGTCGCACTTGCCGAACTCCTTTTCCCATTCTTCGACGAACATCGTGCCGATCTTTGCGAAGAGCGGGTTCTCTGGAGTCATCATGAAGGCGTGGAATGAACCACCAGCCCATGTTTGCCTCTTGAGCTGTGTATCGGGGTATACTTTCTTAATACCCTCGGGGACGAAGCCCGCAAAGCTAGGACAGATAGGCTTCATATCCAGCGCGCGCATCTTCTTGAGAATCTTATGCTGGAGCGCGATCTGCTCCTTATGCCAAGCTGGATCGAGAGGTCCGTCAATGCTCATGAGATTTCCCATGCGCATCCAAGGAAGGTGGGCAGGGCCTGCGAAGTAGCCGTTAATATCAGCATCAGGGATGCCGATGCGCTTGAACACACGCGTCATGATAGCCTCCTGCGCGACGAGGGCGAGGGGCATGTCAAATCCATGGAGAGCCATCCAGTCGATCTCCTTAGACCAGCGCTTCCAGTCCCAGTAAGGCATGGTGTAGCCGTAGGTGACGACGTTAAAATAGTAGTGATGCTTGAAGGGGGACTTCATGCTCATGTTCACATTCGCAGGAAGCTTCTTCGCCTTATCGACATCAAATGTATTCCCAGACCAGCTGTAGAGTCCCCAGCCTTGGGATTTTGCGAGGTCATAGAAACCTCGGCAGAGTGCTACGCTAGAGCTTCCTGAGATGCTCAGTTTTCCTCCCTCTGTCTTTACCACATACTGCTTCCCGTCTTTAAGCTCGGGTGTCAGTTTTAATTCTATAGGCCACTGTGCTTCCTTGGCAAAGCTTTCTATAACCTTACGTGCTGCTTCTGTGTCATCACCTGCTGCTTGCAGTGCGGTGATGAGCGATGCAACTAGAGTTGCAAAAATACGTTTACTCATAAGCCATGAAGTATAGCAAATGGGTATGTTATGTCAAGCTGGAATGCTTACATGGTAATAATGAACTATTAATAATAGAGTTACGTTTCCTGCTTGTCGTAACCAGTAAGTTTATGATTGTTTCCTAAACCTGTCGTGCTATAATGCGGATCGTATGATGTCTCCACTTGATATTCTGCAACGTTTCCTCTCGGCTCTGATTGATGCCGCACTGTGCTGGGGTGTGCTCTGGCTGATTCTGCCGTTCAAACATTATTATGGAGAGCCTCTGTATGTGCGCTTCCGAGGATTAGTGCTCCTTGCGCTGCTTGTAGGCGTTCTGAGCATGTATTGGACGCTGGGCACGATGCTGACCTGCATCCTAGGCGTGGTTACTTTCGTCGTGCTTGTGGGGCACTGTCTGCTGCTCCATGAGCGTAGTGAATACCCTGATA
This sequence comes from uncultured Akkermansia sp., assembly GCA_964371525.1. Lineage (GTDB taxonomy): Bacteria > Verrucomicrobiota > Verrucomicrobiia > Verrucomicrobiales > Akkermansiaceae > Akkermansia. Next base: position 4,070 of record CAYJNX010000057.1, on the reverse strand, counting down.
GATAAGGGTGTCATGCAGGAATGTGGTCTCACCGAGGATGTGGAGACTACCTGTTTTTCCGCCAGCGAGAGCTCAGGGCGATACATGTGATGTCGCCATAGTTTTATTTCCCAATTTACGAAAATAACCATACTAAGATAGGAAAAAGCTGGAAAAGCGTCGCTTTTGAAAATTAGTCTAATTATGAAAAGTCGCTTGTATATGAACATGATAGTGTTTTCATGTATGACAATATCCGAGGTTGAATGTGTGAATTCTATTTGATAGACTGACTATAAATCATGAATATGAAATCTTTATTTACACTATTTCCTTTAACGGCATGCTTCAGTAGCTGCGTCTCCACACTCATAGAGCAAGATTCGAGGCTCACCGCCGAAAATGGGATCATTCAGCTGTCGCTGGGGGATAATCTGGCTGACTATATGCAGGAGCAGATTGACGACGCGGCAATCATAGATGGCGTGGGATACCCTATAAGCTTACATCCACGCTCTGCATGCTTCGAGATAGAGGGGAAAAAGTACTCCTGGACAGGTGACCCCTACATGAGGCTGTATGAAACTTCTGATAACATCGCGCTGGACAGTTCTCTCTTTAATATTCGATCAGCGGAGAACGAAAAACGCTACCCCGTCATCAATCAGTACATGGAGATTGCTAAGTTTCAGAGAAAAAACCGCGTGAATACCGATCTTTTAAGAAAAGAGCTCACCGAGTTCCTGAAAGACACGAATGAAAAGGTGACTCTATTACAGGATGATGATAATATTCTGGAAATAAAAAAGATAGAGGATAATGCGTTTTTCATTAATGCGCATGGCAAGGCCGCGCTTGATGCGATACTCAAACAATGCGAAGAAATCATGATAGATCGCTACAGCGCGAAGGGTGAGTACTATGTCTACATCCACCAAGGTGGGCAGAAGGCTGATGGTTCTATCGTCTTAGGTACGCTGTCAGCTAGTGGTGAGCCAGAGCGCGTGGTTATCGAGTTCAGCCACCTCGACATAGTCGAGAATGGGTACGTAGGCGGTAGTACCTATTTTCTTCTGAATAAAGCGAATAACTCTATCGAAACGGTGAAAGCAACCCAGTAAAAATAACAATATGATAATACGCAAAATACTTCCCCTCGTCCTGTGTTCCCTCTGTGTATCATGCAGCAGTATCAGCACCTTGTTTGCGAAACCAGAGCATCGTCTTACAGACTCACGGCGTGACGAGTTCACGCAAGTACAGATTCTCTTTAATCCTTTCTCTTCTCCTAGTGAAAGCTATAAGAAGAAGCTAAACGGTAAGTTTCCTCGAAGTATCTTGATACCTCTGAGTAAATCGGATGAGACGGAGCTCGTCTCGCTTATCAAGCGAATGCAAGTGAAGAGTTGTAGAAAAGTCATGGCAAAGGTTACCCCTGCTTTTCTCCTTAACTTGAATCTGCTTGATAAGAATGGCAAGGTGATTTTAGATCGATGGGATTTTAATGTATATTCAAAAGACCCAGAGTATCTATTGAATACTGATCATTACTACTATCTTGATGAAAAAGATGCCGCGCGCTTCTGGGAGATCATCTACTCCGCCATCGACGCTGAGGATGTCTACGCACGCAAGCTGAACAATCCTGAAGGCTGTTCTGTGTGTGAGGAGGGCGAAGGCTGCAAGAAGATTTAGTAAAAATAACAATAAAAGCACAATATTATGATAATACGCAAAATACTTCCCCTCGTCCTGTGTTCCCTCTGTGTTTCATGCTCCGGCGTCAGCACTTGGTTTGCGAAACCAGAGCCTCTTCTTACAGACTCAATGCATGACGAGTTCACGCGAGTACAGATCGTCTTTAATCCTTTCTCTTCTCCTAGTGAAAGTTATAAGAAGAAGCTAAACGGTAAGTATCCTCAAGATCTCGTGATAACTCTGAGTGAAGCGGATGAGGCTGAGCTCGTCTCTCTTATCAAGCGAATGCAAGTGAAGAGTGGTAGGGAAGTCGTCGCCTGTGTTTCCCCTGCTTTTGGCCTGCACTTGAGTCTCCTTGATAAGAATGGTAAGGTGATCTTAGATTGGTGGGATCTTGACGTATATTCAGAAGAGCCCGAGTATCTATTGAATACTGATCGTTACTACTATCTTGATGAAAAAGATGCTGCGCGCTTCTGGGAGATCATCTACTCCACCATCGACGCAAAGGATGTCTACGCACGCAAGCTGAACAATCCTGAAGGCTGTTCTGTGTGTGAGGAGGGCGAAGGCTGCAATAAGAAATGAGCAGTCATCGCTGGCACAGAATCCACTGGTGAATATCCTCCATCTGCTCGCACAGGGCAGGGTAGTCGCATGTCAAGAATCGTCCCTGCGCGTACAGCTCCTGTCCGTCCACGACAGTGAGGATGGTCTCCAGTCCACTCGCCGAGTAGACGAGGGTGGAGATGATGTGGTGGATGGGCTGCATATGCGGCTCTGTGAGGGAGAGGGCGGTGAAGTCCGCCTTCATCCCCTTTTCCAAACGCCCTATCAGGGGATCGCCCAGAGCTGCTGCGCCCCCCAGCGTCGCCATGTCGAGGGCTTCTTGATGAGGGCAGGCGGTGGGGTCGAGGAGATTAAACTTTTGTAATAGACTAGCCATGTACATCTCGCGTACCATGTTCTGCGCGTTATTACTCGCGGGACCATCCGTGCCGAGAGCGACGCGTAGACCTGCCTTCTTCATGAGATGGAGGGGCGCGCAGCCGCTGGCGAGCTTCATATTCGACGCGGCATTATGCACCGCGGTGCAGTCGAGGGAGGCGAGGAGCTCGCACTCGGTCTCATCCACTTCCACGAGGTGATACAGGCTGCTCTGGGCATCGAGTATGCCGAGTTCGTGGCAGTAGGCTACAGGTCTCTTCCCGTAGTGCTCAAGGCAGTGCTCGGTCTCGCTCTGTGTCTCAGCAAGGTGAATACCGAAGAGTGCTCCGTGCTGACGCGCGGCGGCGTGGCTGGCTATGAGCAGCTCAGGATTCGTCGTGTATGGAGCGTGCGGGGTGATCGCGAGGCGCAGGCGTGGGTGTCCTGCCCAGCGGGAGGCTTGGTCTGCGATGAGTGAGAAGTAGTCTTCTTCCTTCTCGGCGACGAGCGAGGGGAAGTACTGGGTCAGGCATTCGCCCACCGCTCCACGCATGCCCATCTCATCCGCTGCTCGGAACACGGCTTCGGAGTGCATGTACATGTCATAGAAGGCCGTCGTGCCGCTGCGCATCATCTCCGCCATGCTGAGGCGCGCCGCTGTCTCGACGAGCTCGGCATGGAACTTCGCCTCCATGGGGAAAATATCCTGCGTCAGCCAGTCCATGAGATGCTTGTCATCAGAATAGCCGCGCAGCGCGCTCATGGGGACATGGGTGTGCGCATTGATCAGACCGGGGAGGATGACCGCTTTCCCTAGGGCTGTGTGCTTTGCCTCGGGGTAGAGTGCCACCATCTCTGCCGCTCCCCCTATGTCGATGATAGAGCCTCCTCGGATGACGAGGGCTGCGTCGTGTAGGATGTCACGCTGGCTGTTTTGCGTGATGAGGTAATCTGCCGAGTAGAGTGTGGTGCTTTCCATTTATATCTTTGCTTTTAATCTAAAAAAGCCTATCATTAATAAGCTGCGCGAGGCTTTCCCATGACTGAGCAGTGACTCCCTCTTTGTCGAGTCGCGCCTTAAAGCGGACGATGAAGTCGATGAGCTCTTGCCGTGGTCCTCTGTCATGGAGGTAGGGTGCTGTGGCATCATAGCCGCTCCAGTCTTCTTTATGGCTGAAGAGGAGTTCAGCAGACAGGGTGGAAAAGACGCTGGAGAGCAGCTGAGGCGATGCCGCATCAGAGAGTCGCTGAAAGAGGAGGGCGAAGACCTCATCAGCCGCTTGCTGGTGCGCATCCACCGTGTCTGTGACGCAGGTCTGTAGTAAGTCCTCTAGTATCTCACTGCCAGTCTCTGAGTACTGGTTCTTTTCTAAGCTGGCGAGCGCAACTAGTAACTCGCCGTGGCGGCTGTAGTTGCGCTCGGCATGATGCACGAGCGACTCAAATCCCCACAGCCTATGCCTATA
>CAYJNX010000056.1:0-12645 GCA_964371525.1 uncultured Akkermansia sp. | reverse complement strand
GGTGTAAAAAATAAATCAAAAAAACGCAGAAATATAATTGACTTGCAAAATTAGCCCAGGCAGAATGGGAATCTCGGGAATGCATGAAAAAAAGGGCAGGATGATGACTCCTGCCCTTTCTGATGATACTTTCGACCTTACTTACCTCACGCGCGAGCGCGCGGAGATGACGATGGGTACGCCAGAAGAGATTATTGTGCTTTGTTTAGAGAGGTATGTATATCTCGTTTCTTTGCTCACGGCTCGTCAAGCATACCAGAGGATATGCTTGACTCTTGGGTAGCTTTGACGCTTGTTTTCGTGTTTTCACTGCACGGACGCTGTCGCGTTTACCACGAAAGATAAGAGTCGCGCTGTCGCGCGCGGTGATCGGAGCGTCAGTTTCGGGTGTGTACGCGTTGCTGGGGTTGCTAGGCGGGCGCGTGTGGCTTCACGCTATGATGAAACTGACGCTGCTGTGCTCTGCGAGCACAGCTTTTCCTTTGGGGGCGTTGCCCCCATACCCCCAGCAAGGACGCCGTCCTTGCATCCTGCTTAAGGTCAGTGGACCTTAAGGATCCGTTTATGTGTCGCTTATGGGTATTGCGTCACTTATATATGAATCAGTAGGGTTAATGTGTTCATTATGAGTGAGATTGTCTTTCCTCTTTATAAATGCTTTCTTTCTTATTTACCTCACGCGCGAGCGCGCGGAGATGACGATGGGTACGCCAGAAGAGATTATTGTGCTTTGTTTAGAGAGGTATGTATATCTCGTTTCTTTGCTCACGGCTCGTCAAGCATACCAGAGGATATGCTTGACTCTTGGGTAGCTTTGACGCTTGTTTTCGTGTTTTCACTGCACGGACGCTGTCGCGTTTACCACGAAAGATAAGAGTCGCGCTGTCGCGCGCGGTGATCGGAGCGTCAGTTTCGGGTGTGTACGCGTTGCTGGGGTTGCTAGGCGGGCGCGTGTGGCTTCACGCTATGATGAAACTGACGCTGCTGTGCTCTGCGAGCACAGCTTTTCCTTTGGGGGCGTTGCCCCCATACCCCCAGCAAGGACGCCGTCCTTGCATCCTGCTTAAGGTCAGTGGACCTTAAGGATCCGTTTATGTGTCGCTTATGGGTATTGCGTCACTTATATATGAATCAGTAGGGTTAATGTGTTCATTATGAGTGAGGTGTCTTTGTTTTTTTGTCATGCTGACGAAATCAGAAAAAAGAGCAGGATGGTGAATCCTGCTCTTTATAAATGCTTTCTTTCTTATTTACCTCACGCGCGAGCGTGCGGAGATGACGATGGGTACGCCAGCGAGGTTGATGCGCTCACGTATGACGCGACGTAGGTACTGTGTGTAACTGTCGGTGAGGAGTCGCTTGTCATTGACGAAAAGTACGTAGGTAGGCACGGGGATGCGTGAGTAGCGTTCATTGACTGCCGTGGTGGCGTAGTAGAGCTTCAGTCGCTTGCCGTAGGACTTGTGTACAGGGGGAGGGGTCTTTTCCATTGCCTGCTTGAGGAAGCGGTTCAGTTCGCCTGTTCCGGGCATGTTCAGGGATTCGACCTGTACCTGCTCGATCGCCTTGAAGATGTAGGTGAGTCCCTTAGCTTCCTTCGCCGAGACGATGGCAATGGGGGCGTAGTCGAGGAAGAAGAATTGCTCGCGTATGTCGTCCTTCGCCTGCTGCTTGCGCTCGGAGATGGCTGCACCGGGGAAGTAGAGGTCGAACTTGTTGATCACGATGATACAGGGCTTGCTCTCCTTCGCGATGATGGAGGCGATGCGTCTGTCCTGCTGTGTCACACCTAGGGACATGTCGATGACGAGTAGGCAGATGTCGCAGCGACGTATTGCGCGCTCACTGCGCATGGCGGAGAAGACTTCCACCGAGGTGTCTCGCTTCGAGCGCGGACGCATGCCTGCGGTGTCGATGAGCATGAAGTTCTTCCCCTCGCGTGTGTAGGGGATGTCGATGGCATCGCGTGTCGTGCCTGCTACTTCCGAGACGATGGTTCGCTCGTCTTTCAGGATGGAGTTAATGAGGGAGGATTTCCCCGCATTCGGGCGGCCTACGATGGAGACGCGAATGGGGGTGTCAGCGGTGACTTCTTCTAGGGCGGCTTCGTCTTCTGGGGTGGAGTTCCCGTCGACGACTTCGTCTTTCGCGTCGCGTCGCGGGGCTTTCATCTCCTTGAGCGCGACATTAAGCTTCTTCGCGAGCGTGTCGAATCCGCGACCGTGAGCAGCGGAGGTGAAGACGAAATCGCTGAAGCCGAGTACGCTGAACTCTCCGAGGTTGAGGTCCTGCTTTTCTGTGTCGGCCTTGTTCAGCACGAGCAGGACGGGGACTTCGCTCTTGTGAAGCATTTCTGCGATGTTCAGGTCGATGGGGGTGAGGTCGTCGCGGCAGTCACAGACGAAGAGTATCATGTCGGCTGTCGCCATGGCGATGTCAGCCTCCTGCGCTACTTGCTTCGCGAAGCCGTCATCCAGTGTCGAGCCTATGCCGCCTGTGTCGACGAGCGTGGCTTGGTAGTCGGTGATGCGTGCGGGGGCACAGAGGCGGTCGCGAGTGACACCTGGCTGGTCATGGACAATGGCGAGTCGGCGACCTACCATGCGATTAAAGATGGCGGATTTTCCGACGTTAGGACGGCCTACAATGGCAAGTGTGGGGATGTTCATGTAAAAAAAAGTGGGGGCTGCTGCTGGTAGCAATGTGTGTTAATTTTAGAATGGGCGATCGGAGGCGGAGCGTATCTTGTCCTTCGTTTCTTTCGGGGCGACGTAGGGTGTCGCGCCAAGGACGCGTATGCTGCCACTGACGGCGATGAGGTCGATAGGTCCTCTCGTGCGGACGAAAACTTCGTGCTTCGCCTTTTTTCCTTCGGGGGTGACGACGGCGTAAATGTAGTACTTCTCCGTGGTCTGGAAGAAGATGTGCATGTGCTGCTTGTTGTCCAGTAGGTAGATGGGCTTCATGTATGAGATGTATCTGCCGAGGTAGCAGGAGTTGAGCACGAGCTTGGATCTCTTGTCGATGGCCTGAGCGAAGAGGCAGGGTGAGTTCGCGATATCCATGGTCTTCGCATGTATTTCTATATCTCGGCCTTTGTTGGAAATATCAAATTTCCTGAAGCTGTGTCCGTGATTAAGTGTGAAGGTTGTCGGTGCTGAGCCGTACGTGGTGCGGTGGTCTGGCATGCGTATGGTTGCCGCGATGGTGTGAGTCTCGTTCTTATGGAAGCGGAAGGCTGGCTGTATGTCGAGCTTGTAGGCGACGGTGCTACCAGGCGAGATGGTGACGGTGGGGAACTTAGCCAAGATGAGGCGGGGGACTCCATTCGGGTAGGTGGCGGAGGTGACGCTGAGGTGAAGCCATGCGCGATGCGGCTCGTTCGTGAGGATGACTGTCTGGTCGGTGTTGTTGCGCATGTAGAGGTTCATGATGATGGGTTCACCTTCGAGGTGCTGGCGACGCTCAGGGTCGATGCGTACGTCTATCTGGGCTTGCGCATGGGGCAGCATGAAGATGCTGACGATGAGTAAAAGTAAATAACGGAGTGATGATTTCATAATATGAATGTGGGCGGGTGTTAAAAATGCTAGTTTTTGCTATGGCTAGGGCTAGGCGTGGTAAACTGATCTTTGATGCGTAGAGCACCTATGGTAGCGATGGAGAGGAGGACTACGAGGATGGCTATGTAGATGATCGTGATCTTTTTCGCATGCGCTTGATAGCGGTCGCGGGCGGCCTTTGACTTGTAGAGCTCGGTGACTGCTTCCGTGCTTTGCCAGTTCGGGAGCACTTGTTCGATGAGGTCGATGGCTGTCGCTTGTATGGACTCCCAGCTGAGGTACTCTCCTTCATAGCCTTCTCTCAGCCATGAGACGAGGGTGAATGTGCGCGAAGAGCCTTCTACATCCTGTGGGAGGAGGGGATTGAGCGCGTCTGCGAGTGAGTTCATTTCTTCTTCGTCTTTTAGGCTGCGCTCTTTCATGTCGCATTCTGCGCAGAGAGGCGAAAGGAAATAGAAGCTCTCCTCTGATTCGATGAATATCATATCCGCGTTTAAACTGCGGGTCGGGATATTTAACTTATCGGCTTCAAGGTAGAGTGCGGCGTACTGCTCAATGACGCGGCATATGCTCAGCACGCTGAGTTCTCGGTTCTTCTCCGCGAGTTCACTGAGAGCTACACCCTGTGGGAGCTGGTAGGCGACAAAGCAGATATTCCCAATATGCACCGTCTCATATACCTGCATGGTTCGTGGCAGATTCGAATGCGCACGCATCTTCACAGAGTTAAGGAAGGAACTCACGGTCGCCGCTGCTTCCGGTGATTCCTGTCTGTAGAGCTCGATGAATACGTCTCGCTCAACTTCATCTTGCCGGGCTATGTAGAGCTCATGATGCTCGTGCATACCTAGAAGAGTTTTGAAGGTATAGTCGCCCACGGTCTGGGGTAGCTTGTCGAATGTGGCGTTCACGTGTCTAGTGAGTAGTGGTGAGGCTATGGGGTGAGTAATCCGTCGGCAGTGGTGCCGTCGATGATGAGCTCGTTGTTCTCGTAAATCTCTTGATGATTTACTGCCTCCTCTGCTGTGGGGAGGATGTCTTCTGTGGGAAGGAGCTCGTATCCGCTATGGTTTATGGTCTGCCCGCGCAGTTGGTATTCGCGCAGGATGAGCGAGGAGGGGGTGCTTATGCAGTCGAGAGGCTCACCTCGGTAATAGAGCTTTGCCGTGAAGCCATAGTATTTCATTTCGCCGAATGCGTCAAGCTGCTCTTGCGTCGAGGTGGGGATCACGTAGCGGACGAGCAGGCGTTCCTCGCGGCTTTCCCATGTCGGTGTGCCGCTCTCCCAGACCATGCTGGGCTCGTGATGGGAGATCTGTATATCTTTCCCGTCTCTTAGGTCAAAAAACTGGATGTGAATATAGATATCCTCCGCTTGGAGCTCTTCTTCTTCTGCGAGTAGGATGGGAATGACGAGCTCGACGGTCTCTCCCTGCTCCCCTAGATCATCGACTCGCGCTAGATGCGGACCGAATGCGAGTTTTCCTCGCATCTCCGCAGGGTTAGCGAAGCCATAAGTGAGACGCTGAGACGCTTTTTTAAAGTATTCACCAGCCGCATCACGCATGGCGAAGAGTGCCATGTAGTATTCCTGCGCCTTGCTGGGATTTCGCAGCTTGTCATAAGCAAGCCCATGATAATAGAGAAGGGCGGGATCGTTGGGACGTATGATCGCAGCCTGAGAAAGCGAGAGAATGCAGCGACGCATGTCTCCCGCGATGAACGCATTGATACCATCGCGACTGAGCTGCTGGAACTCCTTCTCTAGCTTATTCGCCTTTTCTATATTGAGCCTCGCTTCCTCTGCGCTGTCCGAGTCGCCCGCGACATGCGCGCTCATTTCTTCTTCCAGTCGCTTCGCATCTTCTTCGGCGAGCTGCCTGAGCATGCCCTCCAGATCTTCCTGATCGAGTATGGTCTGAACGTCGCGCGGGGCTAGAGGGTTCACAGCAGATCCTTCCTGATCTGGAGGGAGGATGACGAGCCCTGTCGCGCTCGATGAGCCTGATGTGGGTGGGGTGAGGTCGAGCTGCTGGGCTTCGATCGCGGCGGCCATCGCGCGAGCCTCTTCTAGCTTGAGCCGCTGGAGTTCGACCTCATGCGCGCTGCGCTGCTCTATTTTCTCAACAATGCGGTGAACGTAGACACCCACGACGCAGAGGAGGGATGCAAGCCCAACACTGAGGATAAGGGTCAACCTATGTTTCAAGATAGGGGGAAGTGACATCATCACAAAGCGACGCGCGTGCGTGATGGACGCAAGCGCAGAAGCCACGACATTCTTCAAGAGAGTCGTGGCGAGTTGCTTCAGTGATGATTTTTTTAAACTCATGTAGTGGATGATGATGAAGGTGCTTCTTTGCTCTCTTCGGTGGCTTTCGCCTCGTCTTTTGTCTCGTCTTTCGCCTCATCTTCGTCAGCGGCGTATTCGACGAGCTCGCCTTGATAGACGGCGAGCAGAGCCTGCATGAACTTCTCGGCTGGGGCTTCATTCTTGCTCCCGAAGCCTCCATAGGTCATGCCGTCTATCTTTAGCTTCTTGCCATGAACGGTGAAGAACGCGACTCCCTTGAAGCCTGGCCCCCACTGGCGTAGGTCGATACGGCTGATATCCGAGACCTTGAAGCTCTGTCCGATGGCCTTTACCTCTGTGCCCTCCAGTGAGAGGACGCGTCGTGAGGTGCGGATGATGAAGTAGAGAATGATGCCTCCGAGCAGTACGCAGACACCGCCTGCTATCCACTGCTCATCGACAGTAGCTTGGTCGTAGGGCTTGTCACCGGGCTTGAGCGGGTAGCGATTACGCGAGCTGAAGTCCCTCCATGCGTCGTTCCATCGCGTGCTCATCATCGCGTGGTCGAGGAATTCAGCAGGTCGATCGCTGGAATATTCGAGGGAGGCGGCTGAGGGGAGGGGGTAGGTCTTTCCCGCTGCCTCCATTTGGTTCTCATCCCTGTTGTAAGTGAAACCGTCTATGGTGTCGAATAGGCTGCCTTGATGCTTGTTACGCCATTCATTTGCAGAGAGGAGACTCGCGTCTGATCCACCGTCGGCAAAGGCCTTGAAAGAGAAATAGGCGGCATTCTTCTTATGGTAGCCTATAGAGCCGTCGTAGAAGAAGTACAGCGCGAAGCCCCACACGGCAGCCAAGATGATAAAGAAACGTACGAAGGTGTCTTTTGTCGGGCGGCAGATAATGGGTGATGAGCTCATAGCCATATTTTACCACGAAGCATCTGGCTTGAACAGTATAAAATGACTGCGTGGTTCATCACGCAGTCTGTCATACTTTTCACGCTACTTCTCGCCTAAGATGCTGTCGATGGAGGCGAAGAAGTTTGCGCATTCTTCTTCGCTCGCAGGGGCATTCATCAGCGCATCATAGTCGACGAACTCGTAGCAGCTATCGGGGATTTCCTTGATAAAGCTCGATGGCGCGCACCGCTCTTCCTTACCATACTTCACGCGGCGGGCGCAGTAGGTCATCGTGAGCTGCTCACGCGCACGTGTGATGGCGACGTAGAAGAGACGGCGTTCTTCGTCTAGTGTGCCTTCATCGACGGAGCGCGAGTGGGGGACGAGCCCTTCTTCGATGCCGATGAGGTAGACGTAGGGGAACTCCAGCCCCTTCGCAGCATGCATGGTGATGAGGCAGACACCGCTCTTTTTCTCGATGTCCTCGTCGTCCTTGTCTTCGTCGAGCGAGATGCCTGCGAGGAAGTCTTTTAACTTATTCCCCGGCATCCAGAACTGGCGTAGCGCGACCATGACATCGTCGATGGACGCGAGTCGCTTGCTGCGCTCGTCATCCGTCTTGCAGAACTTTGCCACATATTCCTCGTACTGGATCTCCTTGATGAAGTCCTTTACGATGTCTTCGAAGCTGCGCTCGCTCTCGGCGAACTCGCTGCCGTAGCGTGTCATGATCTCGGTGAAGGTGTCGATGCTGCTCTTCGAGCGCGCAGTGCATTCCGCGAGGAACTCGAGATCGACGAGTGTCGCCCAGACGCTTTTCTTATGCGTGCGGCTCCAGTCGAGGATGTTTGCGATTGTCACGGAGCTGATGCCACGCGCAGGGGTGTTGAGAATACGCAGCAGGGGGAGGTCGGCATCGGGGTTATCCATCGCCTGTAAGTAGCTGAGGATGTCCTTCACCTCGCGCCTGTCGAAGAAGGAGCGCGCACCGACCATGCGGTAGGGGATATGATGCTCGCGCAGTGCCATCTCTAGCCCGCGGCTCTGGATGTTCGAGCGGAAGAGGACGGCGAAGTCTTCCCAAGCGCCGCTTCGCTGCTGGCGCAGACGCTCGATCTCATCGGCGATGAACTCGGATTCTTCCTGTGATCCCGCCATGGAAAGGAGACGGACGGGGAATTCTCCCTCCTTGTTCGCTCGGAGGATCTTGTCGCGACGGCCTTTGTTGTTCACGATGAGATTATTCGCACAGCTGAGTACTTGGCGCGTGCAGCGATAGTTTTCTTCAAGCTTGATCACCGTCGGGTTCGGGAAGAAGCTTTCGAAGTCGAGAATATTAGAGATCTGCGCTCCGCGCCATCCGTAGATGGACTGGTCATCGTCACCGACGACGCATACATGCTGGTCAGGACCGACGAGCTGACGCAGCAGGCTCATCTGGAGGGAGTTCGTGTCTTGGAACTCATCGACCGTGATGCGGGGGAAACGCTTGTTCCACTTCTCATGGACAGTGGGATAGGCGCGAAGGAGGCATTCTGTCAGGACAAGCAGATCGTCGAAGTCGACGGCATTCTGGTTTTTCAGCTCGCGCTGGTAGGCCTTTGCCACGGCGGCGACGAGGGTGTCGTCGATGTCCTCCGCGGTGAGTCCGAGGTTACGCACGCGGGAGAGCTCGCTGAGGACGAGGCCGGGCTCGAGCTTTTCCTTGCGCCCACCGTATTCCATGATGAGACGCTTGAGCAGCCCCATCTGGTCAGAGCCTGTGTAGATGGAGAAGTTTTCCTTGTAACCCAGCGCGCCGATGTCCTGACGTAGGATGCGCACACAGAGCGAGTGGAAGGTACAGACGGTCATGGCACGTGCCGCTTTGCGGTCGACCATCGCGCCAACGCGCTCGGCCATTTCGTTCGCGGCCTTGTTCGTGAAGGTGAGGGCGAGAATGTCGCGTGGATTTACCCCGCATTCGATCATGTGAGCCATGCGGCATGTGACGGTGCGCGTCTTCCCTGTGCCTGCACCTGCGAGGATGAGGACGGGACCGTTGAGCGTTTTTACAGCATGACGCTGAGCTTCATTAAGCTGATTGATGTCGAAACTTTCTGCCATATGTGGCGGTGAATGTAGCATATTCGGCGAGGGGAGACAAGTAGAATCCATTCCCAAGCTGAGGACTAAGACGATGCGGAGTAATTCATTCTTGACGCTGAGGGGGGAGAGATGATAGAGTTTATCTATGAGTACGAAGTTCAGTTGGGAAATACGCCCAATGGACGGAAATGTCGATCTGAGTGATGATCAAAACCCCGACTTACCGCTACTGGTAAGGAGGTTATTAGCACAGCGTGGCATATCTGGACGAGAAAATATAGAGAAATACCTTAAACCAAAGCTAGCCGATTTAAGCGACCCTTTTGAATTAGACGGAATGGACGAGGCTGTCGATCGCATTTTTCATGCTATCGACGAGAAGCAGTGTATCTGCATTTATGGTGATTATGATGTCGATGGCGTGAGTTCTGTCGCCATCCTCTACCGCATGCTGGAAGCTTATGGCGTGCTCAGTCATTGTTTCATTCCTGTACGCACGCGTGAAGGCTATGGCCTGAGCTCTGAGGGGATAAAACGCGCTATACGCGAGTGCGGGCAGAATCCCGATCTACTCATCTGCGTGGACTGCGGTACATCTTCTATAGATGAGGTCGATGATCTGAACGCACGCGGCATCGATGTCATCATCGTCGACCACCATGAGGCGAGCCCACGTGGTCGTCCTGACGCGCTCGCTATTATTAATGCGAAGCTAGAGGAGGACAGTGATAAGACATATCTCTGTAGCGCGGGTGTCGCGTTCAAGCTCTGCCATGCTCTGCTGAAGAGACGCCGACTTGCGCACTTCGACCTGAAGCAGTACCTCGACCTCGTCGCCATCGCGACGGTGGCAGACATCGTCCCCCTCGTCAGCGAGAATCGCCTTCTGACGCGTCACGGTCTGCGGCAGGTGGAGCAGTCGGTGCACATAGGAATCACCGCGCTGAATCATCTCGTCGGCAGGCGAAATCCCCTCACCGCAGGTCATATCTCCTTTCGCCTCGGTCCTCGTCTGAATGCCGCTGGCCGCATGGATGCCCCCATGGATGCGCTCAATCTACTGCTATGCGAGCAGCCATCGCAAGTGAGTCAACTGGCGAATAGGCTGAATGATCTTAACCACATGCGCCAGCAAGAAGAAGTGAAGATACGCGATGAGGCCATACGCATGATGGAGGAGTGCTTCGACTCGGAGCGCGATCAGGTCATCGTGCTGGGCTCACGCAGCTGGCATCCAGGTGTCGTGGGTATCGTCGCCTCTCTGCTAATGCGTCGTTATCACAAGCCAACTTTTGTCATATCCTTTGATGAGCATGGGATAGGAAAGGGCTCAGGTCGCTCTATACCTGGTGTCTCGCTCGTGCAGGCTATCCATCACTGCCATGCCTCCCTGATCTCTGGTGGCGGGCATGAGATGGCGGCTGGACTCGCTATCGCAGAGGATCAGCTGGATAACTTCCGTGCCGAGTTTAATACCTTTGTGAAGGAGAACACGAGCAAGGAGCAGCGCAAGCCCGTCTTGCTCATCGACGCAGAGGTGCAGTTCCGCGAGCTCAGCTTAGAACTGCTCGATAGCTACGAACTTCTCGAACCTTTCGGAAATGCGAATCCACAGCCAGTCTTCATGACACGTAATGTCATGCTGAACCAAGCACCACGCCGCCTGACGGGCGGGCATATGCGCCTGAGCCTTCGTCAGAATGACACGGAATGCGAAGCGATGTACTTCAATGGCTCGCAGATAGATCTTCCCGATCCGCCATGGGATGTCGCCTTCACGATAGATCGTAACACATGGCGTGGACGCTCGCGCGTCTCGCTTTCTATTCAAGATATACGCCCCGTCGAATGAGTGATCTGTTCCAGAGAGCGTCTCGCGTGAGAACGCGCAAGTCAGTACCTGATCCCGAGCATGGTGACTGGAGGCGAGCTGTAGCGCATCCAGAGGAGGCCGAGCATCTGCCGACTCCGAATCTCAGTCTGTTTAAGCGTCTTTTCTTGCGCGTGAGCTATCTGGAAGCCGCGGATAATGAGTACTACTTCGACCAGCTTCGGCAGAAACAGCTAGAGGAAGAGCAGTATGCTCAGATCACCCCCATCCATGGCTTACGCCGCGTGGGGCGCATCTTCTGGGGGATTGTTATCCTACTGCCTCTCTGTACGCTAGCGAGTGCCGCGCTCTTCTACGCCCTTTACGAGCAGCATGATGAGATGAGAATACTCGCCTTCCTGACCAGTACCCCTGTGTGGTTTACTCTGATCGGAGCTGCGGCACTGGGGTGTCTCTTCTTCACGGGCATACTCCGACCGCTGCTGCTGCTCGCCTATGTTTTCGGGCATGAGGCGACGCATTATATAACTTCTTACTGCTTCTTCCATCCAGTGTCATCCTTTAAGGTAGGAATAGACGGTGGCTATATAGACACAGAGGCGGATAATCCAGTCGTCGCGCTCTCGCCTTACTTCGTGCCCCTGTGGCTGATTATCTTTTCTACACTGGTGTGGGGGCTGAATCTGCTGCTCCCCTTCGATCATTACGATAAGATATTCTACGCGAACTTCGGCTTCTGGCTCGCCTTTCACATCTACTGGACTGCATGGATGATACCACGTGAGCAGCCTGACTTCTTAGAGAATGGTACGCTGTTCTCCTGCCTCTTTATAGGGCTGATGAATCTTGTCATGCTGGTATTCCTGCTTGCGTTTTTTGATGTATTAAGTCTGAGCGAGTATTGGGATCACGTCGTTCAGATAACGCAGACCGTGATAAGGGAGCTTTTCGCACTACGTCATTCCCTGAAATTTTAGCTCGATCAGAACGTGCATCTGAAAAATTAAGCTCATGAAAAATCGCTGACCCAGCCTAGCTACGTCAGCGATTTTTTTTATGAAATTACGATGCTTTCTTATTAAGAATAAGCCGATTCGACCTTCTGAGCGACATCTTTGTAACCGTAGTCGATTTCGTAGATGCTCTTGAAGTTTTCAAGCGACTTCTCCTTGTTGTCAGCCTGCTCATACAGAGTCCCCATCATGTAGAGAACTTCCTTCTTCGTGTCGTCCATGACGAGGAGTTCGCCGTTCGCTTCTTCGAGCTGGCGGATTGCCATGTCGAGCATGCTCTTCGAGGCATAGCACTTGCCGAGCATGAGCATCGCCTTGATGCGGATATTCGGGTTGTTGCGTGCGCGCTGAAGGGCAGGGATGGCTTCTGTGTAATCGCCTGCGCTGAAGAGAGCTTCACCGTACTTGAACTGAAGCTGTGCGTCTGTAGGATTCGCGTCCACTCGAGCCTTCGCGTCGGAGACGAGAGCCTGAGCGACTTCGAGTTCCTTCGCTGCGAGGATGGCCTTTGCCTCTTCGTTCGCAGGGTCGGAAGCGACGAGCTGGCGGTAGTAGGTGAGCTCGGCTTGGAGTGCTTTCTCGCGGATTTCCAGTGACTTGTCACGGATGGAAATGTCGCTTTCTCCACCGAGGGTGAAGGCATAGGAGTAGAATGAATACGAATTACCATAGTCTTCCATCTGTTCGTATACAGAGGCTATATCACGGACGATGGCGAGATTTGTATTATCATTTGCGTACTGGGCGGAAAGCTGAGCGAGGCGTTCTTCCATTTCTGCACGTGTGAGGCCTACCTTATCAGCGGTTTCGAGATTGGCTGTTTCTTGGCTGTTCTTCATCTTCGTGCGGAAGTCACCAGAGCCTTCCCAGTTCCCCTGTTTCATGGAGGCGCGAGCGGCACAGTCCTTCTCACCGCGCATAGCGATGGGGTCAGCGCGGTCGATCTTCAGCACGC
>CAYJNX010000055.1:0-12664 GCA_964371525.1 uncultured Akkermansia sp. | reverse complement strand
GTCCTGCGAGGGCGGCGTAGCCGCTGAGGATGCAGTGGTCGCCTACTTGGCATTCATGTCCGCAGTGGGAGTTGATGAGGAAATTATTGTAGCTGCCGATGACGGTTTTCGTCTCAGGGGTGGTGGAGCGGTTGATATTGCAGTTCTCACGGAAGACGTTGTAGTCTCCTACTTCGAGGAAGGTGGGCTCATCTTTGTACTTGAGATCTTGGGTTCTGAGCCCTATCGCACTGAAGGGGTAGAACTCATTCCCTTTGCCAAACTTCGATGGTCCTCCGAGCACAACGTGGCTGTGCAGGATGCAGCCTTCTCCAAGTTCTACATGCGCACCTATGACGCAGTAGGGACCTATTTTCACATTGTCTGCGATCGTGGCACTGGGATCTATGACGGCGGTGGGATGAATATCGGTCATGTCTATATGATAATGTGTAAGGGGATTTTTTTCAAGTGAAAAGACGGATCTTTTAGCTCAGGGATTGTTTTTTGCGTGCGCGCAGCGCGTAGACAAGGAAGGCTATTGCGCCTAGTATCACGCCAAAGGAGAGGTACTGTCCGCGTGTGAAGTTCATCCACAGCGCGTTTTCGGGCTCACGGTAGTATTCGCAGAAGATGCGTCCTGCGGCGTACATGAAGCCGAATATTGCGCAGAAGATACCCGCGGGGGCTTTTTTCCACGTGAGGCGTAGCGTGATGAGCACGACGAAGATGATGAAGCCTTCGAAGAAGGATTCAAAGAGCTGGGAGGGATAGCGCGGGGTGAGATACTCAGAGATAGCGATGCGCACGGACTCATGCTCACGGCTCATGGTGATGATCCAGTCATTAAACGCACCGTAGCTGCGCACGTTATCGGGGGGGGAGACAGGGCTCGCCTGCACTGCTGCGAGCTGCATCTGCATCCACTTAGCTGGGTCAGTCGCGAGGAGCTCGCGTATCTCGAGTGGGAACTTCATCGCGAGGCTATTACTCGCGCTAGCGACGCGTCCGTACAATTCTCCATTAATAAAGTTCGCGAATCGCCCAAAGCACAGTCCGATGGGGGCGACGATAGCGAGACCATCCAGCATGGGGACAAAGGGCAGCTTGTAGCGTTTCGCGTAATACAGGCAGACGAGAATCACGCCGAGTATCCCGCCATGCGAGGCCATGCCTCCTTCCCAGACGCGCAGCACCCACAGGGGGTCATCAGCGAGTCCTGAGAATCCCTCGCGTGGCAGCCAGTAAAAGAAGAACTCTCCGAGACGTCCTCCGAGCAGCACGCCGAAGACAGCGATGCCTGTGATGAAGTCGCCGAGCTTGTTCTCAGGCATGCAATACAAAGAACGCCTTGAGAGCATACGTAGCACAAGAAAACCGAGGAAGAAGCCAGCGACGTAAGCCAGTCCATACCAGCGCAGTGCCAGCGGCGTGCCCGACAATTCAAAGATGACAGGATCGAGATGATGTGTGTATGTCGCGAGGGATATCATAGATGGCTTTAAGTCTAGCATACACCAGCGTGAATAGGGAGAAAAATTTCTGACCGGATCGCAATTTTTCTTTGTACATCACCGCTGCTCATCTCTCAAGATTCTCTCAAAATTAAAAAAAATGCGCTTTTGAGCAAGTTTTTCTCGCCAAGCAGGGGTGTCATCGTGTATAAATGATAAGAATTCGACTCCTTTTATCATGAATAGTCTCATAAAATCTCTCGCCATTTTCGCCCTCTTGGGAACCTCCGCATCCGCTCAGGATGTTGCTTATGCTACCAATGCAGAAGTAGAAATCGAAAAACTCTCCAAGCTGGAAGTCTACAAACTCTCCAACCCTGGTTCATCCACGTTCTCCGCTCTAGGTGTGAAACCTGGAAAGCGTAAGTTTAACGATAAGTGGCAGTACTTCGCCTTCCCTATCACCGTATACGGCAAGGCAAAGGGTGGGAAAATCCCTGCTTTCGTCCCTGAACTCAGCGTCACCATCCACGTCCTCTTCAAGAAGCAAGGGAACGATGAGCATCAAGTAAAGCTCTCCAAGACCATCAAGTACGTGGACATCCCCCTCGACCCCGAGGCAAAGATGGGGAAATCTGATAAGATTTACGTAGGAGCATTCATTTCCCCTGCAAATGCGTTCAAGATCGCGGGGAGCAAGAAGGGCTCAGACAAGGGTAGTCTCAGTAAAGAAATTGAGGCTATCGCCTACGAAGTCAAGTTCGAAGACGAGAACTGCATCAAGCCAGGATCTGAGCGCAGCTTCACCTTCAGTGGCGGTCGCGCCGAGGGCAAGTGGTGGAACAATCCACGCCACAAGACAAATGATGCCGTGCTGCACTCGATTAGCGAGACGCCTTTCGCGGCTAGCTACGCGTCCATCTTCCCTGCTGTTGCCCCCATGTATGACAGTTCAGGTGCTAGTGCTGGTGCAGACAGCTCGGCTTCAGGCTCTGATGCGGATTCAGAATAAGATCCGCCTCACACACTTTTTTCCAAATACTAATGACCTATTAAAAATATGGCTGAATATAAGACTACCGTCGCCCTTGAGATAGGAGCTCAGAGCGTCACATTGGGTGTGTTCACACCGAGTGGCAAGAACGGCTTCGCGCTCTCTCGCTACGCCCGCCGTGACATCGTTCTCGACCCTGTCGAAGAAGGAATGCGAATTGATTATGTAAGTGATGCTGTCAAAGAAATGGTGGCAGAGCTGAAGGTAAAGGGCAGCGAGGTGCGCAGCGTTGTCTCTGGGCAGCAGGTGTTCATGCGCTTCATGAAACTACTCGTTCTCGACTCAGATAGCGTCGATGAATTAGTAGGCTACGAAGCCCAGCAGCACATCCCATTCCCACTTGACGAGATAGTCTATTCCTACCAACTTCTTGGCACGACAGAAGAAGGCGAGCGCGAAGTTCTCCTCGTCGCTATTAAGAAGGAAGTGCTCGACGAACTCCACGAGCAAGTAAGAGAAAGCGATCTTCGTCCACAGGGCGCAGACTGCTCCGTCACCTCCCTTTACAATGTCTACCGTGCTAGCTACCCTGATGAAGCAGAATGCACGATGATTCTCGACATCGGTGCGAAGACGACAGACATCATCTTCGCTGAGGCTGAGAACTTCTTCACGCGCTCCGTCACCGCCTCGGGTGGCTTCATCACGAGTGCCATCTCTCGCGAGATGAAGATAGGCTACCGCGAAGCAGAAGAGCTGAAGGTCACACAGGGACTCATCTCTATGGGGAATGGTCACACGGACAGCATGGATGAGCAGCAGGCTGCGCTTGCGACCATCATCCGCACCGCCATGACACGCGTCAGCACAGAAGTGCAGCGCACGATTAATCACTACCGCGCCCAGCGCAAGGGGGGAGCACCCACAAAGGTTCTCATCTGTGGTGGTGGCTCTCGCCTCCCCTTCACGCTTGAGTTCCTTCAGGAGAACCTGAGCCTACCTGTCGAATATTTCAACCCCATCGCCGCTTTCGCCATAGGCAAGCAGGTAGATCCAGCCGCACTGGAACAAGACGCCCTCTGCCTCGGCTCTCTCGCAGGTGCAGCCGTCACAGGTGCACGCGCAGGAGTTTTCCACATCGACCTCGTCCCCACCGTCATCCGTAAGCAGCGCGAAGAAAGTGCGCTTCTTCCGAAGTTTATCACAGCAGGAGCTATCGCCCTCGCAGGCGCAGCATTCTTCGCATGGTCAGCCTCCAGCATGAAGAGCGACGTAGAAGCGAAACTCAATGCTGCTCAGCGCAGCTACGACAGTGTCTCTGGCGTCGCTAATCGACTCGACAATGTCGCAGGAAATTATGAGAAGATCAAGCGCGAGCTAGAAGAGTTCTATGAACTAGAGCAAGGACGCACCGTCTACATCGACATCCTCAAGCAGATCATGGACAAGAGCCCCTCGACGAAGTTCTGGATCACCGAGTTCTCCCCCCTCATTAACTACGCGCTAGGAGATGACCAAGTAGACCTCACAGGACCTACATTCGACGTACCTGGCACACGCCTCATTGATATGAAGCGCAGCCGCAGTGCTCAGGAAAGCTCCTCGATTAACAACGCCCCCGAAGCGCACGACTCCCGTAGCCGCAACAAAGACCCACAGGTGACCGCCATTTACGTGTCTGGCTACCTGACAAAGACACCCGGTGACACCAGCGTCAGCCATCAGGATCGCATCCGAAATCTCGTCAACGACCACTTCGATGATCGATCAAAGGACTCGCTCTTCTCGTTTAAAGCCGTAGACGTACAAGCAAATCTCAACAAGTACTTCCGCTTTATCGACTCCAAGGAGATGAAGAGAGAACAACAGCTGGATTACGTAGAAAAATTCATGATGATCATGCCTCTCAAGGAGCCTATCAGCATCCCCGAACTCAGTAAGAAATAAACCACCCAACGAATCATCTATAACTTTTTTCATCTATGAACATCAGTGAAAACAAAAGAGTAGCCATCGTGGCTGCCATCTTTGGACTCGCGTTCTGCGGCATCATGTATCAGGGCTACACCACATACTCTGCGGCAGAAGAGGACAACAAGCAACTCGAAAACATACGTGCCGAGTTCGAAAACTACAACGCCTCCGAGTTCCCACCCACGACCGCTAGCTTAAACACCCTTCGCAAAGCACAGGAAAAAGCGGTATCTCTGAACAAGGAGTTCAGCGCGACGATAGATCGCTACGCTAGTGCGACACGAGCCCAAACACAGGGGATAAACACCCCAGTCGACCTCCAAAACACGCTAAACGCCTCCATCACAGCGATGAAGAAGGAAGCTGAGCTCAAGAAGGTCACATGGGCAAATGCCGCCGCCGATCTCGGCATGAAGGAATTCAAGAACAGTGCCGCTAGTCCGAAAACTGTCCCCTACCGCGCCTTCAGACTGGCGTCAGTGAAGAACCTCGCAGGCACCATCATTGACGCAGGAGCAGTCGCTGTCGATAAGATTTACTGCGCGCCTCTCCCAGAAGATGCCGACACCTCTGTACGCAGAGCACCCGCATATATACCGCTGGGAATAGAAGTATCCTTCACCGCGAAGCGTAGCACTCTTCCACAGGTGCTCAATGCCCTCGTGAAGGACAAGACATTCTTCTACCTCATCACAGGCGTAGGCGTGGAATCAGACATTAATCTCCCATCCATCTCACCCTACAAAGACCCAGTCGTGAGCGATGGCGATCTCCCCATAGAAGATCCAGAAGCCCCCGTAGGTGACGTCCCCTTGGAAGACGAAAGCAGCATCGCACGCCCTATGACAGGACTAGATAAAGAAACCGTGCGCGTCCACCTGAATCTTGAAGTTCTCTACTTCAACAAGAAATAAGTAAATCCATTCATACCTATACAATTTTATGGCAGACCAACCCAACCCCGCCGGCAAAGCTCTCACCGTAGGTGCTATACTCGGTGTACTCAGTGCCTCCGCAGGAGCGTACCTGATGTTCACACAAGATACGCCCCCTGTAGATACCAGCATCAGCCATGGCGGAGCCAGCCTCAAGGAGCTCAATGCATTCACGGACGACATTAAATCCTACGTCGAAAAGGATCGCAAGCTTGCTGACCTCCCAGCCCCTGAAAAGGATGAAGAAGGTAAAGCTCGCCCCACCTTCTTCTTCTTCTCCCCTCAGTTATGGGAAGTAGGCATCCAGAGCCAGAAGAAAAACACCGTCATCGACATCCTCGACCCGAACGCCCCGAAGGTACACGGAGATGTGCCTAATATCTGGTTCATCAAGTCAGGCATCTCTGACGCGTTCGCCAGTGCGAACGCCCTAACCATGGACTCGGACAAGGACGGATTCACGAACTACGAAGAGTACATGAATCAGACAGCACCCGCAGACAAGAAGTCCTACCCCGCCCTCATCGGCGAGACGGATAGTCCTAAGCTGCGTGTGGCGAAGGTCACAGAGTCGAATGCCTACATCACCTTCCCGCTGAGCCTCACCTATGCAGATGCAGCACCCGAGACGATCAAGTTACGCGTCTTCCGCCGCATCTCCGATAGCAATGCAAGCATAGAAAAAGACATTAAACCTTCCGACACCTTCGGGATCAACGAAAGCGAGCCCGCTCGATTCGTCCTTGTCGGCTTCGAAAAGAAGCCTTATACAGGACCTGCAGGTGAAGCGGAAGAATTCGTAGCTCGCATCCGCGACACGAAAAAGCCAGAAGGAACTCCCGACATGTACGTACGCGCGGGCAAGCCACGTGCGAACGACGATACCCCCGTAAACGAGCGCAAAGGTCGCCACGTGCAGGACAAGGTCGTCACCTTCAACATCACAGCAGGCTCTGCACTCGGTACACCACAGGCAGTGCTTGATGTCGATATCGCAAACGCTTTCACCATCCCTGGACACAAGGATATTAAGTACACAGTACAGAGTATAGATACTAATGGTGCTGTGAACATCCTCCCCGAAGGTGATCAAACCCCCGTCAACATCCCCAAACTAGAAGATAATTCCCAATAAACCGAGAAAAAAACACAATTTGTGAATTGTAGGCTTTACAAAACACGACAATCATGTCATTAATATAACATTACCATGAACCGCGTACCTCTCATTTCATCGAAGAAGATCGCAGCACTGCTTGCCATAGCAGTCGCTACGCCCGTTGTACAGGCTCACTCAGCTGAATACGTGAACTCAGCCAGTTCATATCAGACAGGAGTAGTACCTCGCGAATCCGCACGCCGTCAAGAACAAGCTCGCGAAGCGATGCGCATTCTTGAAGAAGGCCGTCAGTCCTACCGTGATGGACGATATGCTACCGCTCTTGAGCAGTATCGTGAAGCTTGGGACACTATCCCTAAAGCTCCCGCTACAGCCCAGCAGCAGCAATTCATCATCGACAGCATTAGCGACGCCTCTATCGCCGTAGCGATGGAATACGCTAAGACAGGTCGCTATGATGATGCCGAGCAGCTTCTGCTTGATGTCCTCGGTCGCCAGCCTAATAACAAGCGTGCGAAGCTTGAGCTTGAGCGTCTGAACGATCCTATCCGTAACAGCCCAGCCCTCACCCCTGAGCACGTGAAGAACGTCGAAGAGGTGAACCGCCTCCTCACGCTGGCCTACTCCTACTACGAACTCGCTCAGTACGACGAAGCGAACAAGACATTCGCTCAGGTCATTGAAATCGACCCATACAATCAGGCGGCACGTCGAGGACAAGCTACAGTGAATGAGCGCCGCTCTCAGTATTACCGTGTCGCTTACGATACCTATCGTACTCAGGCTCTTGCAGACGTAGACCGAACATGGGAAATGCGCGCTGACGTGGCTGCACCAGAAGTTTCCTTCAGTGTCGCACAGCAAGCTAACGTACCGACAGAAGCAGACATTCGCAGCAACGAAGTACTCGATGCTCTCCAGATTTCTCAGGTTGTCTTCGACGACACCCCGCTTGATGAAGCCCTTGAAATGCTCCGCGCAGAAGTGCGTAAGCAAGGCTTCAAGCTCAACTTTATCTATGAGCCTCCCATCAGCCTCCCAGTCGCAGCAGCACCAGTAGATGACTACAGTGATGATGAAGACTATGATGATGAAGAAGGCATGGAAGAAGAAGTAGCTCCTGCTGCTCCTGTAGCCCAGACAGTCGTCGAGCCACGCATCCGCATGATCAACCTCACAGGTGTCACAGGTCGCACACTTCTCGATCACATCTGCTCTCAGACGAACTGCACGTACCGCATTGACGGTGAATCTGTTATCGTCAACCAGAAGGACACAAACCAAGCTCTCGACACTCGTCGCTTTAAAGTAGGTTCTAACTTTTTCTCTACTAGCGATGAAGGTGAAAGTATCGATGATGATTTCGGTTCAGAAGCCAGTCGTCCATCTCCACGCATTGATGCGCAGAGAGCACTAGATAATGATTATGGCATTAAGTTCACCCCAGGCACAAGAGCTAGCTACTCGAGGGCTTCTGGTATCCTAACCGTCACACATACACCTGATAGACTTGCGGATATCGCCGAAGCAATCCACTCATTCATGGAGAGCAACCCAAACAAGATGTTCAAGGTACAGGCCAAGTTCGTCGAAATTTCTCAGACAAATGAAGAAGAAATCGGCTTCGACTGGGTGATTAATCCATTCTCCGTCTCTGAAGGTGGTGATATGTACATGGGTGGCGTGAACGGCACTAACTCCGCTCCTAACCGCACCTACAGTGACTTCGTCACAAGTGGCGGTAGCGCATTCGCGAGCAACTACACAGGTAGCAACGGCTGGCCGGTTACCTCTACAGGCAGCACGAGTGCAGACACCATCACACAGGGTCTCGTCACAGGTGGTCTTCGCTCTGGTACAGGTGCTACAACTGGTAACGTGCTTAATAACCTCCTTGAAGTAGGCTCCACACACGGGGCTAGCGCAGGCTCAGCTGCTCCTGGCATCATGTCGCTGACAGGCATCTTCGACTCTGGCTCCTTCCAGATGATCATGCGCGGTCTCTCGCAGAAGAAGGGTGTCGATGTCATGTCCGCTCCTACACTGGTCGCACGCGCTCAAGAAGGAGGTCTACAGTTTACCCCTGATCCGCACGAATTAGCCTCAGACCAAAGCCCCGACGAAGGCGCAGCGAAGATCGAAGTGGTACGTCGATTCTACTATCCTGTCGAATACACAGAACCTGAACTTCAGGAAAGCAGTGGAACTAGCTATGGAGGATCATCCTCTGCCCCTCTCGCAACCCCAAGTACCCCTAGTCTCTGGGCAGTAGAAGACGTAGGTATCACCTTCCGCTTCATGGTTAATCCAGAAGAAACTGAACCTGGCGTCATCAAGTTCGACCGATTCGAAATTCGCGTCATCGACTTCGATGGATTCATCAACTACGGCTCGCCCATCACATCTGCCGTGACGAATGAAAATGAAATCCAGAACGTTCTCGTAACAGAAAACCGTATCGACATGCCTATCTTTAGCCGTCGTTACATCAACTCTAACCCAACGATTGCAGACGGTCACACGATCGCACTCGGTGGTCTGATCGAAGATCAGGTGCAGAAGGTAGAAGACCGCGTCCCCATCCTTGGTGACCTTCCTCTCATCGGCACACTGTTCACCAGCAATGTTGAATCCCACGTTCGCAAGAACCTCGTGGTATTCGTCACCGCTGAAACCATCACACCATCTGGCGCGCCAATTAAGCAGAACCAGACATCATCTGGCGCACCTGCAGCAGGCCCTGACCTCTTCCCATCAGATGGGCTTAATCTGTAAGATCTATTCTTACTAAGTACAAGGTTCAAAAAATGCGCCCAAGTCTCACGCGAGGCTTGGGCGATTTTTCTGGATACGAAAAAAGAGAACGTTACAAGGATGATCACTCTTTGAATAGCACGACTGACTTCGCCGTTGCGTCACCAGAAAGTAATATACTTGTTTTGTTTTGAAGATGTATGTATATCTCGTTTCTTTGCTCACAGCTCGTCAAGCATACCAGAGGATATGCTTGACTCTTGGGTAGCATGGAGGCTTGTTTTCGCGTCTTCTCTGCATGGACGCTTCGCGTTTGCCACGAAAAATAAGTGTCACGCTGTCGCGCGCGGTGATAGGAGCGTCAGTTTCGGGTGAGGAGTCGATGCTGGGTTTGCCCCACGGGCGCGTGTGACTTCAGTCTATGATGAAACTGACGCTGCTGTGGATTCGCCACAGCTTTGGCTTGGGGGCTAGCCCCCATTCCCCCAGTGGGACGCTGTCCCACACACTGCCACCTAAATTCCCGAAACTATAACGATGGCGGTTCAACCCCCAGTGCTTTATAGAGCGATTTCTGTTTCTCTGTGATTTCTCCGAGAATACGCCTTCCGTCAGGTGCTCTGAATTCTTCGATGATGTCGAGTTCATCCAGTAAGAGTTGGCATCGAGTTTACGGAGCAGTACGCAATAGTCAAAATCGAAATAAATAAATCTCAAAGCTTTGATTGTCCTCATTGTTTGAATCAGATGCAGCATAGAGGTCATCGAATTGTGCGCTGTCGCGATTTGCAATTAGGTGTTGTCCATACGTTGCTTGAGATCCACCAACCGTTGGGTTACTGTGCGCACTGTAACGCATATCATCGCTTACGACCACGTGAAATACATCCTACCAAAGCCATGAGTTGGCGGTTGATGAAACAAATTAGCTATTTGCTCAAAGATGCCCCAGCATCTTCTGTATCTAAGCTTTTAAATATCTCAGATTCAAGCGTATTGCGTGCGGATAAGGAAATTCTCAATGCTCTCGATCGGGCTTGCCCAGAAGATTTATCCAATCGTCATCACCTGATCATCGATGAAAAATACCTAGGTAAGAAGCTACAGTTCATGACCTGCGTAATTGATCATCGAGGCGAAGTCCTTTATACAGCATTGGGGAAGAGCAAGGATGTACTAGATGCATTCTTTGAGCAAATGACAGATGATCAGTTAGAATGTATAGAAGCCGTAAGTATAGACCGCAGCAATTCATATAAGGACTCCTTGAGGCAGCATGTACCTCATGCACGCATATGCTTTGATCCTTTCCACATCATTAGCAATGTGAACGACGCAGTCGATGAAGTAAGGCGTGATGCCTGGCGACAGGCTCAGGCTAAGGATAAAAGTTATATAAAGGGCACGCGTTTTTTATTGCTTAAATCGCGAGAGAATATCTCTGAAAATAAACAGGTTGAGCTAAATGAAGCTTTAGAGAGTAATAAGCCCATCAATAAGGCATACTGGCTTAAAGAGCAGCTGCGCTTTATCTATAAACTGCGAGATGAGGCAACCGTAAGCGTGTTACTCGATCAATGGCTCATCATGGCTGAGAAGAGTGAATTAAAGCCATTTGAAATGGTTAGCTAAGGGGATGAGAAAGGCAAGCAAAATAATCATTTAATTATTCTTTTTTAGCAGTTTAATTCAATTTGCTCGTTACAGTTGTCGGGAACTTAGGCTGCCAGAGGAACACTCCTCATCACCTTCCTATGCTCAGACCGTCCAAGAAGTGTCTTGGACTTTTTCCACATCACCTTCGCGAACGCGAAGGACAGGCGAGAGGTATCTCGCCTTATCTTCGTCTCAAATCGCAGTGCGATTTGTGTCTCATTTTGCTCTTCCGCAAAATGCCCTCTGGACTCGCATTTTGTTGTCGTTTCTAGGTACTGCGTCACGTATATATAAAATTATATCTTTAACTTGATCATGACGCGTTTTGAAGCTTTGAGGTAGCTCTACCAGTAGCAGGCATCCTCTACCTTATCTGCGGAAGCTGGTTTTTCAGCAGCATCTGGGAATACCCAGTTCTCGTTAAAGAGCTTCAGATAGGGATTATTACCATCACTTCCATACTGTTCAGTCCACCTCTTTCCCTTAATCCCAAAGAGCAGTTGCAAAGCACCAGCCATGTGGATAGCCTGCTTACCCTGTCTCTTCACATGCGCAGCGAGAGGAAAACCATAAGCACCACAACCTAGAAGGCATACGTCGTAATCGACGACATCTATCTGCTTTTTCATATGATCGAACGCGTCGAACCATGTGTCTAAACCTTCAGGCTTGCATCCACCTAGAGACTGAACTGCTGGAATGGTCAATAGCTCAAACTCAGGCAACACATCGGGATTTTCAAAGAGAACTTCTCGCTTTGTTGCGTACTGTCGCTCTATCGTTGACGCGAAGGGATGAACGACTAGCACCTTTTTACCTTCTAGATACTTACTCCACGGTTTTCCTGAGCTATCAAAAGGCTCTAAATTTGCAAGATTCACGTGCGAGGCGTTATGCATATGAGCGAACAAGGATTCATACGACATCCACGAGCCTAGTAAATCGAGCTCGGGTATGCAATCCAACATTAACTGGTAAAAACGCTCACCTAGCTCAGGATTCCCGTCTGGAAAAAAACCCGAAAGGTTACATAATTTGCTCATTAAAACACTATCGTCCTTATGCAATAATGGAACTTCCCCCTTTATAAACTGTAACGCACTCCATCCATGCTTGATAGCATATTTATTAGCAATATAATCCATCTCAGTGGCTCCAAATCGAGCAATCATATAGGGCTTATCGCTCTTTACGAGATTTGCTAGCATCTCAGGGCTAGTGGTGTCATTCCACGCCACGCCCGAGAAAGGTCTAGGCCCGAGTCTCCTTTTTCTGAAATACAACATACGAGCTGCTTTCAGTGCTAATATAAAATACTTGTTCATGTTATAAGTTGAAGATTTAGGATATCACTAATTATGTAAATACTATAGTAAAATCACACTAAAAAACATCCTGTAATTTCATCTTTCGCCCAAGGGTCCCTTGCAAAATTAGCCTAGGCAGAATGCTCATCTCGAAAATGAGTTAGAGTCCAACGAGACTTCCGAAATGAATATGTCAGTATGCTTTTACCGCTGAAATTGTAGCACACTATTCGTTCCAAGCAAGCTTTATTAAACTGACATCATATAATACAATTATTTATCAAACAGAACCAATACACTCACGAGTAAAAAACAGACAATAATCACTCATCTGCCCCATTAGGTCACCTGCAAAATTAGCAGCTCCGAACTCAGCATGCACTTTTGATGATAATTTACGGCGTTTAGGCGCGCATAACGATCTATTTAAGCCCAATAAGCTGTAAATTCTCGCCAAAATGCGGCAAAAGGCGTGCTGTTTCGCTCATTTT
>CAYJNX010000054.1:0-12719 GCA_964371525.1 uncultured Akkermansia sp. | reverse complement strand
GTCCCATGCCTGTCTCCACGTCAATGCGTGGAAGATTACCTGCGTCGGGATCGCCATTTGGATTACCGTCTGTGACATCGAAGTACATGACGAAGTCGTATCGCTGGGAAATGGGGGATGTATTCATATCTATGATTATATTGTTAGTGTTGTGTTATTGTTCTTTTTTGGGTGAGAATTGTGCTTCACGTTGATGATAGTAGCCTATAGCGAAGCGAGATTGGTCATCGAGCGAAAGTTGTCGCGGGAAGCCGCTGGGGTGTATGCTGCTAACTATTGATTGTATCTGACGCTCGAAGTTGACAGCGAGTCCTCCTCCTATCTTAGATAGGTGATGATTACTCAGTGTCAATAAGCGACTAAATACGACAATAGGTGTGGTGGAAGCGGCTCCATAATAGCGGTCTTTTATACCTGCATTCGCATTAGGTATAGCTCGGCTTTGGATGCTTTCGAGCACGGCAAAGAGTCGCCCGCAAAGGTAGGCTTGGTTGGTATTTTCTGGATCTAGTGACATGGTGATTTCTTGTTCTTGGTTTTGTGAGTTGTAGCGTTGTTTTCGGTTAAGGTAGGCTTTTAAGATTCCTGCTCGCGTGGCATTAATACTTCTATCGGCGCGTATTCGCATCATGCAATGAAGCTGAAGCGTAGCGGGGTAAAGTGTGTTGTTCAAAATGGCTTGCATTAGCTCTCCGATGAGATTCGGAGGTAGATTATCAAGCTTGTAGTCAAATGCTACTTGGGTGAGCATATTATATATGGAGTATAGACCTTTTGCATCTAGACTGTGAGCTATCTGAAGATCGTTAAAGTGAGCTCTTAGGTTCGAGGAGAACTCACCCACAGTTCCCATCTTCCAAAATCGCACAGATATACGTGCTACATTGGGGGCTAAGCCTAAAAGATAGAAGGGGGTATTGTCGTCGTCTGCTAATTTACCTGTCATGGGTGCTTTAAGCAGCTGCTCAACGGCTCGGATATTGCGGTCTGGATCGTCCTTCGGGGGAGGAGAGAAAAAGCTCGGTAACTGCTCTTCTAGTTCATGTGCTTGCTGTGCCCAAAATACAACGGTGGTGTCTCTGAGCATGTAGCGATTCGGTGAGCTCTTTTCCAGCATGGTGTTGAGAGCTGTCGTGTAGGCCGTCTCGGCTTCAAGAGAAACTGGGGCGTTCGCGCCTTGTTCTTTGTAATAGGAATCGTAGCCTGAGTTTTTCTGAAAACCAACAATTTTTGATGTACTTTGTGCACCTAGGATGGGCGTAGCACTGTGTAAGGTCGCTATAGTACCTTTCTCTCCCGTTATCAGGCAGATAGGTGCATTCCTTACGGCATCATCCTTAGTCTCTTTTTCAGCAGTTGCGGTGTTCAGACAGTTTTCGTGTTCAGCTACGATACTCCCTGCTTCACCTAAGATGCGGAAAGATAGATTGACACCAGGCTTTTTAATCAGCTCTCCCCAAAGCTCATCTTGAATGATAGCTTGTTTATTCTCTTCCAACTGATCATAGAATAAGCTGACGGCTTGAAACGCTCTATTCTCAGGGTATTGGAGTGCATAATCGCGCACACCTTTTACAAAAGTGGAGTTTTGCTTCTCTGCATCTGCTTGGAGTTTTTCCTCCTCCGCTTTCCTTTTTTCTTCATTCTTTTCTTTGCTTACTTTCGGATGCGCAAGAACGTAGCCATAGTGATCCCAAAAATTATAAGCTACAGACCAGCTCTTCGACCCGCTTCTTCCTGCCCCTTTTGTGACGAGGAATGCTTTTGTCTTTTTTTCCTTTCCCTTGCCTTCTATGGTGCATTCGAGGTATCGGAAGCGTCCTTGCTCATCAATGACGATGATATAAGGAATTTCTTTCCACTCCCAGCCTAGGGGGGCTATCTTAGAATCGGGGTCTTTAGCCTTTCGCTGATAATAATCATAAAGTGCTTGTAGTATCATCTGTAGATCTCCTTGCTATCAAAAGGGGGTACTTCTATCACACCCTGATCAAGCATGGGGCGGTAGAACATAGCGCGAGGGTTCTTCGGGTCTGCAAAGTCCATGTCATAGAGCATGAAGCCGAGCTCCTGTCGTGACTGTCCCCAGCCTGTCGATTTCACAGGGTTCTCTATATATTTAAAATGAACGGAGAACTCGCGGCAACCGAAGTAGGGCTGATTAAAGCACTGCCCCTTAGAGGCGCGACGCTCGAACATGGAGTTGTACTTCGCTGGGTTTTCAGTCCCCTTCTCTTCTTGAGATTGACGCGCGTTTTTCTTGCGCTTATGCGGGGGGATGTACTCCAGCTGCGCATAGAGGCGGTAGCGAACGTCTTTCAAAAAGAGAGAGGCACGCTGCTGTCGCCCATCTTCGATGAAGATCTGCTCGGTACGAGGGCTTGCCGTCTTTCCTACCTCATTTCGTCGTACCGATGTCCATTTAATCGGATTGATAACCTCGATACGAGTGACCTGCCAGCGGATGGCGGGTTTCCATAGTATAGCCTCGAAGATGGCGCGTGCAGCAGAGGGGGTGATAACTTCGTAGCTCACGCGCTCGACTTTCATCTCAGGGCGCGTGAAGCAGGCGTAGTCTCCCCATACTTCGAGGCAGAATTCCTTATTGTGGTGTTCCATATGTTAATATATTGTTATGCTAATAAAATTTCTTCGAGCCAGTGATTCTTATAAGTAAGCCCTGTGCTCTCGTTATAATTACGAGAATCTAGGAGGCAATAAATACCTGAAATCTGCTCTATAAGCCCATCGTGCATCATCTGATTGAGATGCTGAGAATGAATACTGACGCTGTACTGCTGTAGGCGACGTAGCCATGCACGATCTGGTAAGAATCGCTCTTCTTGCAGCTGTGCTATCATCTGCACGCCTCCTTCATAAGGTACGAGGATGCTCTGACTGTCTGCGTCGTCGATGAGTCGGAATGCCTCCGCGGCTTCGGTGAACTGGCAGCGGGGCACATCTTTCTCTAATAGTCTTATGATTCCTTTCTCATCAAAGCTATTCAAGGTAGAGTAGTAGCTCTCGAAGAAACGGCGCATGATGGCGGTATCGTTCACATCAGGCTGCGCGTGCAGCTCTAGAAGTTCAGTGAGGGCTTGCTCTGATTTACGCATGAGTCCCTGCAATACGGCACGCGGTGGGTGGAAGACATGCACCTTCCCCTGCGTGGGGAGCTTTCCTTCGCGGTTACAGCGTCCTGCGGCTTGGATAATGGAATCCAAGCCAGTGAAGGCGCGGTAAACGACGGGGAAATCTATATCCACGCCTGCCTCGATGAGCTGTGTGCTGATGACGCGTATGGGCTCGTGCGCTTGTAGTTTGTCCTTAATTAATTCGATGCGCTGCGCTAGATGCGCTGAGCACATCTGGCGAGAGAGATGTATCGTATCCTCTGGCATGAGCTCATGGAGCTGCTGCGCGTCACCGCGTGTATTCACGATGCAGAGCACCTGACGCTGAGTTTTCAACTCGCTGGCTATATCCTCCCAGCTGCGGCGTTCTTTCGCTTCTGGAAAGTGGATATCTACACGTTTAAAATCCTTATAAAGTGCATCGACATCATGGATTATTTCTCTCATCTGTTCGAGCCCGTCAAAATCACATCGTTTCGAGCCTATCTTTCCGCAGAGTTGGGGCTGAGTCGCAGACATGATGAGTATGCTACAGTGAAAGCTCTCATGCAGAGATTTAATACTGTTGAGAACTGGATTGAGAAATTGCTCAGGGAGCATCTGCGCTTCATCGAGTATGAGCACTGAGCGGCATATATTGTGCAGCTTGCGGCAGCGTGAGGGTTTATTAGAAAAAAGCGATTCAAAGAGTTGAACATTGGTCGTGACGATGATGGGTGCGTCCCAGTTTTCGCAAGCAAGGCGCAGTGGGGTGCTGCCCTCTTCATTTTTTTCATCGACGATTATATTGCTATGGTGTTCTATGACGTTTTCCTCTCCAAAGATTTTTTTATAGATGGCAGCGGTCTGCGTGATGATACTGGTGTAAGGTATAGCGATAATGATGCGATCTAGCTGATGGGTCGTGGCGTGATCTAGAGCCCATGCCATTGACGCGAGTGTTTTCCCGCCTCCAGTGGGTACGGTGAGGCTGTAAATTCCCTGTGCTTCGTCTGCTTGGGCTCTGCACTGCGCGAGAATAGAGGCTCGCCGTGTGTTGAGATCTGATGGTCTGGCTTGCGCACAGAGTTCATCCATGTAGTGATCGAATCGAGCTTTAAGATCACAAAGCGGTGTAGGATTCGTCATGCGTGCTTTTGCTCTCGCTTCATCCATGAATGCTTCTGTATCGAGCCAATCAGCATCGACTAAGCAAGAAAAGAGCATGCGTACCCAGTGGTGAAAGTCTCGACAAGGGTTAGAAAGCTGTATTGGCGTGAGTTCGTGTTTCGGAGGGATAGGGCTTTCCTTGCAGCTGCGCTCGAGCAAGTCGCGCTTTTGCTCCATAGCATCAAGGCCGCCATTCCAATCAGGAATCCCTGCATGATGCCCTGCGATCGAGTATGCGAGAGGCCAGTAACCACCTGCGAACTGATCTCGTGCGATGAGTGCCCCGACGATGGCGTGCTGACTCTCCTGCGAACTGGGGAGTCGACCTGTCATCATACCTGATTTAATACGAATCTTCTGCTGGAACGCTTTATTATATTTCCCCCAGTCATGAAGCCGTCCCGCAGCCTCAGCCCAAGTCTGAGCATGAAAGCTCTCGGCGAATTGCCCCGCTAGACGTGCTACTTCATCCAGATGATCGTGAAGCATGTGTAGCTCGAACTGCTCCTCAGAATCCTTGTTCAAGACGTGCGCGATGATTTCCATAAATGAGATAGGTGTAAGGTGTAGATAATCAATTTAAAAATAGTCGAATTGATTATTATCTAGATCTATCATATTACCGCAACCTGTACAAGATAAAATATCATACAAGCAATAGTTTAAACGCACTTGTATTACCCTAACAAAAAATACACTCATCATTTCAGGAATTGATAATCAGTGTTATGCATGATTTCATTTCCAGAAAATAGATCAACACAGCGTACCAAAGGGTTACCCAGGCATTTCATTAAGCACAAAGATATAACAACCATTACACCCACAATGCAAATAACAATATCTCAGTTAATTACTGCTGTCGCTGTCTCGGAGGCTCATGTAGGGAGAGGAAAGGTAGGGGACGAGGCTGTGGAGTGAGCGGTTCTTGGTACGGCGCTCTTCTTCGAGTTCGAGGTGCTGGGTGATGAGGTCAGCACCCCATTCTTCGCACTGCCAGTCGAGCTTGTCCATGATGCGCTCTAGTGCGGCTTCCATGTATTGCCAGCGGCGTTCGCTGCCTGCGCGGTGGCGGAGTTTTGACTGGGCGATCGCCCATCGGAGGGCGTGCTCCATTTCTTCGTCCACGTCGGATTGGATGGCGGCGAGCTGCTTTTCTATGTCGAGTACTTCGATGACGGTGGTGTAGAGTGATTCGAGGGGATGGCTGTAATTCGCCTTGTCTGGGAGGAGCTTTCGCAGGCGCGCTTTCTCGTGGGCGGTCATGTCGCGGTAGAAGTGGAACTCGCCGCTTATAAAATCTTTTAGATGGCGGCAGAAGTATTGTTTCTCGGCTCCAGGGCAGTCGCACTTCAGGTGGTCGAGTCCGTCGCGCTTTGTGAGGCGATAGCAGACGGTGTAGACGGTGCCACGGTCGGAGTAGACGGTGGCGTGGCGCATGGGCTGCTCTCGCCCATAGGGGGGATGGGGGTAGCTGATTGGGTCGACGTGGGTTGTTTCGTTCGTTTCATTCATCATCGGGTATTCTAGCAGAGGGGGCGGCGTGTGGGCAAGTTATTAGTGTGGTGTTCGGAGCGGTGGGCGGTAGGC
The DNA here is from genome assembly GCA_964371525.1 of uncultured Akkermansia sp. GTDB lineage: Bacteria > Verrucomicrobiota > Verrucomicrobiia > Verrucomicrobiales > Akkermansiaceae > Akkermansia. The sequence continues at coordinate 6,846 of CAYJNX010000054.1, read as the reverse complement.
GGTGGCTTTTTTCTAGGGCGCGGCTTATTTTCTTGCTTTCTGCGTGGATGTGCTTAGAATAAGTGGCAGTTCTAATCACTTTATTATACATTTATGAAAGTTCTCATTACTGGCGGTTCTGGTTTCATCGGTTCTCATATTTGCGAGCATTATCAAGATAAGGCGGAGGAGATCCGTATTCTGGATAATCTGCGTACGGGTTATAGGAAGAATCTCGATGGCTTGAAGCATACCTTTATCGAGGGGTCTATCACGGATCGCGAGCTGGTGGCGAAGGCTGTCGAGGGTGTGGATTATATCTTCCACATGGCGGCTCTTGTGTCTGTCCCTGAGTCTATGTCTAAGGTGCGTGAGTGCCTCGATCTGAATGTGAATGGTCTACTCGTGGTGCTCGAAGAGGCGACGAAGGCTGGCGTGAAGAAGGTAGTTCTCGCGTCTTCTGCTGCTATCTATGGCGATAATCCTATCGTGCCTAAGGTGGAGACGATGTATCCTGAGCCTAAGAGCCCTTATGGTATCACGAAGCTGGATGGTGAGTATTATCTGGATATGTACCGCACGACGGGGCAGCTGAATACGGGTGTGTGCCGTTTCTTTAATGTGTTCGGTCCTCGTCAGGATCCTAAGGGTGCGTATGCCGCGGCTGTCCCTATCTTCATCGAGAAGGCTCTGAAGGGTGAGGATATCTGCATCTATGGTGATGGTGAGCAGACGCGTGACTTCATCTATGTGAAGGATATCGTGGGTGCTCTCGCTTATGTGGCGGAGAATCCAGAGGTGGTAGGTGTGAATAATGTGGGCTACGGCGGTCAGATGACTGTGAAGGCTCTTGCGGAGATGATCATCGAGGCTTCTGGTTCTAGCTCTAAGGTGGTGCACCTTGATGAGCGTCCTGGTGATGTGAAGCATTCTCGTGCGTGCGCGGATAAGCTGCTGGCTGCTGGCTGGAAGCCTATGTACACGATGCAGGAGGGGCTGGATGCGACGCTGGCGTACTTTAAGGGCACCTTGCAAAATTAGTCTAGGCAGAATGAAATCACGAAAATGAGTAAAACAGCACGTCTTTTGCCGCATTTTGGTGAGAATTTACAGCTTATCGGGCTTACATAGCTCGCTATGCGCGCCCAAACGCCGTAAATTATCATCCAAACTGCATACAAAATCCGAAGCTGCTAATTTTTCAAGATCCCCTTTAAGGGCGTGATTCAGGGCTAAGCCTTACAGCAAAAAAATCTTTTATCAGAGAAGGAGGGCGTGTCCCTCCTTCTTTTTGTTATGACTTTCTTGGCATTGTTCTCTTTCTATGTGTGGTTATGATGAGTCTCGCCCGATGAGGGTGAAGGATATGGCGCGTCTGGCGGAGCAGCGTCTCGCTGATCTGCTGGAGAATGGATATGATGGTCATGATGATCTGAATCCTGTGAAGAATAGCTCGCGTCGCTTGGCATCGCAGCCATGGGGCGCGGCGTGGATGCGTCAGCTGGCTTATTGTGAGCAGGAGGGGATGCAGCTGTCTGCTGGGCGTAGTCTGCTGCGGCATGGCTGTGTGCTGGATGTGAAGCTCAGCGAGGGGCGCGTGTCGGCTCTCGTGAGTGGGGAGGAGCTTTATGAGGTGCTGCTGCGTGTGGAGCTGATGGATGAGGAGAGGCTGGAGCGGCTGCGTGGGCTGTGTCATGGGCGGCTGGACTCTCTGGTGTCTCTGCTGGAGGGGAAGCTGGATGCGGCGGTGATGGAAGCTCTGTCTGATCCAGAGGAGGGGCTGCTGCCGCTGGCGGAGGATTGGGAGTTTTCCTGTACATGTCCTGACTGGGCGAGTCCGTGTGCGCATGCGGCAGCGGCGGTGTATGCGGCGGGATGCTTGATTGATACGGATGCGTCACTGTTGTTTGCGCTGCGTGGGGTGGAGGCACAGGATCTGCTAGAGATGCCGTCGAGGGGGATTGCGAAGGGGGACTTTGATAAGGATAGCTTGGGGGCTACTTTTGGGATGGATTTTGATTTGGATTGACGCGGCGGGGGTGGCTTTGCTATAGTGTTTCTAGAGATCACGCTCTATCTTTTTATTTATGACTAAGCATTCCATTCTTCTGTTGTCGGCTCTCAGTATTCTCCCTCTCAGTTATGCAGAGCTACAGCCTGCGAAGCCTACGATTCACCCCGTGGCGAAGGCGAGCTCTCCTCAGAAGGGCTATACGGCGAACCACACGATCGCTCAGGCGACTGACGGCTCTCTGGAGACTCCGAATTGGCATGTGCCTTCTGAGAGTCGTGTGGATGGGACCTTCGTCTTCGAGAAACCTGTGGATCTGGATGGTATTCGCTTCGTATCGGCGAACTTCGGGACGGTGTCTCTGGAGATCAAGAAGGGGGATAAGTGGTCGAAGCCTAGTGTGTTCACGCTGCCTAGCTCGCGTAATCTGCGCTTTGCAAAGACGATCAAGGACATCGAGGCGGTGCGCCTGAAGGTGCAGGATAAGAAGCCATTTGGCTTCACGCTGCGTGAGATTGAGTTTTACAAGCGCGGTATCTCCCCCCAGAATAAGATCATCAAGACGGTGTTCACGGATCTGAGCTGCTCGAAGCTGCGCGCGGATGCGACGGATGCGGCTATTGCCAAGCTCCCCGAGGAGCTGCGCGACATTGCAAAGAAGATCAAGTCTGGCGACTACGCCGATGCAGATTTCCGCATAGCGCAGTACAAGGCATTCTCCACGCCTGAGCTAGCGAATCAGCTGCTGAAGATTAATCCTCTGAACCCGCTGGATAACCCCACAGGGATCTACGCGAAGGCTGGCGATGAGATTTATGTCTTCGTCGGACCGACTCGTGGGAAGAACATCGACCTCGTGAGCAATCGCCCGCTGACGCTACACACGACGACTTACCCACTGGAGGAGGGGATCAATAAAGTGAAGATCACGAGCAATGGCCTGCTCTATATTTCTTATCAAACAGACATCACGAAGGACGCGAAGCCTATCACGGTACACATCCCCGAGGGGAGTGGGCAGGTGAATGGCTACTTCGACATCACGAAGCACACGGACGCGGACTGGGAGCGCATGATTAGCGATGCGCCAGCCGAGGTGTTCGACCTCGTGGGGAAGGAGTCCATGATGATACTCACCACGAAGTATCTCCAGAAGTACAGCTCGAAGGATATCTCAACGTCGGTGAAGTTCTGGGACGACTGTGTGAAGTCGGTGCGTGATCTCATCGGATTCGATGCGTATCGTCCGCAGATTAATAATCGCATGCTGGGCTACTCCACCGAGGGTGGGGCTCACATGTTCTCAGGACAGTATGGCTGTGGATATAGCAATGGTGGCGATGGCTACAACCTGCGCAATGAGGTGATCGCGCCGAATATCATGAAGGGTAAGACGGCATGGGGCTTCGGTCACGAGGTGGGGCACAGCCATCAGGCGGTGATCAACTGGCCTAGCATGACGGAGAGCTCGAATAATCTCTTCGCGCAGGTGCTGCTCGACGAGGTGCTGTACTCTGCGGACAAGAACCCCACAGCGACGGACAATGAGAATCCCTGCAAGTACCTCCTCGAACAGGCGGTGAAGGGCGTGCCCTTCCATAACATGAACGGCTGGTCTCAGTGGGGCTTCGCGCAGTATTCGTTCTACCTGTACTTCCACAAGCTGGGTATTAACCCGAACTTCTACCCCGAGCTCTTCGAGTCTCTGCGCAAGAAACCTCTCGTCGATGACACATGGAAGAACCCCGCGCGCGCGCATCTGAACTGGTACATCCGTATCTGCGAGGAAACGAAGACGGACTTCACGGAGGACTTCGAGATATTCAACTGGTTCATTCCGCTCGACGTAAAGAAGCACCAGTACGGTGACTACCACTACCAGCTCACAAAGGAGATGGCCGACGCGGCGAAGGCTCGCGTGAAGGCAAAGAACTTCCCGAAGCCGAAGTACCGCGTCGCCTTCATGCACCAGCATGGAAAGACGATCACCCTTTGGGGTAAGAGCATGAAGGGCTGGGAGCTCAATGGCTACTGGTCGAAGTTCAAGCCCACAGCGACGCTGCCTAGCGATGTCAGCGCGAAGAAGGAAGGAGATCTCATCAAGGTGAGCAAGGGCGAGAACGCTGCGGCATTCTGCGTGAAGACGGATGGTAAGATCGTAGGCTACTACGACCGCCCTCAGTTCTCGGTGAAGGATATCCCATGGAATAACAGCTCACAGGTCTATGCCATCCCCATGTTGACATCTCAGCCCTACAAGCTCATCTACAGCGTGAAGTAATCACATCAGACTTAACACCCCTCCCCCCTCACACACACATATGAAATCTAGCATAGCGAAGATAGTATCGTCATTCATCCTCCTCTGCTGCGCCTGCGCTTCAATCGCTGTCGCGCAGATGCCGCGAGACATGACGAAGGAGTTCGAAGCGCTCGACCAAGCACGCAGTGCCCTCGCCGAAGTGTCGGATGAGGAGTCGGCGAAGGCGGCCGCGGAGCAGATTCAGAAGATCTTCGACGTCATCCCCGCTGTGTACAGTCTGCACACGGATGCCTCCCTCACCCAGCTTCACGACAAGCAGAATATCATTAATAACATGATGGTAAAGCTCTCTAAAGAACCTTACTTTCAGAGTTCTGGCTTGCAAGAGAGCTGGGCATACATCCTAGACCCCGAGAGGCGCAAGGCTACTCTGCGTAACAAGGGGCGTCGCCGTCGTTAATCACGAAGCCGTTTTTTCTTTCTATGTTTCACTATTCACAGATGACACTGCTCGCCGTCCTGAGCAGTACAGGCATGCTCGCAGGACAGGATCTAACCCTAGATCCCGATCTCTACAATGAGGCTCTGCGCCAAGTGCAGGGTGGCAGTGGCATCGTTTCGACGAAGACAGCGGATGAGGATACGCTAAAACTCTGGGAGGAAGCGATGCTCACCGCAAAACCAGCAGCAGGTAAAGAGCATGAGGCTCAGCTGGCGCGCCAGCTACGCCTCTGCTTCCTCTTCAAGCAGCTGAACAATGGCCTCAGCCTAGAGAGCATGACTGAACTCATCGCGCTACACGAGCGCGCCATCTCGGGAGATCTCGCGGCGCAGACAGCGATCTTGCAGGCTCTTCAGTCGGGTATAGACACGCAGCAGAGGCTATGGCCGCGCTCGGAAAAGACGGCTAAGCGCTGGATGAAGCATATTTCACAGTAATGACCCACCTCCCCTCATGAATAAGGCCATCATTGAACGCCAGCTTTCCTACACCTTCACCGATGATCAGTGGCTTCTTCAGGCACTGACGCACCCGAGCATTGATAACAAGTCGAAGACAAACCGCCAGTACGAGCGACTGGAGTTCCTCGGCGATGCCCTGCTGGAACTGGTCGTGAGCCGCGAACTTTTCACGCTTTTCCCTAAGGCGAATGAGGGGGAGCTCACGCGTCTACGTTCCGCTCTTGTCAGCCGTGAGCATCTCGCGAGCTTAGCGATGGAGCTGGACTGGGGGAATCAGCTGCATATGAATCCGCACCTGAAGCAGTCAGGCGGCGCGAAGACTCTTTCTATACTGGCGAATACATTTGAGACGGTCATAGGGGCTGTTCTCATGGATTCGAATTATCAGGCGGCGCGCCGTGTCGCACTGAAGCTGCTCGACAAGAGTATCCATCAAGTAGCGACTCAGGGCATGACAGAGAACCCGAAGGTAAAACTCCTTGAGCTTCTACAGTCACTGCGCCCCGGTCGCGTACGCTATGAGGAGATCGCTCTCGGCGAGCAGGATATGGGACCATTCCGCTCCAGCGTGTACTGGGATGAGACACTCATGGGTCAAGGCGAAGGGCATAGCAAGAAGAGTGCTCAGAATGCCGCAGCCGACGATGCGCTGAAGAAGAAGCTCTGGCTGTAATTGCTTTTTTCAGAGTGCGCCTGCCGTCCAGAAGAGCTGTGCCTGCTCCGAGGTAACGCCCTGCATGCTCAGGTAGCGTGTGCGTAGGAGGGCGGCACTTCTATGCCCCATCTCAGATTGCAGCAGCCCGAAGTCTCGCCAGTGCTTCGCATGGTAACTAGCATAGGTATGCCGTAGTACGTCCTGCCTCCATGGGATGAGTCGCGCTTGCCGTCTTACTTGCTTCCAGCGGCGCGTCCAGTTCGGTGGACAGATGGGTCCTGTCTTTTTCACCCCAGCTTGCTTCAGCCACGATTGTAGCACCTTGGGCATGGTGACATGGCGGCATCCACCTGTTTTTGCGTGCTGCGCCATGACGACGACCACGCCTTCTTCCCAGTCTATCTGCGACCAGTCCATACGCTCGACCTCCGTGGGGCGCAGCCCTGCCCAGAGCATGAGCCCCGCGGCAGGCATGCAGGGGCGGTTCTCATCCCTGCGCAGCACGCGGAGGAGTCGCTTCAGCTCTGCCCATGCTAGAGGGTGTATCTGTTTTTCACTAATCACCTCCTTGTCTATCTGGCTGATGGGGTTATAGAAACACCATCCTCGCCTCGTGGCTAGACTGAACAGACTGTGCAGGATGGCTCGCCCCTTGACGCGCTGACGCGGGCTGCTGAAGGTGTCATGGAGGAGATTCTCGCAGAAGGCGGCATCCATCTCGGGGAGAAGCCGAGTCGCTAACTCGGCGTCTTCTCGCATGAACCGACGGCCGATGCTGCGTATCTCTGCGAGGGTGCGCGGGCGGCGATGTGATTTTGTGCGAAGGAGTTCATCGAAGGCCTTTTCGAAGCAGATCTGCTCCTTTGGCTGATTTTTGCTAAAATTCATCAGTGTCATAAGCAAGCTCTGAATGGTGAATTCCTGAGGGTCGTTGTATCTTTTCATATTTTTTTTCTTAAGCGGATTTATAATCCG
>CAYJNX010000053.1:0-12844 GCA_964371525.1 uncultured Akkermansia sp. | reverse complement strand
AAGCCATGAGACCGGGCATTTCGTATTCGGAGACTTGAATTTCTTTGCGTCCCCATTCGGCGAGGGACATATCGGCTACTTGGTAATCCTGTGCTGTCATAAATATATGCTATAAAAGCTGAAGCAATCATACACGAGCACGCTCAAGAAGTCAATTTGCAAAGTTCCCAATATTCCTAGTAGGGCAGCTCTCTTGCAAAAATTAGTCAGAGTAGAATGGTGATCTCAAAATGAGCGCTGCAGCGCAGCTTTAGCTGCTTTTAGTGAGATCCGAAGCTGCCATTGTGTGAAGCCCTTCCTTTGGCTAGTACACGTAGAGGCGAGTAGGAGACGTAATTACCCCTACTCGCCGAAATGCGATAGTCGCGGCTGGCGCGATCTATTAGTTGTAGTTTGAGTTGATGATGAGCGGCGCTATCTCTTGGGAGAGGGTGGCCTTACCAGAACTTATAATGATGTTGCCCTCAGTTGTATCATAAATATCGGCGGCGCTGATCGTACTCTTCATCGTGCCTGTGGCCTCGGGGAAGTTGAAGGTGAGTCTGACAGGTTCGTCGATAAAGGAGGGATTGCCAGAGGTATCGATGTCAGCAAAGAGCACTTCGATGAGAGCCACGGTGCTAGTCTCGCTCGGATTAGCGAAGGATAGGGTGAGTGTCGCTATGTCAGGGATGCCATCAGGCTGCTGATGCTCATCGGTGGTATACTTCATGACCATGGGGTAATCTGTGCCATCAATTTTAACCATGCCGTTGACCAGCACCTCATTGGAGGCAGTGGGGAGACCGACAGGGCTTCCTCCGTCAGCGGTGATAGTAAAGAAGATGAACTGCGAGGTGCGGATAATGAAAGAGCTTTTCCCTGATGAGAAATCGCTCAGGGTCATGACACCAGCTACCTGTTGAGTCTCCTCACTTGAGGATGAGCTGCATGAGGTCAGAGATGTGACGCTTATGCTGGAGCTAAATAAGGCAGCTAATCCGCAGAGGGTAAATATTTTTTTTAGCATTGTTGTTGTGGGTTGTTAAAGCGAGAGAGCACCAGATGATGTCGTAGCTCAATGGTGAGGAGGCGCAGACACAATGGTAGAGGCTTGTCTATTCTATAGCCGTTATTTTTACCCCTGTCAATAAAAAAACGCTGCGCTCATTTTCGAGATACCATTCTGCTCGAACTAATTTTGCAAGATTCTCCTAAGAACGTCTCGCGCTCGAACTCTCTCTAGCAAGCTATGTGAGCATGTTATATTTAAATTCAGCCATCTTGCCTGAATTCTAGAGCTAATGGGGAGTTCTCACTTATTTTGCGAACAAATGAGAGAAAACTGTGTTCTGAAATACTTGTTATTTAAGCTACGACAGAAAATACATCTTACATACGCACGATAATTCTGTTGCGGCATCATTTTTTTTTCTTGACTCAGAGTGAGTCTGCTGTAAGATGAATACATCGTCAACAGCTATGAACCTATTTAGACAACTATCGCTATCTTCTCTCATCGCATTTCCTCTCCTCTGCGTCTCGCCGACACTCGTAGGCTGCGATTCCTCAAGTGATTCAGAAGGATCATCCAGTTCTCATTCAGGGATTTGGTCGCTGACACAGGCTCAATTTGAAACGGGACTGTACCTCATCAACCTTGTAGCAGTGAATGGGGCTTCCATTGCGATCGTCCCCGATGAGGGAGGCACGACTGGTGTCATGCGTGTTTCTGGTGTGAGCACGCCAGTCAACTTTCACTATAGCGCAACGGGAGCGGTAGACTCACCAACTGGTGCGGAGCTGCTAATGACCTTCACCGACCCATCGGCTGCATCAGCTGGGCTTGTGCTGCGTCAGCTAGGCGTAACGATTAATCCAGCAGAGGGTGAGACGGAAGGTGCGCTCGCGGAAGGATCTGCGATCACGTTTAACTTGGTCTTTTCCGCTTCTGCTTACACACCATCTACAGCTAAGGCGGTAGCTAATAACTCCTTTGATGAGGTGACGGGTAATTGGCGTAGTTTTGATGGTCGCGACGTGAAAGAACTCGTCCTCTCCGCGTGGGTGAATCTCGATATGCTGCATGGTAGCTTCTCGATGAGAGGCCAATGATATTTCGTATTTCAAAAAACAATATCCACTGATATGAAAATTAATAAAAGAATCACCGTGCTGCTCGTCTCTATGGCGGCTCTGGGCTTGATGACGACGATGACAGGTTGCTCTGGCTCCTCTGGGGATGAAGCTGATCTAACCTACGAGGGTGTGATGACCGCTCAGAACTTTTCTACCCTACAATATGCCTTTGAGGTCATAGGAGTGGGTCCTGTTTATTTTGTCCCCAGCGCACGCACTGGCGAGTTAGGGGATGTGACCGACTCGACGAGTGTTTATGGTTACCTATACACACCGACATCGACGGGAATCTCCGACCCCATCGATGTGCTCTTCGAGTACACAACGAGTGGAAACGTGACGCCAGATGGTGCACCTACAACAGGTATGTTAGTCATGGACTTCGACGGTTATGAGGGGCAGGGAGATGATGCACTGATCACCGCGCTGGGCTTCCGCGAAATTGGTAAGTCTCTACGTGCACTCACCCTCGTTTTCAATTTTGTCAGCGGTACGGTTGACATATATGGTGACGGTGCTGGTGGTCTCGTCACGCACCCTAGCGAAGATGGTACGCAGGATACCGATACGGAGGAGGCCATTTACGCAAAAACCTTCTTCATTACACGCGCGGATTCACTTTAATTACAGAGTATTATCATATGAAATTATCAATACGATCTCTAGCTGCCACACTGGCAATGATTGCTATGCCTCTCACTATCACCTCCTGCTCCTCAGGGGGGGACGAGGGCGAAGGGGTGCAGTCCGGCGATGTTCAGAACGGCGGAATTACAGCACAGGAGTTTGCCTCGGGGGCTGCTATTTATAACGCAATAGGTGTGAGCTTCTTGCTTATTCGCCCTGTCAGTTCTGATGAGAAGGTAGATGCCTCTGATACGCAGGCCAGAAGCGTGCAAGGTTGGCTGGAAACTAGTGAGGCGAGCATCCCTGTCGTCTTTAGCTACACGACTGTGGGGGATCCCCTAACATCAGAAATCCTCACCGCTGAGATTAGTGTCTCGCTTGTCAATGCATCAGATGTCACTAATGCGGATTTGCTCGCTATGCTAGGTGCTCCGTCGGATGGAAAATTTGAGACACTGACGATTACGGTTGATTATCTCTCTCAGACGCTCAGGACGGATGCGGAGGTGATGATCCCCATCACCACAGATCCTGACATCATTGGAGACGGAGATCAGATCACAGGTCAGTTCTCTCCATTCAACTATGAGCAGAATATGGACTTCTACTATGGTGAAACCGCCCTTTAACATTTGACTTATTAGTTATGAAGATTAAGAAAACTTTCTCAACTCTCCTCGTTGCGCTGAGTACACTACCCATGACCCTGATGACCAATTCATGCGATAGTAGCAGCGAAAGCAGCAGTCTTGAATCTGAGCCTATCTATGTTACCGCAGAGCAGTTTGCCGCCGCGCGTTACAGCTACCTACTCGTGGCCGAGGCGAGCAAGCTCATTAAGATTACGCCCACGCAGGGCGGTGCAGCAGGTGCTGTTCTCCCAGGTATACTCTCGATTGAAGGGACAGATATCGCAGTCCCTGTCACACTGGGCTACGAGTTAGAGGGAAATCTGCTCGGACCTGATCTGCCTAGTTCTCAGATAAACGCTAGTGGTTTCATAAGCGTGGTGTTCAATGAAGATCGAGGCGAATGCGTACGCTTTTTCCAAGAGCTTGGAGTCATTTTCCCTGAACCTCTCGCAGAGGACACAGAGATTGTGCTCGGAGCAGGGGCGGGCTTCATTATCGAGCTGGTATTTGCCACAGCTGGTGATGGTGCTCAGACAGCGCTGTCTGAGTCGAACGATGAACTCGGTGTCGTAATGGCCAAGTGGGAGATCAATGGCATCTTATCTTCCAACGAACTCCCCATGAGTACATGGGTGAGTACAGCAATGCTTCAAGGGGGTTACTCTATTATTAGAAATTAATATTTATTATTTTATGAAACTATCTAACAAGTTATTGATCCCTGTCGCTCTGTGCGCCTCACTCTTGGGGGGGCTCGTGGCGTGCTCAGGTTCTGAGTCTGATGATGCGACTTCATCCACCGTAATGACAGTGGACGATTTTTCCACAGGCAAGTTTAGCATTCCTATCCACGGAGCTACAGTCTTCACACTAGAGCCGACGGGGCGTTATAATTCAAACGTCGGTCCCAATGGTAAGGTGACGGTTGAGGGGAATATTCTTATCGGCGATAGCACGATTTCAGCACTTTTCGATTACTATACGATTGACTCAGATGGAGTTCCTACCTTGGGCGTGCTCGACGTGTCTCTGCGCTACCCATCCGAAGACGCAACGAATAGCGATTTGCTCAACGGAGCAGGTGTACCCTCGGCCGAAATGTTTACTGCCATGAGCATCACGTTTAACTTCGATCAAGGAACCTGTGATCTGTCTGTGTCTGGGTTTCAGACACAGACCTCAACGGCCGGCTCTGCACAAGTGGAGGTGACTCGCGCCTACCCTGGTATCGTCTACCGCCTTATTGGTAGCTAAGCTATAAACCTTAATAGAAAGATTATCTATGCGAATTTTTTCTCTATACACGACCATTCTTGCTGCTTTCGCAGTGGGCACGAGCGTCTCCTGCACGTCACAAAGCGATGACTCCACACAGATCAACCCCTTTGCAGACATAGAGTGGCCTGACTCGCTCATTCCTACTGGAGCGGAAGCTGGCTCGATGCTTGCTTTCACTGATGGATCGAACTTTCCTACCATCTACCCGAATACCTACTATGACTCAGGTCCAGGTGAGGTAGTGTTCACCTTTGACGGAGATACCACTGGCGGTCAAGTAACGGCTACTGGTCTCCCAGTGCTCTCGGAGGACAACGGCGTTCCTTTTGATGACGAGAGAAGGCAGGCGACGTCAACTTGGACGCAGCCTTCATCATCGTCTACCAACCTCGGTCCTTTCTCATTGGTTTTCTCTCTGCCTGGTATCAATGGAGGGATTGCAGAGCGCAGCTATGAGTTCCAAAATCTCACGATGCAGTTCACTTCGATTAATGTCCAAGGTGACATCGTCACCTACCGAGGCGTCTTTGCATCAGGGGTTTTTCTTCTGGCGGTAGGTCCCAGCTATGGTGATAACAATCCAGCAGAAGGTAACGAAGATAGTGTACTGGAAATGACCGTTGCTGGTAATCCCTTCATCTACACCACCACTCTTGCGCCTGAGCCCGAGCCTGAGCCCGAGCCTGAACCTGCTCCTTAATGGAGTTATGATATGAGTTTCGCACCCTTTGTTGCTCCAAGCAGCAAAGGGTGTTTTACTGCGCACTGAGCTTGCTGTACCTACTGGGTTAGAGGAAATCTGAAGAGCACTTTGCAAAACTAGCTTGAGCAGAATGCGGATATTTTGTGGCAGACTTCTTTGTGCTCTCTACATGGGACAGATAGGCGCAATTTTTGTAGCCCTGAAATAATGCTTCCCTTATGGAAGTATCCGTGATATTATATTTCACGAGGAGTATCTACTAATAAGACTCCCTTCCCCCTAAAAAACTCTTTATCATATGACAACGATGAATGACACCGCTAATTCCGAGCCCGCTGTAATGAAAATGACCGGAGCTGCTGCTCTTGTACAGAGCCTAGTGCGTGAAGGCGTGGATGTCGTCTTCGCCTACCCTGGTGGTGCAAGTATGCCTATACATCAGGCACTAAGCAATGAAAAGAGTATTCGCACCATCCTACCTCGTCACGAGCAAGGCGGCGCATTCGCAGCTGAAGGCTACGGTCGTGCTACAGGTCAAGTCGGGGTATGTATATCTACTTCTGGACCTGGGGCGACTAATATGATCACCCCTATCGCTGATGCCTACCTTGATTCCATTCCCATGGTAGCGATTACGGCGCAGGTCGGCAGCGCGATGATAGGCAGCTCAGCCTTCCAAGAGACAGACGTTTTCGGTATGACTGCTCCCATCGTGAAGCATAGCTACCTTGTCACTGATGCGAATGATATCCCTCGCATTATCCGTGAAGCTTTCTACATCGCTCGCACAGGCAGACCAGGACCTGTCGTGATTGACATTCCTAAGAATTTCCAAGAACAGCTCATTGAGGCTGATCTTGAAGCCGCGTTGGATCTCCCAGGTTACGCGCCAGTTCTCCCTCTTGATACTGAAGCCCTCGACGCGGTGTTACCCCTACTTCTTTCCGCGAAGCGCCCTGCTATTTATGCAGGCGGTGGTATCGTGATCTCGGAGGCATCTGCTGATTTACTTGAGTTTGCTGAACGCGCACAGTATCCTGTCGCAACGACGCTCATGGGTATAGGTGCAATGCCAGAAGACCATCCTCTCTCTGTACGCTGGTTAGGGATGCATGGTGCTGTCTATGCGAATAATACGGTGAATGAGGCCGATGTCGTACTGGCTATTGGTGCACGCTTTGATGACCGCGTAACAGGTGCTGTAGGAAGCTTCTGCCAGCATGCTACTATCATTCACATAGATTATGACGCAGCTGAGCTAAATAAGAACAAGCGCGTCGCACACGCCATACGTTCTGATGCGGGCGAAGCACTGCGCTATCTCAACAAGCGTCTTGCTGAGCTGGGACATGAACGCCGCGCCTACGACACCGCACTGCGCCCAGAATGGTACTCCATCATCGAAAGCTGGAAGCGCGACTTCCCCTTCTTCTACGAGAATCGACCAGGTCAGATCGCTCCACAGCGTGTGATAGAGGAACTCCACGCACTCTTAGAGGGGCAGGACGCACTCATTACGACAGGTGTCGGTCAGCATCAGATGTTTGCTGGACAGTTCTACCGTTTCCAGAAGCCGCGCTTATTCTCCACCTCTGGTGGCTTAGGCTCTATGGGTTATGGTCTTGCAGCGGCGATGGGGGCTCACCTCGCACGCCCAGAGCTTCCTATTATTAATATTGACGGCGATGGCTCATTCATGATGAATATCCAAGAGCTTGCGACGATTAAAATCGAACGTATGCCCATCAAGAATGTGATTCTCAACAACCAGCATCTCGGCATGGTCGTTCAGTGGGAAGACCTTAAGTACGATTCTAATCGTGCGAATACCTTCCTTGCAGATCCCAGCAAGGAGTACGATCCTACTCACTCGAATACAGAGCTTCTGTACCCTAATTTTGAACTGCTATGCGCTGGTTTTGGCATCAAGTGTGAGCGTGTCACAGATCCCGAAGAAGTCGTGCCTGCGCTGAAGCGTATGCTGGCTTCCGAAGAATCTTATGTACTCGATGTGATGGTGCCCTACGATATACACGTGCTTCCTATGATCCCTGGCGGTATGGGCTACCGTGATGTCGTGCTTGAGCGTATTGCAGGTGATGGCAAAGGACGCCGCGCCTCTGACTTAGGAAAAGAGATTCCTTCCGCGTTATAACGCACCCTTTTATGCGTCACATATCTTGTGGATATGTGACGCACTTACCGCATAAGACCCTATGGTTGCGCAAGTAATCAAAACTTTGGCACTGCTCATTATCCTCGTAGTTTTCGGGATAACGATTGGTGCTTACGCGTCTGACGGTGCTGCTACCCCTATACTCATATTAGCAGCTATTCTTGGTCTATTCGCCCTGAATTGGTTGGGGAGGAGAGCATGGATTCTTATTATTATCCTGCCTCCCATTATGGATTACTTACCCTTGGGACCACTCGCTTTATTTAATCCCAGTTATGTCTTAGCAGCAGGTGTTTTGTGTTACTGGACTGTTCTGTATTCGATGGGGCAGGTAAAATTTGAGTGGAAGGGGCTTTTCTGGATGGATTTCTGTATTTTGCTTCTTACTGCCTACATGGCGTTTTCCTTCTACCGTAATCCAGTCGGTATCGCGATGCTTAGTTGGGAAACGGAGTATGTTGGGGGTAAGGAGTATGCTCTGTGTATAGTAGCCTTTCTTTTCTACTTAGCGATGTCGCTTATCCCCATGGAGCGACTACGTTTATACCGCGCTCTAAAGTGGGCAATGATCCTGACTGCTATTTCGTCTACTTTCTCTACTTTAATGGGTGTCAGTAATCTCGGTGTTCAATCTACGCTTGAAGCCGCTGAAGGATCACGCTTTAGTCTATTTTCAGGCTTGGGAAGCACGCTCATTTGGTTGTTATTATCATACTACTCCCCAGTTTCGATTATGGTATCTTGGTGGCGTTCACTGACTATCTTAATTGCGATGGCTATGGTTCTCTTGTCGGGATTTCGAGAGAATCTGGGAAGAATACTCATGGTATTCATGGTATCAACTATCGTTTATAAACAGTTGATTATAGGCATAGTAGCTGGTGCTTTTTTTTATGGAGGGGTACTCTTCCTCAGTAACGAGAAGATCCTTACTGAACTACCTCACGGGATTCAGCGAGCTCTCTTCCTTTTACCAGGTGTGGATGGTATTGAAGAAGAAATTAAAAGCGGCGCGGAACACTCCGTTAAATGGCGTCACGAGATGTGGGAATGGGCAGAAGATCCACGTCTAGGATATATTAAAGACTATACTTGGGGAGATGGTTTCGGTATCTCGGTGGAGTATTTGCGATTACAAAAAATCAGGCAAAACCGCGGATCAATGCAAGCTGGTGAACAGGAGTTCTTTGCAGAAACTGGCACATGGCATAGTGGGCGCATTACTATCATTCACAGACTTGGATACGTCGGTTGGTATATCGTCATAGGTGTTGGGGTAATCGGTTTATCTTATGTATTGCGAACTTATTTTATCTATAGGGAATCAATTTTATTCCCAGCCTTTTTCTTTACATCGATCAAAGCATTCTCTGACCTGTTTATTCTCTACGCCTCCGTGGGTAAGCCTAGTACTCTGTTTAGTGCTTACTATGCTTTCGCATTAGCAAAAATACTCTATGTCGAAGCTAGAAAAAATGGTGAAATAAGACCCATACTTGGAAACCGTAACAAGTACGTCCCCAAAATGATTGAAGAGCAAGGCGGAGCATAACGACATCTCTTTCGAGGATCTTGCAAAATCATAATCTCAAAAATGTGCAAAACAGCAGAGCTTTTGCCGAGAATTTACGACCTTTGATTGCACGTCGTTTGTCTGTGCATAGCTTTTTTACTTGCCTTATGCTTAAAATAACGTAGAATATCCGCAATCACGCGCCGTGCATGCGCGTTTTCTAATATATTATGAATATTCTGGAATTTATACGTAAAAACTCCATCCTTGTCGTTATCGTCATCGTTGGCATTGCTCTTGGACTGGTCATGTCCGAATACAACAGAAAGGACGGCTCTCTTGCCGGAGACTATCTCCTCAGTGTTAATAATCGCAGTTACAACCAAAACGATGCAGCGCAACTCAGCGAGTACGCAAAGCACTTTGCCGGTGAGCTTGTATCCGCCTACCCATCACGCCTGAGAGAAGAACTCGATAGCGATGGAGACGGTCAACTCACAGAAGCAGAAGCGCAGCTCTTTGAAGCACGCTATATGCAAGACACAGCAGTACGCCTGAACATTAACCAAATCGAAAAGGTCTACACCCTATGGCAATATGGAACAGCAGGCAAGCCCATGCTTAACATCGCGACAAACCGCGCCATCATCGAAGCAGAAGGTGAAGCGCTCGGTATCATCCCCTCCAAGGAACAGATCGACAGCTACATCCAGAACATGCCCGTCTTCAAGAACACAGACGGCAGCTTCGACCAGAAACTCTACCAGCGACTCAGTGGCTTCAATGGGAAGACCACCGACCAAGTCCGCGAACGCGCCTTCCGCCGCTTCATCTCCGACCTCATGGTCTGGCAAGCCATCGAGCACCTCGTCACCCAGGGCATACAGCTTGACGACCGCATGGCCATCTCCCTTCTCAATGTAAGCTTGCAGGACATCCAACTCAAGACAGCATGGCTTCCAGCCGTGAGCATCCCCTCAGTAGCCGAGCCAACAGAAGAAGAACTGAAAGCCTACTGGGAAGAGAACAAGTTCCGCTACATGAGCAAGGCCGAGCGACGCGCCAGCCTCTACACCCTCACCCCAGCAGAAGGCACCAGCATAGAAGAACTCTACGCGACTACCGAGCAGATCATGCTCCACATCGCTGAAAGCAATCAGGCGAACATAGACGACCTGCTGGAGGGAGCCTCAAAGAACCTCGAATACGCCCCCTTCACCTACAAGACAGCCGACGGCAAGACACATCAGGAATTTGCCAGCTTCACCAGCGACACCGTCCCAGCAGGACTCGGAATGGAGATGGAAAACGCCAAGGGAAAAACCACACTCGGTGGACTCACCTTCGAAGTAGACGCAGCACCTAGCTACGCCGCCTACGACGAGCAGCAGAAGTCAGGCCAAAAAGTACGCACGAACATCAAGCAACTCCGCGGCTTCTTCCCCACCGAAGATGGGAAACTCGTCCTCCTCCGTGTCGACGCAGTCCTCCCCCCCACGGAACTCAGTTATGACATGGCGAAAGACATGGCGAAAAAAGACCTCCTCCGCGAAAAGCAAGCTAACGCACTCCGCAGCACAGCAGAAAAACTCGCAGAAGACATGAAGAAAGCACTCGCTGAAGGCGGTGCGGACAAGGCATTCGCCCTCGCTACAGACGCAGGCGCGAAAGTCGAAGACTACGGTCCTGTGAACCCAGAGACCCCCTCTGGCCTCCTCATCGGCATCGATGCCGCAGCCCTACTCGCAGTCCCCTCTGGCAGCTTCGCACCACTCACCGTCGTGCCACAAGAAGGAGCGCGCATCTCACTCGTCCTGAGCCGCAGCTACAGCGACAGCCCCGAGCTCACCGCTGCGCGTAACAGCATCCTGCTGCCTGACCTCAACCGCAGCTACCGCGAGAAAATCATCCTCGACTGGCTACACCAAGCCTACAACAAGTTCCAAGTAGAGTTCAACGTAGAAGCACTCAAGAACGCACAATAACAACACAAACTCCTTGCGCCCGCGGCAACTGCCAGCGGGCGCAGTCATTTATACCAGACACGCAGCCACCCCACCGCAGCCATGGCACTCCCCTCTCAATCAAAATACATCGTCGGCAACGAAGCATGCGAACGCTTCAGCTTCTATGGCATGAGAAGCATCCTCATCGTCTACATGACCACCGAGCTCTGCATGACCGACTCCGCAGCAGTGAGAATCATGCACCTCTTCCTCGCCGTCATCTACCTCACCCCCCTCATCGGCGCATGGCTCGCGGACAAATTCCTCGGACGCTACAACACCATCCTCTACATCTCCCTCTTCTACTGCCTCGGACACGGCGTACTCGCACTCGGCGACATCACGCATGACCTCAGCATGCGACAGTACATCCTCCTGATAGGACTCGGCATCATCGCACTGGGAGCAGGCGGGATAAAACCCTGCGTCTCCGCCTTCGTCGGCGACCAGATGGAAGGACGCAGTGAGAAAGACATGACACGCATGTACTCCGCCTTCTACTGGTCCATTAACCTCGGCTCATTCTTCTCCTTCATCGTCATCCCCTTCCTGCGCGACAAGTATGGCTACGCCGTCGCCTTCGGAGTACCCGGCATCTTCATGGCACTCGCGACACTCGTCTTCTGGTGGGGACGCCGCCAGTACATTAACCGCGCCCCCAGCGAGCCAGCCTACCTCCCCTCCCTGCTATACAGCCTGAAACACGGCAAGCAAAGCGCCCTCGAACAATACGGAGCGGAGCAAATGCAAGAAACAAGCAAAACCACGCGCAACATCCTACGTGGACTCATCGCCATCCCCGTACTGGCAGCCCTCGCCTATGGCTGCTATGAAGGAGGGGGAAAACTCATCAACCTCATCATCGCAGGAGAACAAGCAGCCTCAGTCGCCTCCTCCCTCTCACTCTTTGGCTTCCTCATCCTCGTACTCGTACTTGCACTGATGTGGTCAGCGAAGCAAAAAGTGGCAGGCTTCTTTGGAGTGGCTGGACACATGCTCTTCAAGCGACAGCAGCTCGAGCAGAACTACAGCGCGAGCGACAGACGCGACACGCGCAACCTGCTACGCGTGCTCCTCGCCTTTCTCATGGTCATCCCCTTCTGGGCACTCTTTGACCAGACAGCGAGCAGCTGGGTCTTGCAAGCGAAAAACATGATCCCCTACACCATAGGCAGCTTCACCATAGGTGCAGAGCAGACACAAAGCTTCAACCCACTGCTCGTCATGACCTTCATCCCGCTACTCACCCTCTTTGTATACCCCTACATAGGAAAATACAGCAGACCCATACGCCGCATGGGACTGGGCATATGCCTCGCAGGCCTCTCCTACCTCAGTGTAGCGTGGTTACAAATGCGACTTGATGGAGGCGAGCAGCTGAGCATCGTATGGCAAGCACTGCCCTACTTCCTCATCACCATCTCAGAAATCCTTGTCAGTACGACAGGACTAGAATATGCGTATACAGCGGCAGGGAAAAACCTCAAGAGCCTCGTGACAAGCTTCTGGTACTTGACCATCACAGCGGCGAACCTACTAGTCGTCGTACTGACAAGCATGGTAAACGACCCAGCGAGCCAATCGACATTCATGCTCTACAGCGTACTGACGATGGTCGTGGGACTATTGTTTATCTTTGTAACGACGCGAAAGTTCTCCCAAGCGGAGAGCGAGCAAGAGGCGCAAAACTAAGCGACTCCCTGCGCGTGAGCGTTAAATGGATTCTTAAGGGCCACTGCCCTTAAGCAGGATGCAAGGACGGCGTCCTTGCTGGGAGTGTGAGGGCAAAGC
>CAYJNX010000052.1:0-12915 GCA_964371525.1 uncultured Akkermansia sp. | reverse complement strand
TCATCCAAACTGCGTGCAAAATCCGAAGCTGCTAATTTTGCAAGATCCCCTTAAGAATAACTCCGTACATACAAAACATTATAATTAGAATTTCATCGAGGCATTATCAAAAGTTAGACTCAACTAAAAAGATAGATTGCTATCGAGAAATTCTTAGGTTATAATCCAGCCAGATGAGATATTTCGCCCTTATTTATCTAGTATTTTTCCTATGCGTCCACGCAGGATTACACGCGGCTGATCGCATAAAAATCGCCAGCCTACACCCCGTCTTATCCGACATGGCGCGTAGCGTCGGTGGCGACGCTGTAGAGGTGGTGAATCTCTTCCCACAAGGGGCGAATCTTCACAGCTTCGACCCCAGCACTGCCCAGCTAGCAGCCGCTGCACAGGCGGAGTTCATCCTCGCCTGCGGGAAAAATATAGAGCCCTACCTCCCGAAGCTGCGCGACTCACTCCCTAGCAGCACGACCATCATTGAGCTAGGAAAGGACATTCCCGATGTCATGCTCCCAGCTAGCCAAGTCCCCGACCCGCACTGGTGGAACAGCCCTGCAAACATGAAGCGTGCGACGCAGACTCTCCTTTCGACGCTCATCCAGCACGACCCAAGCAAGAAGCAGCAATATGAACAAGGAGCTCAGGCGTACACAAAACTCCTAGACGAACTCAGCCGCACGGCGAAAATCAGCTTTGCACGCATACCGCAACAGAAACGCGTCTTGGTCACAGGGCATGCGGCAATGAGCCACTTCTGCAAGGAGTTCAATTTCATCGCTGTCCCCCTCTTTGGTGTTTCAAAAGAGAGCGAAGGCGACACGGCGAGTCTCGCCATCCTCCTCAAGCAGCTACGCCGCCGCGAAGTCTCCTGCATCTTCACAGAACTCACCAGCTCACCGAAGATGCTGGAGAATATAGCCCGAGAAATTGGCGCGAGCACCCGCCCTATTAATATGGATGGGGTGCACCAGATTCATAGCGACTACGCCTCCATTTTCAGAGACAACGTTCGCGCTATCAGCGAAGGACTCAGCGCAGAAAACACACCAGCATCATGACCCCCATCACAAGCAGCATCCTAGCCTCGCTAGGTCTAGCCATCGCTGGCTACCCCTTACTCCAGCTCACCACTCCCAGTGAGGCACCCGCTGTCTCTACAGTTCAGCTTAATAGTAAGAACAACAGCGCAACAGTAGAGGATGACCACATCACAGTCTACGCAAGCATACGCTACACAGGGCAGCCCGTCAGCATCATGCTCAACTGCGCTGGGCGCGTACTGCTGAATACACAGGACATCCCCGCACATAGTAAATCATTTAGCTTCACTATCCCTGCCGACACAGGCATGATGGAAATCCTCACGGAAGTACGCTGGGCAGAAGGAGCAGACAGTGAGAAGCAGAACGCCATCACTCTCACGCTAGAACCCAGCCAGAAAGCCTCCCAGTCCCAGACCTGCTGGACACAGGGAGACCACCTCCACGACCTACTACTCTTCGTATGGTAAACTCCCCTCCACCGCATATATGCTGGGGCGCAGCTCATAATCATCCGAAAGCACATCAGCTTAGCCTTGAAGGCATTTCCGTACGCTACGGTGATGTGCTCGCCCTTGATAACATTCATATGAGCATCAATTGCGGACATTCGCTCGCGCTCATCGGACCAAATGGTGCGGGAAAATCCAGCCTCATCAACGCCATCGCGGGGCTCATCCCCCTCGAAAGCGGAAAGATACTCTGGGAAGGTGCTGCGCTGCCTCGTCATGAAATAGCCTTCATGCCCCAGCGCTCCGAGATAGACTGGAGCTTCCCCCTCACGGTACGCCAGCTCGTCGAGATGGGACGCTACCCCGCACTAGGACTGTGGAAGTCCATGAGAGAGCATGATCATGACATAGTGGAAAAAGCCCTAGCTTCCCTCCAGATCACGGATCTACAAGATAGGCAAATAGGCGCACTCTCGGGCGGTCAGCAGCAGCGAGCCTTCCTCGCTCGCGCCCTCGCACAAGAAGCACATATACTCCTGCTCGACGAGCCCTTCACTGGACTGGATCTCACTGGCACGCACACGCTTGCGGATCTCCTGCGTGATCTCGCACAGGAGGGAAGGCTGGTCATCGCGTCCCATCACGACCTCAAGACCGCCCCTCTCATCTTCGACCAGTGCATGCTGCTGCGTCAGCGGCTCATTGCCTCGGGGAAGACAGAGGACGTACTCACGCAGGAGCATCTGCGTACCACCTACGGAAAACACCTGCCCCTATAATTCTATGAATGAGTTTTTAGAATTCCTCCGCGAACCCATCGCCCAGCGTAGCCTCTGGGCATGCGCGTTTATCGGTTTCACGAATGGCTTCGTCAGCGCGCTCATCATCCTGCGCCGCACGGCTCTCCAGATAGGCTCTATCTCCTGCGCTCTCCTCCCCGGTATAGCACTAGCCATTCTTCTTTTTGGCTTCGTGCAGCTGACTATTCTCTTCGGAGCTATACTGGCGGCTCTTATCGTCGGGCTGGGCTCTATCTTCATCTCTCGCACCTCGACTATCAAGCAGGATACGGCTCTGTCCATCCTACACTCCGCCGCGTTCGCTACTGGCTACATTATCCTCGTGCAGCTAGGCTTACAGCAGAAGATAGACGACTGGCTCTTCGGCAGCATCATGAGCATGAGTCATATGGATCTCTGGATAGCTTACGCGACTGGCGTACTCGCCGTCTTGGGCTTGACTATCTTCCAGCGACCTCTTCTTATCTTCCTCTTTGACGCTCGCATGGCGAGTTCGATGGGTATACCGACGCGCGCCTTTCGCTATGGGCTTTTCGCACTGACGATTCTCGTGCTCGTCTCCTCGCTGCAAGCAGTGGGCTCATTCCTCACACTAGGTCTACTCGTAGCTCCAGCCGCGACGATGTCACTTCTGACGAATAAAAGCCAGTATATCTTCTGGGGCGGAGGCATCATCGGTGCTCTCGCCTCTGTCATCGCGTTCTTCCTCTCCTACCCTCTAGCTTGGCACCTTGGCGCGACTATCATTATCGTATTAGGCGTATTTTTCTTTACAGCTTATACTATTGCATTTCTAAAAAAGAATAATTCCAAAGGTATCCCTATTTAACTACTTGATTAGTAGGAAAAAAAGACATGGATTTTTTTTAATATCTGACCAGATTTCGCCTTGCCAAGCCTAGAGCTGTTTGCTAAGCTAACCGCATGGAATACGCATGCCTCACCACAAGCCTAGAGACGGCTCGCACCTTGAACTTATCCTACAATTCAGCTGAGGAATGGGTAACTGATATCCCATGCTGCTATGGTGGTCTAGGAGAAATGCCTACTCCGCTTCATCTCTTAGCCAGCTCCATATCGAGCTGCATGGCCACATGTATCTACCTACGCGCCACCGAGCTCGGTCTCCCTGGTCAAGGAGTGCGTATCGAAGCAGCGGTGAAAGAAGATAAGGTCAACATTCTCGGATTCGACTTTCACATCTTCGTCCCGCATACCCTTGCTAGCATAGAGTCAGAGATAGAAGAGATAGCACGCACATGTCATATCATGAAAATCATCCGCACGGATCTATCCATTGATATCTCAGTGAGCTTCATCAGTAAGGATCAGGCAGACTCCTGCGGTTAAAATCACTCATAATCTTGAACACAAAAATGCGCCTCGTTTGAGGCGCATTTTTCGTAACACTCTATCGCGAGATCCTATGATCCGCGTCTTGGAGAATCGATCTCTTAGTTATAGAGTGACGAGCCAAGGCGACGCAGCTTTTTCACCAGCGTGATGCGCGCACCGGATGATACGCGGTCTGTGAAGAGCTTCCCCTCAAGATGATCGCACTCATGCTGGAGGCAGCGAGCAAGCAGTCCACCACAGTCTATCTCTAGCACGCTACCATCGAGTTGCTGTAGTTTCGCCTTCACACGCATGGGGCGTGAGACATTCGAGCGGATATCGCGCACACTCAGGCAGCCTTCTGTGAAGAGCTCTTCCTTTCCATAGGGCTCGATTTCGGGATTGATGAAGACCATGGGCATGATGGAGTACAGCGAGCACTCTTCACCATTCACCGTGATATTTTCCACGTCCTCCTCTTCTTCATCTTCTGGGATGTCGATGACCACCATGCGCACATTGAGTCCAATCTGAGGAGCTGCTAGCCCTATGCCATTAGCGGCATACATCGTTTCGAGCATGTTCTCGGCTAGGGTTTGAATCTCTGCATCTACCTGCTCGATAGGCGCACTCTTCGCACGCAGAACAGGGTCTCCATATTGTTTAATCTGTAAAAGCATAGTACTATTTCTGCATTGAACATAACATCATACACCGCACTCTGTCAAGCGTAACTTAGCTTCGTGGGGCGTTGGACTAGGAGTTTTCTTTGACATGTTAGATATGTTTGTAAAATGGATTTAGACAAAATCCATTTTAAGCTAAAATTTTTCTTGCATTTTATGACACGATTTGTTATTAATAGCTAAGATTTCTCTTTTACATCATGAAAATTAAGTCTCTAATACTTCTATCGCTACTATCACCCCTCCCCCTCATCGCTCAGAGCTACATGGCAGAGGGAATAGATAAGGATGACTTCACAAACTCCACACTTTTCTTCGACTCTGGTAAGGGTAAATTCTGGTCAGGAACTAGCACCAACCCTCATACTGCCGCTTACGACGGTGTTTCGAATCATCTAGATGGTACAAAAACGATGACGGATCTCTTGGGCGACCTAGCAGCCTCCATGTCAAGCAGCGATCAATCATCAAAAGTGAATGATTACCTGCACTACACCCCCCTGAAGCGAGATGGGCTCTCCTGCTGGTATCAGTCAGCGGCTAACGTGCTGGAATACTGGCAGCACAGCTATGGAGTATTTGGCCAAAAAACAGCAGTATCTGGCTACACCTACGACAAAAAGTATCTAGAAGACTTTGTAGGGACTCAATCCCTCGATATAACTTATCTTTTCAACAACAAATTGGACGGGAGATACACAAGCAGCTTCGGTACAGCCGTCGAGTGGTATCTCAACGGTGAGGGGGGCTACTTTAATGAAGATGATGTTCAGTATGGTGTCACAGCTCAAGATGGTGGGTACTTTGGAAAGTATTTTAATGATATCAATACTAGCGCAGGAGTATACTTCACTACATATAAATCTGAGAGCTACATGGATACGAACTCCATATCTACCTTTAAAGACAGGTTAGCTTCTAGCTTAGGCTATGAGAAAGATGAGAATGAAACCTACATCAAGACAGACAAGGGCAGCATAGCCTCGCTTCTCCTTGATCCTAATGACTATAGCACAAGACACTATGTCACGTGCTACGGATTTGAACAGACCTCAGACGAGAATGTGGTAGCTCTCTACCTTGCGGATTCTGACGATGAGGAATATGCGATGAAAAAGGTTTATGTAGAATTCGACGGTGATACATTTAAGCTTTACGAGGATGAAGGCTGCAACGTCCTGTGGTCAACATACGGGAAAAGCAATTGGACAGTCTATCAATCCTTCAGCATCGACACCCCCGACTCCCTCAAACAACTCGAAGACTCCTACAATAAGGCTGACAATGCGCAGGTATGGAGCGGTGGTCTCAGCGAGTGGGGTGGAACAGATGACACAGATGACGGAGGAATCGCCACATATCAGAGTGGCTGGGTACGCTACGCGAGTAATCAAGTGGATAGCTCCTTTGATGGATATTTCCATAGCAAGGCCGACGACACACGCGCCACTGTGTTCAATGACTACATCGAAGAAGGCACCCCCGCCGTCACCGAGCGCAGCATCACGCTCGCTACATCTATAACCACGCCTAGCGTACTCATCGACAACACGAATATCGCCTACAGCTTCATCGGCGAGGGGAACTACCTCACCGCCGATACTCTCACGAAGACTGGCAGCAATAGTGCCAGCTTCAGCGATACGAAACTCACCGTGAGAGAAGTGACGGTGGACGAAGGCAGCCTAAAGCTCTCCGACAGCGATGTCACAGGCGGAGCGACGGTGAACGGCGGAACTCTCGAGCTCTCTGGCAGCAGCATCTCGGGGCAGGCCTCCGTCCAGAGCACAGGTGAAATCCTCATCACAGGCGCGGAAAACAGTCTTAATTCAGGACTCACCCTCGCCGCGGGATCTGACATCAAGTTCAGCACGACAGGCGCGAAAGTAACGATCACAGGAGAACTCATCATCGACAAGAACTTCCAGTCAGAAAACAGCATCATAGGAACAATCGTCCTAAAGGGGAATCTGACAGTAAAAGACGTCGCACAGCAGACCAGCCTCTCATACGCTAACCTACTGAGCATCGATGCCACTAGCACCGAGATCGCGACTCTCAATGCGAACCTCGACTTAACGGAGGCATCCAGCTTAACCATGAACGGCGCACTTTCTATAGGTGGAGATCTCCTCCTGAGTTCCACGAATAAGCTAACACTGAACTTTGACGGTATGCCTCAGCTCGATGAGAACAACTACCTCGTACTCTTCTCGGATATCCAGAATCTACGTATTGATGGCATGATCGCAGGAGCTGACACGAACTACTTCGACTACATGGAGCTCTCACCAGAAGTACAGGCTTCACTGGGAGCTGATGCCAGCCTGAAGTATGATGCCACAGCAGGTCAGTTCTACGTCGATACAAAGGGCGTACCTGAGCCTAGCAGTGGAGCACTTGCCCTACTCGGTCTCACAGGACTGCTCGCACGCCGCCGTCGTAAGGGTTAAGCCATTATAAAAAAACATCTTCTCACAGCACCGTACCAAGCATGTTTGGTACGGTGTATTTTAGTACGCCAAATAGGACGCACAAAAAACCTGCAAGCTTGTGACTTGCAGGTTTTTCATTAAGGGGATGGGCAGAGAAGGATTCGAACCTTCGAAAGCAATAGCTAGCAGATTTACAGTCTGCCCCCTTTGACCGCTCGGGAATCTACCCATTCGATCCGCTTTGCAGCGGGTGCGCCGACATATTACGAAAAAGCAGCTACGAATGCAAGCTTTTTTTATATATTTTTTCCATTTTATTTATAGCCGCTACTTTTTTCATGCTTGCAAATCAAGCGAAATATCATTAAAATAAAACTACATAAGCCATGTGCCCTACACTCCAAAACTCATCTCATCCACCTGCTGATTCCCTGGTGATGCACCCCATTGACCGCGATGCAATGCGTGCAAGTGAACGCGTCAAAGCACTTAACATCCCTGATCACAAGATTATTCGCTGCATCGGCTATGGTTCTTATGGTGAAGTCTGGCTGGCACAATCAATCACTGGTACTTATCGCGCGATTAAAACGATATGGAGAGATGATTTCTCGGACGACGCTAGTTTTAAGCGCGAATACGAGGGCTTACTCTTCTATGAGCCAATCGCACGCAGCCACCTCGGGCTCGTTCACATTCTCCACATAGGTCAGCAGCAGGGAGAGACTCCTATGTACTACTATGTCATGGAGCTTGCCGATGACGCACTGACTGGGGCTATCATCGAACCAGAGCGCTACACCCCACGCTCTCTGCTCAATGATATCAAACGATATAATAACAGCCCCATGCCCATCGACATCGTCATCAATGTGGGCTGCCAGTTAGCACGTGCTCTGCGCTACCTGCACGAGCAGGATCTAACACATCGCGATATCAAGCCCGCAAACATCATCTTCGTACGCGAAAGGGCTAAGCTCGCAGATGCGGGACTCATCGTGCAGGGCGCGAAGCAGGGCTACGCAGGCACACCGGGCTATGTCCCTCCCGATGGCGCAGGTACCCCCAGAGCTGACGTCTACGCTCTCGCCATGGTTCTCTATGAGATGATCTCAGGGCGTGACCGCATGGACTTCCCTGACCTCCCCGACGAAATTCCTGATATAGATCAGCGCGAAAAATGGCTGGCGCTTAACCAGACTATCTGCCTTGCGGCTAGTCCTCAGGTTACGTCTGAGAGCATCACAACCGCTGATGCACTACTCCTCCAGCTTGAGCAGATTCGCATGGGGGTCTACAAGAAGCAGTCTCCTCTGAAGCAATGGATCAAGGAGCTGAAGCTACGTAGGCTCTTCTTGTATGCTTTACCTATCATCCTGCTACTCCTCGCCTTCCAGCATTTACCTTCCGATTTTCGCGAACGCATTGAGAAGGCGTACATCCTTCTTACAAATCCCAATAGTGAGCTGAGCTTACCCATGCCTACAGGCAAGAAACAGCTAGTTAACGAGACCTTGACATCCAGCGCATCCAATGACGGGCAGCTCTACGTGATTAGCACCCCCACCAGCGCGTCAGTGTACAAGCTGAATGGTGAATATATCAATGAAACGCCCTTCGGCCCTATCATTCTCCCCGCTGGCACTTCCGTACGTCTCGTACTGCGTAAGGAAGGCTACGCAGACATGACGGTAGAGGGCGAGATCAAGCCCCGCGAAGTGCTGTCCCTAGGTGGAGATCTCTACCCCCTAGATCTGCCACAGGTAGGTCACAAATGGCGAGATGCTCTCGGCAATGCGTATGAGAGCCAGGGCAAGCAGCATCTATCGAAAGAGCCCATCATCAGGAAAAACTTCGATCGATTCATTAAGGATACATCCTTTATCGACCAGAAGAGCTTCTCCACCTTTCTAGATGAACAGACGCACGCGGAAATCGTCCTCACAGACATCAGCATCGCAAACCTCTACAGCGAATGGCTCATGAAGCAATGCGAGAAGCAGGGACTCATCGACGAGAGCTTCATCATCCTCCCGAAGCAGGACGACAGTATCAGCCCAGTGGATAATCACCACGCCTACCGCATCGCTGTCGCGCAGCTACCTCATACTCCCATCACGATTTTCACGAATCCAGCGGGCGCTTCGGTCATGCTTAACGGTAAGTACCTCGGTGTCACACCCGTGGTGAACTTATCCGTTCCTCACGCACCCTATCACTTAGAACTACGCCTCCAACGTCACAAGACGATCTACCATAGTGGATTCTCGCCTGAGAACATGCGACTCAACTTCCAGCTAGAACCGACGAATGCCGTCTCGTTCAACGCAGCATGGTTTAATAGTCTCGGACTGAATTTCATCCCACTGGGGAATAACATCATGGCGGGCGCTACAGAGGTTCGTATACGCGACTACGAGCAGTACTGCGAAGACACAGGAAGTACTATCCCCGTTAAACCAGCCTACCCTTTTAACGAGCATTCACCTGCCGTCAATGTGAGCTGTGAAGATGCAGAGAAGTTCGCAGAATGGCTTACAGCACAAGAGAGAGCGAAGGGTCTCATCGAATCCACCGACCATTACAGACTCCCCACTGATCAAGAGTGGAGTCGCATGGCTGGGATATCCCAAGAAGAGGGTAGCCAGCCCTTCGAGCGTAATTTACATCACGTGAAGGAGGGACATATCCGCTACACCTGGGGCGACCGCTGGCCGCCGCAGAACTCAACAGGAAACTTCGCCGACAAGGCGGCTATCCAGCATGTCGTGCTTAACCGCGTCATCGAAGGCTACGAGGACGGCTATGCCTACACCTCCCCTGTCGGCAGCTTCACGCCTAATGCATTGGGGATATACGACCTAGCGGGGAATGTACAAGAATGGGTGAGCGACTCCTATGGTGGTCCTCCCGACTTCCGCTTCCTTCACTACGGAGTGGTGCGCGGTGGATCATTCTACTCCTTCCACCCGACTCAGGTGTCTTCCTTCTCACGCACTCCGAAGCCGAGAAACACGAGCGATGATCACACGGGATTCCGTCTTGTTCTGGAGCGCGAGGCATCAAGCTTCTGATGTCTCCGCGCCAAAATGATGCAGTGAATACTAATTTGGGCTTGATGAAACTAGAACAAAAAGCTACAATCATCGCGTGAAATTTGTTATCGTAACTGGAGGAATAGCCTCAGGAAAGTCAAGCGTCGTAAAAATATTACAAGAGCTCGGAGGAAAGGGCTTATCTGTTTTTGACTGTGATGCAGCACTGGCACGACTTTACCAAAACGGCCGACTTTCGCGCGATCTCGTCACCCTCTTTGGCGCGGAGGTGCTAAAGGAAAACGGTCATGTGAACAAGGATTTCCTACGTGAAATCCTTGTGAAAGACCCCGAGGGGAAGGCAAAGCTCGAAGAGCTCATCCACCCTCGCCTCATGGAGCTCTGTCGCAGGGACAGAGAGCGTGCTGAAAAGTCAGGCGAAAACCACACCTACGTCCTCGACATCCCGCTTTTCTACGAAAGTCACAGCACACGCGACATCATCGCAGACAAGATCTGCGTCGTCGCTGTCAATGAGGAAACACAGTGCGCCCGTCTCATGGCACGAGACTCCCTCAGCGAAGAAAACGCCAGAGCACGCATGCTAGCGCAGATGCCTACTCAGGAAAAGATAGATCGCGCCGACCTCGTTTTCTGGAATGAAGGAAGCCTCGACACGCTCAGGGAGCAGGTCACACACTTCTACCAGCGCGAACTCGCCAGCGGTGAGTCCAGCATCATGACGATACCTGATTCTGTACATATCAATGACTGGCGCGAACTGCCTTACCAAGAGTTACAGATTCTCGCGGATTCACTACCGAAGCAAGGCCTGCGCTCACTGCCACGCGCGGAGCTCATACAGGAGCTCTGCCGCTACTACCTCAGCCGAGGTGCTACAGTCACAGCGACGGGAGTACTAGAAAAGTCAAAGGATAGCTTCTACACGCTGCGCGACGCGAAGCGCAGCTTCCGCCCGCTTGCTGACGACATCTATTTCTCCCAAGACCTCCTCCACCGTCACCAACTACGAGCTGGTAATGAGGTCACCGTCAAGCTGCGTCAGCCACGTGGAAAGATGGATCGCTACCTCGGCGCAGAAAAGGTTCTCCAAGTAGAAGGAGTCGATCTGGCAGATTTCGAGCAGAAGCCCCACTTCGACAAGCTCACCGCCCTCATCCCGACGGAGCGACTCATTCTCGAACACCCTAAGCTGAAGTTCCCCTCCATGCGCGTGCTCGACCTCATCACCCCACTGGGGAAGGGACAGCGCGCCCTCGTCGTCGCACCACCGCGCGGCGGTAAGACTGTTCTACTCAAGACGATGGCAAAGTGCCTGCGTCGCAACTACCCAGAAGCGGAGTTACTCGTGCTTCTGCTTGATGAACGCCCTGAGGAAGTCAGCGACTTCGAAGACACGGTGAATGTGAACATCTACGCCTCCTCTTTCGACGAGCCTTCACGCCGCCATGCCCAGCTCAGCGATCTGCTGCTAGAGCGTGCACGTCGTCTTGTCGAGCAAGGGAAGGATGTCATCATTCTGCTAGATTCACTCACGCGTCTCGCTCGCGGTTATAATGCGAACCAGTCTGGCGGTCGCACCATGTCAGGCGGTCTCGGCGCCCAGGCACTAGAAAAGCCACGTAAGTTCTTCGGTGCTGCGCGAAAGGTGGAAGAAGGCGGCAGCCTCACCATCATCGCTACCTGCCTTATCGAGACAGAATCCCGCATGGATGACATCATCTTTGAAGAGTTCAAGGGCACAGGTAATATGGAAATACGCCTCGACCGTGAGCTCTCTGAGCGACGCATCTACCCTGCTATCTCCATCCCCCAGAGTGGCACACGAAACGACGACAGACTCTACCATCCTGACGAGATGCAGCGCATCCTTCAGCTGCGTCGCCAGCTCGCTTCCCTCCCCGGCTGGGAAGGACTCGAAGCCCTCCTACGCGAGATCAACAAGACGCAGAACAACGCGGAGCTCCTTCTCAAGGGAATTTCCATCTAATAATCTTCCCCTATCCCAGATCTGAACTTATTCACATCAGGCGCAGTGTAATCTGCGGCGAAACAATTATTTTACATATCAATACTGAGCTCGGGTATAGACCATACCCGAGCTTCTTCATACATCTTAGACTGATATCATAGGCGTGACCACACTAAGACCTATGCGTCAGAACACAGCGAGGAAGTATACTCCGCGACATAGCGTGCCCAGATATGAAACTCAACGCAGGCATGAAGCTGGCTTACTGCGATTAAATACATAGCATAGCTCTTTGCTAACTAATAGAAAATCGACTTGTTCACAGTACATCTGAGTTCTTCACAATACGAAAAGAGCTTCTGTGAAGAATACCTACTTGTCATTATTCTACCTAGCAGAAAAAAACACTTGCTTTCCTTAACAAAATCACTATACTCATGCGCGTGCACGCATGGGCGCGCACAACTAATCATCAATATAGATCACATTATCAGATATGAAGAACCCAAGAATAGCTATCGTGGGCGCTACTGGAGCAGTAGGCGTCGAGATTCTTTCCTGCC
This sequence comes from uncultured Akkermansia sp., assembly GCA_964371525.1. GTDB lineage: Bacteria > Verrucomicrobiota > Verrucomicrobiia > Verrucomicrobiales > Akkermansiaceae > Akkermansia. The sequence goes on along the minus strand of CAYJNX010000052.1, from coordinate 576 downwards.
TTGAGAGCCGCAATTTCCCGCTGGCTTCCTTGAAACTTCTTGCTTCTAAACGTTCTGCTGGTAAACAGGTCTCCTTCCGTGGTGAAATGCTCACCGTGGAAGAGCTCACGAAGGATTCCTTCGGAGATGTTGACATCGCCCTTTTCTCCGCTGGTGGTGGTATCTCGCTTGAGTACGCGCCAGCAGCTGCCGCAGCAGGTTGCGTCGTCGTCGATAACTCTTCTGCCTTCCGTCAGGACGAAGATGTGCCTCTCGTGGTTCCAGAAATCAACGGTGAAGCCGCCTTCAATCACCCTCGCAACATCATCGCTAACCCGAACTGCACAACCATCATCACCCTGATGGCTCTGTACCCACTGCACAAGAAGTATGGTCTCAAGACCATCATCGCTAGCAGCTATCAAGCAGTATCTGGCAGCGGTCAGCAGGGTATCACCGAGCTGGAGAATCAGGTACGCTCCATCGTCGATGGACATCCTGTCACCTGCTCCACCTATCCGAAGCAGATCGCATTCAACCTTATCCCTCAGATTGACAAGTTCACCGAGAGCGGCTACACGAAGGAAGAGCAGAAGA
>CAYJNX010000051.1:0-13094 GCA_964371525.1 uncultured Akkermansia sp. | reverse complement strand
AGACGCGCGATGTAACGCTCCATGTCAGGCAGGTTCTCCCTGATACTACGCGCGAGAGCCAGCTGGTTGCGCGCACGCATCAGGTTATGCTTGTCCTTCTCGCAGCGGAAGTACTTGTCTCCATCGAGATAATCCGTGAGGAAGCGTATGCCGATTTCCGTCGTAATCAGCCATCCTGAGAAGGCTAGGAGTTCGATCTCTTTATCGGTCAAGAACTCATGGGTGGCCTCAAGGAAGCCTTCAGCTAAGGATTCGAAGAAGGCGAGCTGCATGACTACCTTGCTCAGATCTTCTTCATCCTCACTTGCCCTACAGGTAGCTGTACGCACCATATCACCGAAGTCATAGAGCGAGAGCCCTGGCATGACGGTGTCGAGGTCGATCACGCATACGGCTTCATCGGTGTCAGCGTCCAGCATGACGTTGTTAATCTTTGTATCGTTGTGCGTGATGCGTGTAGGGAGTTCCCCTGAGGCCTGAAGGTCGATTAGCTTGCTGAACTCAGCGGACCATGAGGCGAGTTCTTCGAGCTCTTCGCGGCATTCTTCCCTGCGCCCCTTCACGTCAGCTTCTGCACTCGCCACGAGGGCGGCGTAACGCTTCGGTGTGTGGTGGAAGTCCACGATACTTTCGCGAATGTCCTCTGGGTTCATGTCGGAGATGAGATCTTGGAATGCACCGAAGGCATAGCCTGCTTGGTAGGCTTGACGCGTGTTCTCAACTACGTCGTAAGTATGTGTGCCGTCTATATTATTGTAGCAGCGCCACAGCCCACCTTCTTCAGGAAGTTCTATGTAGTTACGCCCACCACGTGCGGGGTAGAGAGTGAGTGGCTGACCGACGATGGATGGGCACTTGCGGCGCAGGACCTTCCAGCGAATATGGCGAGTGACCTTCTCTACATTCTTCATGACGAGGACAGGATCGGGGAAGACGTATTCGTTAATACGCTGTAGGATGTAATAATCATCGTGACCGTCTTCTGTGCGATAACATGCTCGATACGTAGTGTTGATATGTCCGCTGTTGAGTTCTTCGCCGTGCAAGAACTCGCCGCTGATGGCGAAGTGATCGCCTATGCGCGCTATACGTGCTTCAAGCCCTGTTAAATCGCTTATACTAGGTGTCATGTTGATGTGCTTTCTGGAAAAAAAAGAGAGTAATGTCTAAGTGGTATGTCAGTGCCACTCTTATCAGGGAGCATTATATCTATTTAGTTATTTAGTGTCAAGGCTAAAGTTCTTTGTTATAAAAATTGCACAAGGAATCCCCGCGATTGAAGGAACCTTGATGACCGTGTTTTTTTACTTTTTTGCCTTGCTTTATTTTCGGATTTAACTATCATAGCGTTGAACTAGCGTCTCTGCTGGTTCTGAGTACATACTGCGGGCTCGCCTGCCCACTTGTTCTATAGCAAGCGTACTTAGCGGTTTAAGCTTTCTTTTTAGCTGAACATTGGTGCTACTCTAGCACCGACCATGACGACAGATGCCGCCATTGCGTGCCACTCTACTGCGTCACATGGTTACACCGCGCGAAGCTCTCGGCAGAAGCTTCACCCTCACCCTAACTTCTTCCCATATATCCATCAGAACACATCCCTCACTATCATGGCAGGACATAACAAATGGTCAAAGATAAAGTTCAAAAAAGCGATCGACGATGCAAAAAAAGGTAAGCTCTTCGCCCGCTTCTCCCACGAAATCACCCTCGCAGCAAAGAGCGGCGGCGGCGACCCCGACACAAACCCACGCCTGCGCGTCGCTATTGAAGGCGCGAAGGCTTCCTCCATGCCAAAGGATAATATAGAACGCGCCATTAAGAAAGGTACAGGTGACCTACAGGGCAATGCTATTCAGGAAATCACCTACGAAGGCTACGGCCCTGAGGGCACGGCACTCATCGTGGAGATGGCGACGGATAACACGAACCGCAGCTCGTCTGATCTACGCACAATATTCGGCAAAAATGGCGGGAATCTCGGCACACCTGGCTCCGTCTCTTACCAGTTCGACCGCAAGGGAGAGCTGCGCTTCATAGACAAGACACTCGACGAAGACGCGGTGATGGAGCTCGCGATGAACTGCGGAGCTGAGGAATTCCTCACAGGCGATCAGGACGGCGAGTGGATCTTGCTCTGCGGCCCTACAGAAATGCCTGAGCTCTCACAGGCACTACAGGATGCAGGCTACACCATCACAGGAATGAAGCTCATCTCCGTCGCGCAGAACCCGACGATGATCACGGATCTCGCGGTCGCGCGCAAGGTGGTGAAGCTCTATGAGCTTCTCGATGACTATGATGACACCTTGAATGTTTTTAGCAATTTTGAAATTGCAGAAGAGCTCTACGAACAGCTCTAATTTTACCCCCATACCCCATGAGTTCCCCCGAACAAGGCAGTCCTGCTGCACCGAAGAAAAAGCACTTCCGCCCTCGCCAGAATAACAACAAGAGGCAGGGCGAGAGCCGAGCACAGCATTCCTCCCCCTCCGACTCGCGCTCGAAAGATGGTCAGCAGAGAAAGCAGTTCCAGAAGAAGCGACCCTTCTTCCAGAAAAAGAAGCCTAAGACACAGGACGACGGCGCACAGCAGCCCTCACGCGCCTATGTCCCCATAGGCGAGCCCGAGGAACTCACCGGCATACTCGAAGTCACGAGCAAGGGCTTCGGCTTCGTCCGCACGGCGGATAATAACTGGGCTCCCTCAGACGAGGCGGTTTACGTCTCACTCGACCTCATCAAGCAGTACAACCTGCGCCCCTTTGTCGAGATCACAGGCATGTCGCAGCGCTACGAGCGCGGGCACCAGATGGTCTCCATCAGCGCGATTAATGGCGAAGACCCAGCAGCCGCAGCACTCGCACCCCACTTCGAAGACCTCAGAGCGGTGAACCCCACGCACCGACTCAGCTTCGAAACAGCCGCGACACGCTACACGACACGCACGCTCGACCTCATCGCCCCAGTGGCACGCGGACAGCGCGGGCTCATCATCGCGCCTCCCCGCACAGGCAAGACCACCCTGCTGATGCATGTAGCGGAAGCCGTCGAGGCTAACTACGAGGATGATCTTCACCTGATGATACTACTCATCGACGAGCGACCCGAGGAAGTGACGGAGTTCCGCCGCAGCCTCCCACATGCCGAGATCTACGCATCGAGCAATGACAGCCACGTGCGCGAGCACTGCCGTATCGCTGAGATGAGCATCGAGCGCGCGAAGCGACTCGTCGAGCAGGGCAAGCACGTCATCCTGCTGCTCGACTCCATCACACGCCTTGCACGCGCTTATAACAACGCGGATCGCGGCAGTGGACGCACCATGAGTGGAGGACTCGACGCACGCGCACTAGAAATGCCACGCCGCCTCTTCGCCGCAGCGCGTAACACACGCACCGCGGGCTCACTCACCATCCTGGCCACCGCCCTCATCGAAACAAACAGCCGCATGGACGACCTCATTTTCCAAGAGTTCAAAGGCACAGGCAACATGGAACTCGTGCTGAATCGCCGCATCGCGGAGATGTACATCTACCCCGCCATCGACATCCTCAAGAGTGGCACACGCCGCGAGGAGCTCATCCTCCCAGAACTCATGCTCAGCAAGATGCAGCTCATACGCCGCGCACTCGCAGGGCACAAGCCCGTGGAAGCGATGGAGCGACTACTCTTCTTCCTCCAGAAGTCGCCGACGAACGCACAGATGCTGCTCAATCTCAAGACACGCTAGAGGAACCTTGCGAAATTCCTTGCTACAATTTTGCGAGAGGTCACCAAAGAGCACACCAATATGAAATAAGTATTGCATTTAGCCCAAGTATTTGTTTAAATACGCAGATATTCGACACATTACAAGTTAAAGTTATAATTTACTTTCAATGCACTCTATTACTAATCTATGAAAACAGCACTTGTTGTTCTGTACAACCACAATTACGAGAAAAATATCCCACTGATTAAAAAGCTATACGGGGATCAATTTTCAGAGATACTGCAACTCATGCCTTACTACTACGGCGATGACGCAGATGTCTTTTCTGTATATGGGAACTCATTCCAGTTCCACGATTACTTGATACAAGCGCGAGAAAGAATAGCACGCCTGAATGCCGATAATATCCTCATTATAGGAGATGACCTCTTACTCAATCCTCAGTTTAATGAATCCAACGCGGCTGAACTTCTAGGTGTGAAGAACGATAGCACTATCTACATAGACGGCTTTGTCGACGTATCGAATGGCTCGTGCTACCGAGGTCTCACGGAAGCGCATAACTTCTCAACATGGCCTCATGGGCTGGATGCCAATACTGCAAATAGGATGCTCCCGAGCTTTGAAAAAGCACGCGATATCCTCAAAGCGCGTAACTTGATGCAATCTGAGATGCTGAATACCTACGCGCCCTTCTACCTAAAATGGGAAACAGGTCTTAAGATGAACTGGAAAGTCTTCAAAGCGCGCGTGTATCATTTCTTAAAGAAGTGCCGCTACAAGTTCCGTCCTGAGAAGTACGCGTATCCCGTCGTATTTGGCTACTCAGATATTCTTAGCATCCCGAAGTCTCAGTATTCTACCTTTTGCGACTATTTAGCGGTATTCTCCGCCTGGAGGACCTTTGTAGAATTAGCCATTCCTACAGTAGTACTTCTGATGGAAAGTGAGAAAAATATCAGCATATCGACCGTGGACACTATCCCATTTAAGACAGGAAACGTGTGGAGTCCTCAGGATCCTGAGCACTTCCACGCTATGAATGCGCTTATAGGTGACTTACTGGAATCCGCAGGTACTGACCATTTAAAATTAAAAGATAACTACCCGAGTGAGTATCTGTACTTGCACCCAGTCAAGTTATCACGTTTCTCTAACTCCCAATCAAAATAAAGCGATGAAATCTTATGCGATTATCGGAGCTGGCGTGTCAGGACTATCCATCGCGCGCATGCTACAGGAAAAGGGCTATCAAGTAAAAGTCTACGAAGCCGCGAAGACACAAGGCGGGCTCGTACGCTGCACGCGTGAGGAGCATGATGTCCTCTACCACCGAGTGGGTGGACATGTGTTTAACTCCCGCCGAGAGGATGTTCTGGAGTGGTTTTGGAACTTGTTCCAGCGCGACGAAGACTTTGTATCCACGCCTCGCCATGCTGAGATCTATTTCTCGCCTGATTGCTGGGTAGGCTACCCTATAGAAAATCACCTCCGCGCACTCCCACAGGAGACACGTCACCAGATCCTAGACGAGTTACTAGAAATGCAAAAGAACGAGAGCGTTCAACCGACGAATCTCGCTGACTTTTTCAAGACTCGCTTCGGCAAGACGCTCAATGAAATTTACTTCACGCCCTACAATGACAAGATCTGGCAGATGGACTGCAAGCACATCCCCATGGCATGGCTAGAAGGAAAGCTGCCCATGCCTACGCTGCGTGATATACTCATCGCGAACATAGACCAATCACCCGAGACTAATATGGTACATAGTAGCTTCTACTACCCGAAGCAAGGCGGATCTCAGTTTATCGCCGACACATTAGCTCAGGGGCTAGATCTAGTCTGTGATGCAGAAGTACGCCAGATTAAGCGCGAGCAGGAGAAGTGGATTGTGAATGGCGAGACATTCGATGCTGTGGTCTATACGGCTAATATCAAGGAACTTCCCAGCTTGCTGGAGGGTTCATTTGACCTTTCTCAGCGCGCACTGGCAGGGATAAGTGAACTAGAATCACATGGTACCTGCTCCGTGCTCTGTAAACTCACACCGAATGATTACAGCTGGGTCTACATCCCAAATCCCGCCATTAAGTCGCACCGTGTGATCTGCACAGGTAACTTCTCCAAGCATAACAATGGAGACATGGACATGACAGGCACAGTCGAGTTCTCATGCCCTATGACGAAGGAAGAGATCTTAGAGCAGCTAGCACACATCCCCTTCAGCCCTGAATACATCACCCATCACTGGGAGCCCTACACCTACCCCATAGCAGGCCTAGAAGGTCGCGCTACGATAGAGCAGGTGAAGCGTGAGCTCGCGCCCCTGCAGTTCTACCTGCACGGCCGCTTTGCGGAGTGGGAATATTATAACATGGACACCGCGATAGGAGCTGCTCTTGATAAGACCGCGAATATGTAGTGCGTAAATAACTAGTTATTGAATAGTAGAATGCTATCTATCATTCTCTAGACTAGCATTCTACTCGGACGAATTTCGCAAGAGACGCCCTTATTTGTAAGAATGCACGATGATGACGTGTTTTACAATAATTTCCGCTTGAAAAGCAGAGGGGGCTTTGCTATTATTTGAACTATCATGAAGCTTTCTTCCCTTGTCAGTCTCGTATCTACCCTTCTCTTTGTCGCGCCTACACAAGCGCAGGATCGTAATTATCCGCAGGAATACATAGGCGTCTCAGTCGATGAGACGACGAAGACTAAGTCTCTGCTTATCCCCATCGCCGTTTATAAAAACGCCGCAGGACAGGAGCTCGACCTCGTCGGAGTCGTGCATGTCGCAGCCTCTGATTACTATGAAGAGCTTAACCATCGCTTCCAGAGCTACGACCGCGTCTTCTTTGAGATGATAGACGGAGGCGACCTCGTCGAGCGAGAGATGCTCATGAAGAAGATGGCGGATGACACGGCGACAGAAGAAGATAAGAAGAGGTACAAGGAAATCATGAAAGGTGCCACTAACGATATCAACCCACTCTCCATCGTGCTCCAGATCGTGACCGCCTACCTCATCGGAGAGACCGAGCTGGAGATGCAGCAGGCGGGAATAGACTACGGCTACGAGCATTTCATCTTCGCGGACATGACACAAGATGAGCTGAAAGCTGCGATGAAAGAGCGCGGCGAAACCGTAGTAGGCCTCGCCCTCTGCGAACTGCTCCTCGGTAAGAAGAAAGATCCAGAAAAGGTGAAAAAACAGCAAGAACTCACCGCACGCATGATGAACCCTGAAGGTGAGAAGGTCTCCGCTGTGCGCGAGTTCCTCATCGACGGACTCGTCGACGCGATGGAAAGCAACCGCATGAACGACACCGCCATCATCATCTCGCGTAATGAGAAAGCCATGGAAATCCTCGATGAAGCCATGAAGGGGCAGGACTACAAGCGCGTCGCCCTCTTCTACGGTGCAGCACACATTCCTGACTTCCATGAGCGACTTGTCGCCCGCGGCTACACCCTCAAGAGCACAGAATGGCTCGAAGCCTTCTCCACCGACGGTGACTCGGATAGTGAAACAATCACGGTGGACGAGCTCGTCGAGCGCTTGAAATCTTAATCTTAATATCGCTATGGCGAAGACGCTGCTTCTATTCGGAGCGACAGGGCGCACAGGCATGATCGTCGCTCAAGAAGCACGACTGCATGGCTATGACATCATCGCTCCTAGCCATGCAGAGCGCGAGCTAGACGACTTTGATGCGCTCGGAGAATATGTCCGAGCGCAGAAATGTGATCTCGTGATCAACTGCGCCGCCATCAGCGACGTAGAACGCTGCGGGCAAGAGCCAGTCCTCGCTCATAAAATCAACGCCATGGCACCAGCGGCCATGGCACTCGCATGTCGCCACACAGGCGCACGCTTCATTCACCTCTCTACCGATTACGTCCTTGATGGGCGCAAGGCAGGGCTGAAAGACGAAAGCACAAAATGCCATCCTGTGAACCTCTACGCTGGCAGCAAAGATGAAGGAGAAGCTCAGGTCATGGAAGCCTGGGACGAATCCATTATCTGCCGCGTCTCATGGGTCTGTGGCAACCCAGCTAAACCCAGCTTCGTGGAGGCGAACTGCATGCGTGCCTTGGCTGGCGAAAAGCTCGCAGCCGTCGCGGACAAGTACTCCATGCCGACACATGCACGCGACATCGCGCGCGTTTGCTTCGCGCTTGCGGAGCATTCAGAAGCACGCGGCATCGTGCACCTCTGCTCGCGGGGAGAAACACCCCTTTCATGGTGGGACTGTGCGACACTGGCGCTGGAAGCCTTAGTAGAACAGGGAGCACTGGAAAAGCAGCCTGACATCGAGCAGCAGCGACTAGAAGATTTTCTTATAGACCGCGATGAGCGACCACGACATACAGCTATGCGATGCGCGAAGCTGGCCAACTGGGGAATAGAGACAATGAACCCACGCGAAGCAATAAGCTTAGCCGTGCGGAATTACCTCGATGCGGTGCGTTAGCCTCTGCCGCCGCTAACGCGATGCGCGCCACTGTGTTCACCGTGCTTCTACGCTCTCGCGTTTGCCACGGAGGATAAGTGTCGCGCTTCGCGCGCGGTAGGGGGAGCGTCAGTTTCGGGTGTGGACTCCATGCTGGGTTTGCCTAATGGGCGCATGCGACTTTTCGCTATGAAGAAACTGACGCGGCCGTGCTCTGTGAGCACGGCTTTTCCTTGGGGGCTAGCCCCCATTCCCCCAGTGGGACGCCGTCCCACACCCTGCCAGAGGAACGCGTCCCTCTGGACTCCCATCTAGGTGTCGCGGGTGGGTGCTGCGTCTCTCACAGTTGAATTGCTAGCTCGCAGTGGGGAGATGCGCGAAGAGGTTGAAGCGCTCTTCGCTGTTCTTGCTGGCGGCCTTAGCGGCGTTTTTCTCTTCCGTTAGCATGGCGAGACGCGTGTCTTCGACCATGGCCTTGAACTTCTCGGCTTGGGATATTTCCCCCGTCTCATCTCGAAAGAGTGTGGCGAGCCAGTCGCGCTTTTCGCTGATGGAAAGGTGCTTTATTTTCATTTGTTAGTTTGTGCTTTCTAGGGTTGTCTTTTTTCTATGGGGAGGAAGGAGAGGATGGTGCGTATGCGCGCCTCTCCTAGTTCGCTGAGTCCATATTCCAGCGGTGTGCGCTCACTGAGCCTCTTGAGAAGCTGGAGCTTTTCTAGTTGCCTGATGCTGCACTGGCAGGTGGGCGAGTCTATCCCACAGTGCCGCGCGATGTCTCGGCATGTTTCTAAACCCGCCGCGATGGAGATAAGCACGCGCTGCGCTGCCGCTGGCAGTTCGTCGCGTTCCAGAGCGTAGAGGAGTCTACAGGCGAAATCTATGGCTTTCATGTCTTAGGGGTCTTTTTCTTGAGGTTCTTTTTCTGGGGTGATTATATTCTCCCACCTCCCGCTCCGCTGTCCTTCCAGAGCTGGTAGAGGGGGTGGGTGTCATTCGAGTGGCTCTGCACTGCGTTGAAGTGCGTGGCGTTCGGCATGGCGATGCGGGTGTATTCCTCCGCGAGGCTCTGCTTCATCGTGCTGCTGCTGGTGAGCGCGGTGCACATTTTATACGCGAGTCGCGTGGCAAGAGCATCAATGAAGAGAGGCTCAAACAAGCTCGCGTCTTCACAGTCACTGAGGTAAAGTAGCTTGATGGGGCTTTCTCTTGTATAGATGCTGCGCCCGCGTAGAATCCAGCTGCTCTGGTTCACACTGAGGACGCGGAGGCAGTCGGGCGGGAGATGATGGGGGATGTGCTGATCGTGATTCTCCTGCTGCTCAGTCGTCTCACTGCTGCTGAGAGTGACAAGCTGCTGCGCAAAGCTCCAGCGATGAGAGCAGAGAACCTCTTGCCGTGCTGGATGGTAGTGCAGGTGGCATTGCCGTGCTGCGGGACTACCATTGGGATCTATGGCAGGGATGGGAGACTCACCCAGCTTGGATAAAGCGAGGTTGCATATATCGAGGGTGGTGGTGCTGTTCATGATGATGTGTGTGGTGGTATTCAGATAAGCCGATGCTAGCTAAGCTTCTTGCGAAGATCCACAGACTGCCATAAATCGCGCACCGGCGCAATTATTCGCCTAGCTAAGCACGGTGAAAACCGCACGGTTTACACCGAGCGAAGCTTGTTGATTGCTAGCCAAGCTCTGAATTCTTTTCTATGCTTGCATACATGAGCCGAGATGCCCGCCAGTTAGCACGTGAATACTACGACCGCCACGATCGCGATATCCAGCAGGATATGCAGCGACTCAGTGGGAATAGCCGCGCGTTTATCATCTGGATGCCGCAGCTCATCACTCTAGCCGTACCGGTGAATCACCAGCATCCTGAGACTTGGACCTCACTCGCACTGACCAGCCCACAGGACAGCGATGCGTGGTATGTGCATCTCCTCATCGGAGACCTCGCCCTAGCCCGCGAACTAGCAAGGCAAGCAGAAGCACTACCCTACCTCTGCTTCCAGCGAGGCCTGCGCAGCCCACGACCTCATATTCATCGCTTCGACGGCATCATCCGCTGAGAGTTATACTCTCATCTCCTATCACATCATTAACAACTAGAAAGACCACAGACCATGGGATTCATGAAAACCCCCAGCGTACCCAGCGCCCCCACCCCAGAACCACCTACCGTCACCATCAGCGAGTCGGCAGAAGGTGACACAAAGACCCAGTACGATGCTCTCAGCGCGCGTCGAAAAGGGCTCATCTCCACCATCCAAGCAGGGCAGGCACAGAATGCCGCACAGAGCAAGACTGGTGGCAGCAGCAGCAAACTAGGCTAGAGACATGAGTAACTCCACTCCCATACTCAGCATTTACCAGAGTCTCAAGGGGCAGCGAGCCGCTTGGGAATCATGGTGGGATGAGCTGCGAGACTACGTCATGCCCAGCCGCATCGACGAAGAAAGCCTCATCCCAGACTCCACGCATAAGCTCTACGACACAACCGCCGTCGAAGCTTGCCAAAAGCTCGCCAGCGGGCACATGAGCTACATCACGCCCAGCAATGAACTGTGGTTTAAATGGAGCAGCCCCGAGAGCCGAGCCACGGACGAAGCACACTCATGGTACCAAGAATGCTCTGAGATCGCGAACAACGAACTTGCACTGAGTAACTTCTATACGGAACTCCATGAATGCTTCCTCGACCGCGTCGGCTTCGGCACAGGGAGCCTATTCTGCGGCAGCACGAAGGCGGGGCGACTCCACTTTCGCCATGTTGCCTGCGGCGAGTTCGTGTGTAACTACGACGAAGACGGCAGTCTCGGCGTCTACATACGCGAGTTCCAGCTCAGCGCGAGCCAGGCTGCGTACCAGTTCGGAGAGAAATCACTAGGAGAGAACGCGCGCAAGCTGCTAAAAGACCCGAGCCGCGCCCTCGACAGCTCACTGCGCTTCCTGCACATGGTACGCCGACGCGCCCAGCGCGAGCGCGGACGCTCCAGCGCGAAGCACATGCCCTATGAGAGCATCTACTACTGCATGGAAGACGACCGTATCGTCGAAGAAAGCGGCTACCATGAGTTCCCCTACATGGTCACACGCTTCTTGAAATGGGGGCAGGGTAGCTACGGCATCGCCCCTGCGCGCCTCGTCTATCCCGACATCAAGCAGACACAGTTCCTCAATCGCATCCTCGACATGCTAGGCGAAGTCGCTGCCTTCCCGCGCATCCTAGAGCTCGCGAACCAAGTAGGAGAAGTAGACCTACGCGCGGGCGGACGCACACTCATCAATGCGGAAAGCGCCGCCCTCGGCTTCCCCCGCGAATGGGCGACACAGGGCAGGTACGACGTCGGCATGGACAGACTCAAGCAGAAGCAGGACGCCATCCAGCGCGCCTTCTTCGTCCCCATGCTTGAGCTCTGGCAGAACAACAAGCAGCAGATGACCGCCTCGGAAGTCTATGCGAGAGAAAATGAGCGCGTCATGCTCTTCTCCCCCTCCTTCACGCTCTTCGTCACCGACTGTCAGCCCCTGATGGAGCGCATATTCTCCACGCTCTTCCGCCTCGGACGCTTCCCGAAACCACCAGCGAGCCTGCTAAAAGACAATGCCGCAGGAGAAAAGGAGATCCAACACCCGCGCGTCATCTACCAAGGACGCATCGCCATGATCATGCGCCGCATGCAATCTGAAGGACTAGAGAAAACCCTCATCCGCCTCCAGAACATGAGTGCGCTCGACCCCGACCTCGCCGACCACCTTGACCTCGATCGCTGCTTCCGCAGTGCCGCGCGTATGGACGGCCTATCCGAAGAACTCCTACGCGCCGAGCGAGAAGTCAAGAAACGCCGCCGTGCCCGAGAAGAAGCCGCCACAGAACAAGCCGCCGCCTCAGCTTCACCAGCACTTGATGCGCAGCAGCTCATGGGCAGCATCCCCCCCGAAGCACTCCAAGCCCTACAACAAAGCTAGGCCATGAAAGAAGACCCACGCATCAGCCAGCACAGAGCGAAGCAGCAGCGCGCCCTCCAAGAGACACGCGAGAACCGCGCGCGCCTCCTCCACCTCTTCAGCACCGCCGAAGGACAGCAGGTACTCGAACAACTCGAAACCCGCTTTGAAACCCATCTCCCAGCCTTCCAAGGAAAAGCAGGAGAATACGACGCCCTCGACGCCATGCGCCGAGACGCACACCGAGAAGTCTTCCTCGTCATACGCCACCAACTAGAACTGGCGCGAGAAGAAGCATCCACCCACCCATAACCCACACACTAAACATGAACAAACACACAGAAGAGACAAAAGAAACCGTCGATAACCCAGCTCCCGCAGCAGCAGAAACCACTGGCACACCAGCCAGCAACCCTGCACCCACCACCCCCACAGCCAGCTACACCCCCAGCGACGGCAGCATCCCCACGACCCCGACATCGGAGAACATCATGGACGCGCAAGGAAGCTTCACCCCCGGCTGGTACGAACGCTTCGAAGACCTGCGAGCCTATGCTCCCAGCCTCGCGAAGTTCCAGCGCCCAGAAGCACTCGCAAAAAGCTATGCCTCCCTTGAACGCCTACGCGGCTACCCTGGCGTAGAAGACAAACGTCGCATGAGCAACTTCCGTCGCAGCGTCGGACTCCCTGACAATATCGAAGAGTACAACCTCACCCGCCCAGAAGAACTCCCTGATGAACTCTGGGACGACGGACTCGTCAGTGAAATGGCGAAAACCGCCTACGAATACGGTGTACCGAAAGCCGCCATGGAAGCCCTCACGCAGAACTACTGCCGCGAAAACAAACGCCAGCTCCAGCACTACAGACAGCAAGAAGAGCAGCGCATCATCCAAGCCGACAGAGAACTCCAAGCAGAATGGGGGCTGGACTATGAAGACAACATGACCGCCATCACCTCAGTCTTCGC
>CAYJNX010000050.1:0-13228 GCA_964371525.1 uncultured Akkermansia sp. | reverse complement strand
AGTTCGGCTTCACGCCTTATGCGATGACTTCTGACACGCTGTATATGAAGAAGCCTTATGCGCTGAGTCAGTACTATGGTTTCACGAGTCAGGAGGGCAAGACTGCTGTGGTGAAGGCTATATCTTATGAAGATGCTTATGATTTTCTCAAAAAACACTGGGTCGCGGCTATCAGCGAGCACCCAAAGGAGTTCCTCCTCGCGAGGTCGGTTAATTATATACAGCTGATGTACTCGGGTATCGTGCCTGGTTTTGTAAAATCCTACGTCGCTCGTCATTATCCGCATGTGGAGATACATGCTCTGGGAGGGGTGTGCTATTCGTCTCCTAGACCGTTTTCTGTGATGATGGAGCAGAGGCAGTCTGGGGCTTCTTACGCGTATCTGATCTTTAAGGATAGACTGGTTAAGTCGCATCTTGTCGCACTGCTCATTCCTGTGCTGCACACGCTGATATTCCTCTGGCTGCTTCTCTCGCTTCCTCTGCTTTATGTCATGAGGCGCACGGGGAGGGCTAGCTCTGTATTCCTCAGTATGAGTCAGCTCTGCGCGCTGAGTAGTATCATCTACCTGCTGGGCTTTCTCCCCTTCACGCCGACGACGGATATTCGCTTTACTTCGCCTGCGATGATACTGGGGCTTCTGAGCGTGTTCTTCTTCTTAGCCTCGTTTTCGCGTCTTCTCTGCTCGGACGCTCGCGTAGGCGACGGAAGATAATTGCTTCTTTCCGATGCCGGCATGTCGCAGGGAAAAGCCTGTCAGCATACGTATATAGCGTGTACTAACACATTTTTCGCTTGACTTGAGGACTGATTCCTTCATAGTCATAGACGTGAATTATCAGACTATTTCCACATGCCTATTCCTGTCCACAGCTCTAGCCGCACAGGCTACGAGCACTGCGACAGTGACACCCCCAGCAGTCCCTAGCGCACCCACAGCTCCAGCAGCTCCCACGGTGCCCACCATCATTTCTCCAGCCGCACCCACGGCCAGCACTGCGAAGCCAGCTGACTCTCTGAACCTGCCAAAGAATTACCGCGGTATCGTACGCGTCGAAGCATCACAGAAGCGTAGCAACTACGCGACACCATGGCAGAGTGGTACCTACGGCGGCGGCACAGGCACAGCCTTCCTCGTCGGACCAGGGCTTTTCATGACGAATGCCCACGTCATCGCAAACAGCGAGACTCTCTACATTTCCCAGTACGCCGACTCGCGCAAAATTCCCGCAAAGGTGAAGTTTGTCGCGCATGACGCTGACCTTGCCCTGCTGGAAATTGATGAAAAAGACCGCGAGCTCTTCGCAGGTATTCCCGAGCTAGAGTTCAGCGATGAACTCCCGCGCCTCGAAGACACCGTACGCGCTATCGGTTACCCCATAGGCGGCTCACGCCTCTCTGTCACACGTGGTATCGTCTCACGTATCGAGAACTCCGTCTACAGCCACGCGCGCAATAGCTCCCACCTTTCCGTGCAGATCGATGCCGCGATCAACCCTGGGAACAGCGGAGGTCCTGTCTTCCTCGGTGACAAGGTTGTCGGTGTCGCTTTCCAAGGTCTCCTACAGGCGAACAGCACAGGCTATATCATCCCCGCCCCCGTCATCAAGCGATTCTTCAAGGATATTGAAGACGGAGCCTACGACCTCTATGTCGATCTAGGTGCTGATTTCTTCCACCCGCAGAACCCCGCCATGCGCCGCCACTACGGTCTCGCTGATGATGGGCAGGGTGTTGTCATCGGACGCGTCGTGCAGGGCGGTAGCGTCGATGGAGTCCTCGAGCTCGGTGACGTCGTCATGAGCATCAATGGAAAGCCTGTCGATAGCTCTGGCATGATAGAACTCGACGGAGAGCGCGTTAGCCTCGTCGAGCTCGCAGAACGCTCCTTCAAGGGTGATTCCATCACCTTCGACATCATTCGCAAGGGTGAGAAAATGAGCAAGACCGCTCAGCTCGCCCCCCTGCCGAACAAGAAGCTCTCCTCACCCAGCTTCGGTGAGCAGCCACGCTACGTGAGCTTCGGTGGCTTCGTCTTCCAGCCTGTCACCCTGAACGAACTGGAAGCCCACCGCATGCCCCTGCATAGCATCATCCTCACCGTGAATGACTTCCTCTACAACAGCAAGGAGCATAATAAGAAAGACCTCGTCATGCTCACGCGCGTCCTCCCCGACGAGGTGAACTCACGCCTCACAGGCTACGGTAATCGCATCGTAAAATCCGTGAACGGAGTCGAGCTAAAAGGTCTCGATCACCTCTATGAGCTGCTCTACCCAGCCGATGAAAGCACAGCAGGTGACTACACCGTCATCGAACTCGAAGACGCACCGCTGCCCCTCGTGTTTGACCGCAAGGATATCCACGGCGCAAACAAGCGCATCTGGGCGAACTACGGCATCGCGAAGCCAGCACGCCTCGACGCGAAGCCAGAATAAATCGAGCCTCGCCGCATACATCCCCCCCTTTTTTTACAACTAAAAATTTACAACACAGAACACATGCACGCATCCACCTTCACACGCCTTGCGACAGGACTCGCAACAGGCCTCGCCGCCGTCACTCTGCTTAGCAGCTGCGAGCCCACACCGCGCACCGCCCTCGACAAGAAAAAATCAAAAGAAAACCCCACTGCGCAAGCTGAAGCAGAAGCACCTGAAGCAGCTGAAACGTCAAAAGCCGCGACAGTCACAGTCACAGCCTCGACAGCAGTTGCAGTAGCCCCTGCTCCTGCCCCAGCGAAAGCCCCTGCCCTCGTCATCACAGGCAGCCGAGCAGTCACAGCCGCGGAAATCTCTGCGAAGCCAGAAGTAAAAGCCGCCATCGAGGCGAAGATAGCAGAGAAGAAAGACAGCACCCCGCTCGTCCCACTCCAGCCCGCGGAAAAGATCGCGCCAGCTATCACCCCCATCGACAGCATGATTAACATCATCGCCACCCATCAGGACTACAACATCATGCGACCATGGGAGAAGCTCCCCACCTCGCAGAGTACGGCACGCGGCATCTACCTCGGTGATGGGCTCGTACTCACGAGCGGCGACATAGGCACAGCCGCCACCTACATCGAGATGAGCCTGCCCAATGGCGCAGAAAAAGCCACGGCACGCATCGTGAAGCACGACCCAGACCGCGACCTCACCCTCCTCGAACTCAAGGACAAAGAAACGAACAAGGACTTCTTCGCCACGCGCTCCGCGCTCGTCCTCGGCGAAGCACTGAAACTCAGCGACAGCGCGACACTGTGGAACAGAGTGCGCGGCAACCAAGGGCAGCAAATCGCCATCAAGATAGAACGCGGAGCAGAAGCCGCATACTCCTCCCCCCGCCTCATAGCCAGCAGCGCGCAAGCCATCAACGAAAGCGAAGCCGAAGGTCTCCCCATCGTGAAAGACGGCAAACTCGTCGCCCTCGCCATGAGCTACAACACAGGACTACAGCAGCTCAACATCGTGAACGCTGAAGTCATCAAGAACTTCCTCGACCAGACAGACCTCAGCAAGCTACGCGCCCCCATCCTCGGCGTACAGCGCAGCTTCGTGAAAGACCCCGTCATGCTCCGCTACCTGAAAGTAGACAAAGACAGCCCCGGCTTCTACATCTCAGCCGTCACCCATGGTGGAGCAGCAGATCAGGCAGGACTCGAAAAAGGCGACCTCATCATCGAAATAGATGGGCAAAAGATAGACAGCCAAGGCCAGATCGAACACCCCCTCTACGGCGCACTTGACGCCTTCGCCTTCCTCCAAGGCGTGCGCCAGCAGGGCGACAGCGTCCCAGTAAAAATCGCCCGTGATGGAAAAATCCAAGATCTCAGCATAAAGCTCAACCGCGACCTGCTGAAGAACGACCTCTTCCGCAGCACAGAAGACGGCGTAGCCCCCCGCTACATCATCCACGGTGGACTACTCTTCCAAACCCTTGCAAACGACTACCTGAACGACGTACGCGGGAAATCGCGCGGAGCACTCCCAGCGGAATACCTCGAACTAGAAGCGCGACAGGAAGAACTCATAGAAAAAGGCTACAAGGAATTTGTCGGACTCACAGCCATCTTCCCGACGGCAGCGACGCTCGGTTACAACAGTGTCGGCTACTGCTTCGTGGAAAAGGTGAATGGGAAAGAAGTACACACACTTGACCAGCTTGCGACCTACCTTGATGAACCTACGGAAAATGGCATCATCAGCATCGAAACGAACAAGCCGCCGTACAAAATCTACCTCGACCGCAAACTTGCGGAAGAAAGCAACGAAAAAATCCGTCGCGTAGACATCCCGCAGCTGCGCAATCTCTAATAGAGAACACTAAGCTTCACAGCACAGAAACAGCCGTGATCACAGCGATCACGGCTATTTTTTTCTCCAGAACTCAGCAGCATGAGACAGGAGAAAAATAATCCCCCATTTATGTGTCGCTTGTGGGGTTTTGTGTCACTTATTTATAAAAAGATTCTGATCAGCCTCATGTCGCTGCTACTCTTTATTCTCAATAATAGCTCTGTAGATTCTGTCCTCCCCCGCCTCTGTCCAGCTTCCTTCTCCGAACTTTGGCTCTGCCTCTAGGTATTCCACGCCTGCTATTAGTTCATGCGGGCCTCCCACTATATGTGGCGTGACTACTTGCACCCATTCTTGTATATAGTTGCCTTCTAGTAATGGTTTTAGGAGTTTTCCCCCACATTCAAGCATCAGCTGCACGATGCCGTATTTCTCATAGAGTTCACCGAAAAATTCATCCCAGTTTTCCACCCCATCATAGGCCAATGTCCGCTGCGCCATCTCATCTTCAAATAGTTTCTTGCCTTTCTTGTCTTCTTCTCTAAGCTTTTCGCGTGTCACCACGATTCTCCATACTTGCTTCTTGCGCGGATGTAGTGGCAATAGCGGTGTTCTTATGTTGAGTTTCGGATTGTCTCGTCTCAGCGTTTCTCCTCCTATCAGGATGGCATCACTTTCCGCTCTTAATTGATGAGCAATGCTTAAAGATTCCTTTCCACTGAGCCACGGCGTGCTTCCTCTGCTCAGTCTTCCATCAAGGCTCGTCGCTACTTTCGCTACGACCCAGGGTTTCTTGTGCGCTATAGCATAAAACCAAGGTCGAAGAATTCGCTCAGAATCTGCCCTTAAAACGCCTTCTATAACTGTCACGCCTAGTTCCTCCAAGATGCGGTGTGCGCGTCCTTGATGGCGTATATCTGGATCGGGACAGGCATAGACAACGCGTGTGATGCCTGCCTGAAGGATGGCGTCTGTGCAGGGAGGGGTCTTGCCCCAGCTGCTGCAGGGTTCTAATGTGATGTAGATGCAGGCACCAATGAGCTTCTCTGTTCCATAGCCCGCGTCTTTCACCGCCTGTATGGCTCGTCGCTCCGCATGCGCTTCTCCCGCGCATTCATGATAGGAGGCTCCTAGTAGCTGCCAGCTGCCATCGAGCCATTGGACAATGGCCGCTCCCACCGGTGGGTTCGGGCTCGTGAGCCCTACACCGAGTCTCGCTTGGTCCAGAGCGACGCTCATCCAATGCCTGTCTTCTGCTGCTGTCAGTGCTAGCTTGTCCATGTGTGTAGAGGGGAGTGAGGGGAAGGCTTATTGATGATAAGTATAAGAATTTAAATTTAAATTCATCATCATAAGCGGAGTGAATAAGTGAGTAATTTGTTTTAGTGCTTAAAAACTAGGGATATATAGGAAAATTCCCTGTGAATAAAGATGTGAGAAAGTACATCTAAAATGTGCGGAAGCACTTACTCACAGATGAATTCACAACTTATTAACAGGAAATTCACAGAGCGCTGTGAAGAACGTTATAAATCGCTCTACTCGAAGTGACCTTTCGTAAAATCATCGTAGGTATCCGCGAAGAAGTAGAAGGGTGCCATCACAGGGATGGCTATGTTGTAAGCAAGTGTTCCTGGCACGTCCACGAAGACAAGCGTCGCATAGGAAAGCGTCGTTGTCAGGCTGCTTTTCTTTGAATGGATATCGGCATGCGTGACGCGTATGGGGTGCTGTGCCGTGGGGATTTCTGCTTTTACCTTGTACTCAATCGCATTTTTGGCGAGTGAGTCAATGGGGGCAGAGCCTATTTCTTGGAGTTCACGCTGTAGAATAGGAAGTGTCGCATAGCCGCTGCGTTCTCTCAAGGCGATGGAAGTACCGTGAGAGATCTCTAGGTAGGCATCACCGAGACTAGGTCCTGCGTGAACGAGCTGTGGCTTGCCGCCTTCTAAGAAGACCGTGTCGTAGATGAGCGGGTAGTCATAGCGCAGATGGTATTTCTTCCCTTTCACGTACCACTTTCCCTGGCTCTCGTAGACGACTTCAGGCTTATCTGCTTCGAAACCCTCGTAGTAATCTCCGTATTGTTCGACATTCTTGTGTAGCTGCATGTAAGCACAAGAGCTCAGTGTACAAGCAGCGAAACAGGCGAGAGTGATGGATGGGTATTTCATGAGCTTAGGCTAGCATAATTTAATACATAAACAAATCAAAAATAGAGAATTTTATATACAGGTGGTACAAAACCCAAGGAAACTCTTCCGTGGTAAACGCGATAGCGTAAAACCACGCTAAACACAGTCGCGCGCTTCGCGCCTTCATCGGCAGAGGTTCGAGTCCTAAGAATCCATTTAGGTGTTGCTTAGGGTGCGATGAGTCGCGGATTCGGGTTCAGCGCGACTTCTGCCATGCCTGTGGCGGGGGCGTTCCCCATAGCTGCGCAGAAGGCGTATAGCGAGGATACGAGTGTGGCGCGTATGTGCTGGATCTCGTGTGATTGGTTCAGAGAAAAATGAAAGAGGTCATGGAAGAGGTCGGCTGCCGATCGCATTTTCTCATCGAGGATGGCGAAGTGGCGGTAGCCTAGCTCGTAGAGGTTGCTGAGCTGTGATTGGCTAAGATTCCCGCGCTTTCCTTGCAGGGTGTGGATGACGCTCTGGCAGCCGTTTCGCTGCTGTAGTTCATGTATGGCGAGGCGTGCGGCACTCTGGTAGGGCTGCTCGCGGCGTAGGGCTAGCTGCTGGAGGTGCTCGCGTCGCAGGGGGCAGGTGGCGATGCAGCGGTCATTCGCGATGATGATGTAGCGCGCGGCTTCTGCTGCGAGCGGGGTGTAGATCTCGGCGCGTGTCGCGTCGCGGGGGTGGAGGGCGACGCGGTCGTAGTGCTCGCTGAGTTTCTGGTAGAGGCTTGCGCTGCGTTTCTGTCTTTCTGTGTAGATGCGGTTCGGGTGCGCGTAGAGTGGCAGGCGGGGGAAGTGCTGGCGCAGGTGGTCGCGCAGGGTATCGCTTGCTATCCACAGGCTGTTGAGTGAAGACTGGCTCAGCTCATGGACGAGTCCTATGCCGTAGTCGTCATCGAGATGCTGCTCGGGGATGAAGGCATTATCAAAGACGAGGCTCACGGCTATGCCCGCAGCATTGTATTTTCTGATGCGCTTGACGAGGGGGGTGTCAGGGATGAGTGAGCGCTGTCCGAGCCAGTCGATGGACCAGAGGCTGGGGGGTGTCGCGGTGATGTGTCGCAGCTGGCGCGGTGCGAGGTACTGCTTCAGGTACTCATGCAGTGCCATGAGTTCTTCGTCGAAGCGTAGTCCTCCGCCGATGATCCATTGCGCGTCTGTGAGCGGTTCTATTAGTTTCTTGAGAATGCTGGTGTCGAATTCTGTACTCATAGAATAAGGAGGGGTGAGATGTGTGGGTGAATTAAGGTCCATGGTGGTAGCTCTCCCAGAAGAGCTGCCGTATGCCGTGCATGGCGGTTTCATTCATGCCGTCGCAGCGCAGCAGTAGGCGCATGAGGTCGACGAGGTAGGAGACGGCATTCACCATGCCGCGTCCTTGTACCTTGAAGTGGCGGAAGCCGAGGTCGTGCAGGGTGGCGATTTCGTCATGGCTGAGCGCGAGTGTGCCCTGAGTGGGGTGGAGGAGCATCTGGTAGATGTTGTTGCACTTGTTCTTCGCTTGTAGCTCTGTGAAGGGGCTGTCGTCGTAGCCGAGGTAGTCGAGTGACTTCGCACTGAGGTTCTTATAGTGAAGATGGCGTATGGGGCATCCGCGTATGCAGTACTCGTTAATCAGCGCGATGAATCGCTCAGGCTCGGGTAAGCTGGCGAGGAAATCCGTATTGTAAACATCGTCGGGGTGCAGCATGACGAGGTCGAACTCGTCGAGGTAGCGCTTGTAGAGATCGAGTTTCGCTCTGCCGTGGTCTTGTGTGATCTTGAGGATGGAGGAGATGCGCTGGAGATGGGGGTAGTGCTGCTTGATGTGGGTATTAAGCAGATCGCTGCTGATGATGACTCCGTTGTGCGTGTGGGCGTCCTTGCGGTTGAGCGCGTCGCAATAGTCGTTTGCGATCTTGTTGTCGATGTGCTCCTGTGTCAGGATGGTGTTACTCGCGGTGAGTAGCACGCTCATACCTCGCTGGGCGTAGCCTCGGAGGGCAGCTGCATGCGCGCTGTGTGGGATGATCTTCCCCGGTACGCGCCCGCTGTTCCAGATGAGGGCAGGTGAGCCGTGTACGTAGGCGATGAGCTGTTCTAGTCCTAGTACTTGCTTGCAGAAATCATGGAATGCTTGGATGTCTCGGTCGAACATGAACGCGCCCGATATATCCCATATCGCGCGTGGCCATCGAGGAGCTATGTAAGAGGATGCCGTGTCCATAAGAATAACAATAATCTAACAAATATTTTTATACTTGTCTAGAAAATTTTATTCTCTAGGAGGGTGAAACTTAGTGCCGTGTAAGATTGTATCTTACTACTTTTCCTCGTCTTTGTGGGCAGGATGCTCACTCTCGACGACGGAGCTGTCGAAGAGCGGCCTGTAGGCGGGGAGCTGCCAGTTGAGATACACGGCTGCCATGCGCATGCCGAAGATGACAATGACAGAGCCGAAGTAGCTCAGCCAGTGTGGGCTCTGTACGGCTTGTAAGAAGATATAGAGTATGCTACCAAGTGCGGCTGGTGTCGCGTAGAGTTCCCCTGGGCGGAAGACGAAGGGTACGTTACCCGTGAGTACATCGCGTAAGATTCCACCAGCGACTCCTGTGCATGTGCCCATGACGACACAGACGAGTGGATCTGCTCCAGCGAGCTGCGCCTTAGAGACTCCGATGATGGTGAACAGAGCCATGGCAAAGGCATCCGCGACGCGTATCGTACCTACAGGAAGGGTGATGAAGCGTGTGAGGAAAAACAAAAGCAGCGACGTAGCTGCCGAGATGTAGAGATAGACGAAGCCGCTGGCGATGGTCCAGTACACGCGTATAGGCTCTCCTGAGATGCTATGATGTCCACTCAGCATGATGTCGCGCAGCGTGCCACCGCCCAGCGCGGCTATCGTCCCGCAGCATATGACACCGAAGGCGTCCATGCGCACGCGCGACGAGGCGGTTGCCCCTGCGACAGAGCCTGCGACGGTGGCGACGATGGTGCAGAGGAAGAAGAGCCAGTGCTCGTGCCATATTTCCGTTTCTTGGAGTAGCTGTTTGAGGGTTTCTTGGTTAAACATGATGTTAGTCTAAGGGGGAAGAGGGGGGCTGTGCTGCCTCCGCTTCCATTTCCATGGAGCGCGCGTGGGCGGCGCGGAGGACATCTTGCCAGTGGTCTTTGATGCCGAGGGCGTGGAGTTTTCTGAGTGCGGCAAGGGTTGTGCCGTTTGGGGAGGTGACGGCGTTTCGGAGGCTTTTCGGGTCTTGCTGACTCTCCTGCTGGAGGAGGGCAGCTCCTCGCATGCTCTGGCTCGCCATGAGCAGGGCGAGATCGCGGGGGATGCCTAGTTCTTCTCCGAGAGCCGCCATGCTGTCGAGTAGGTCGAAGAAGTAGGCCGGTGAGCTGCCAGAAAGGGCGATGAGTCCATGGATCTGCGCCTCGCTCTCTAGCTCCACGACGAGTCCTGTAGGGCGTAGCAGCTCCTCTACCTGCTCCATGTCGGCATCCTGCACCTGCTTCCCTCGTATGAGAGCGGTGACACCTGCGCCGACGCGCACGGGGGTGTTAGGCATGGCGCGCATGAGGCGTGTCATAGGACCTGCGCAGAGACATTCCTCCATGCTGCTGAGGCTCACGCCAGCGGCCAGTGAGATGATGAGGGACGATTGCGTAGAGAGGCGCGATTCCAGCTGCGTGAGCAGGGGGAGGATGTCCCATGGCTTCACCCCGAGGATGACGATGTCAGCGCCTGTCGCCGCGCGGCAGGCATCCTGCTCGACGGTGACTGGGCAGTTTAGCACTTCCAGCTGTTCTGCAAGTAGCTGCGCCTTCTCTGGGCTGCGGTTGCAGATGCTGTATTCGACATGACGCGCGGCTTGGGCTATCCCGAGGAGGAGAGCCGATCCCATGTTTCCACAGCCTATTAAGCACACGCGCATGTCAGCATTGTAGCCTAGAGCGTCACCATGTCAAGCAGGCTTTTGACTGAATACAAAAAAGCGTCTCCATCGCTCTCTAATATGACTTTATTTTGCTTGACCTCTATCTCTTTCTAAGCTACAGTGAGCGGGATTTCTCTCTATGTCTAGTAGGGGATTCAGGAAGTGAACTTTCTAATCATTATGAAACTACGAATTACTCTTCTCAGTGCTCTGAGCTCCTTGGTGTTGGTATCATGCGGGTCTACAGATACGGGCGATTACGCCTTCAAGCCGAATTCTTACCGCGTCGCAGCGGAACAATCCGTGAGCGACGGCTACTGGGATAGACCAGCACACGCGACAGGCGCACACAAGATCGTCGTAGACATCGCCATGCAGAATGCGAAGTACTACATAGGGGACACCCAAGTAGGCTACACCATGGTGTCCACAGGCAAGGAAGGGAAGCAGACTCCGCGCGCCACGTACAAAGTCCTGTCGAAAGACATAGACCACCGCTCCAGCAAGTATGGGAAAGTGGAGGACAGCAATGGGAATGTGATCATGCCTGTCTTCGTCATGGGTGAAGACACGATGCCCGCTGGCGGGCGATTCGTCGGCTCAAGCATGAACTTCGGTCTCCAGCTGAACTACACAGGCATATGGATGCACGAGGGGGTCGTTACCTCGGCACCTGAGAGTGCTGGCTGCATACGCGTGCCTACAGAAATGGCGAAAATATTCTTTGATAATATCCCAGTAGGCTCTGTCGTCATCGTCCGATAGCCTTCCGCCCTCCCTCTCCCCCAAAAAAACATAATAAACACATGAAACATATCACACGACTTAGCTGCATGCTCTCTGCTTGCATGCTTGTTTTCAGCTCCTGCTCCGAGCTAGACCTAAGCTCGGAAGAGCATGCTCTGAGAGTCATCGCTCAGCACCCTGCTGACAGCTTCGAGTACTTCGTCACTCAGAATAATTATCCCACATCTCCCCTCATTTACTTTAATGAAGAACTGCTGCGCCAGACCTCATCGAAGAGCCCCATCTACATCTGCCTCTCCCAGCAGCGTGCGCGCCTCTACGTGAAGGGCAAGGTCGCCGCTGACTGGCCCGTGTCTACAGGTGCAGGCAGTCGTGCCACCCCAACAGGTAGCTACCGCGTCATCGAGAAAAAGGCAGATCACGCCTCCACACTCTGGGGTCGCCTCTACAACTCCGATGGAAAGGTCATCAATCGCGACGCAAACGCCACACAAATCACCATACCCGAAGGCGGCAAGTTCGTCGGCTCAGCCATGCCCTACTGGCAGCGTCTCACATGGGATGGTATCGGTATGCACATAGGACGCGTCGTCCCTGGTCGTAAGCTCTCCCATGGCTGCATCCGCATGCCGCGTCAGGCTGCGTCGAAGATGTTCGCCCTCACGACGCTGAACCGCACACGTGTTCATATCGTCGATGAAGTAGAATCCGAATTCCCGAAGAGCGCGCACGCGGCTATGCATGCCCAGCACATCGTATCAAACTACCGCAAGTACGCGGCTGACTATGCGAAGAAGCATGGCGCAGACGAAGATCTGGAGTTGAGCGAAGTCTTCATCCTCTCACAGGCGAATCTCGCGAATCAGCTCCCTGCGAAGAGCGAGGTCGAGCACATCATCCTGCGCGAAGATGCACTGGAAAAGCCAGAGCTGCACCCTTCTGCGAGCATGAACGTCACCATGGAAGTGCCTGACAAAAAAAGCACTGAAAGAAAGAGTGACTCCGCTCGCATCATTCATCGTTAATATTAATTCTGATTAAGAAATAATTACATCTGAAGAGATCTCCTGCGCGGGATCTCTTCATTTTTTGTAAAAATGGCACAAATTAGTGTAGATTTCTCCCCTCGAATACCGTACTCTAAATGAAGGAGTCTTTGCTCAACTCACAATCATAAATTTTATGTTGAAAAAAATCATTCTAATCGTCATTATCCTCGCCCTAGGCGTAGGTACTTGGTTCTGGTGGAACCAAGAAGAAGAAGCCCAGACCGTATTCTCAACCGTCCAGATGCAAAGGGGCGATTTCGTCAACAGGGTACAATCCACAGGCACGCTTGAGCCGAAGGAACTCATCCCCGTCGGTGCGCAAGTCACAGGAGAAATCCTCGAACTCGGCCTCGACACAGAGGGGAACACCGTGGACTACGGCAGTCAGGTGAAGGCAGGGCAGCTCCTTGCCCGCGTCGACGACACGCTCGTCGAGCTCTCTATCCAGTCATCCGAAGCCAGCGTCGCGCAGGCAGAAGCGAACATCGCCTCCGCTAAGGCGAACATCACGAAGTCTGAAGCCGCCATCGTGCAAGCAAAGGCGAATAAGGATAAGGCGAACCGTAACCTCGAGCGCGCGAAGCAGCTCGGCGTAGGCGAGGCACTCTCTGAAGTCACCTACGATGATTACCTCACCCAGTCGGAGAATGCCGATGCGGCCTATCTCTCCGCGCTGGCACAGCTAGAGGTGACGAATGCAAGCCTGAAGCAGTCCGAAGCCCAGCTCACTAGCGCGAAGACGAACCTCGCGCGCGAAGTGCGTAATCGCGAATACACCCGCATCAAGCCCCCTGTCGATGGTACCATCATCGTGCGTCAGGTGAACATCGGGGAAACCGTCGTGAGTAGCATGAGCACCTCCGTGCTCTTCCTCGTCGCCCACGACCTGCGCGAGATGGAAATCTGGGCGAGTGTGAACGAAGTAGATATCGCAGATATCAAGAAGGGGCAGAAGGTCGTCTACACCGTCGATGCCATGCCAAACGAAGAATTCATCGGCACAGTGAACAAAGTACGCCTGAACGCCACCATGAGCTCAAACGTCGTGACCTACA
>CAYJNX010000049.1:0-13277 GCA_964371525.1 uncultured Akkermansia sp. | reverse complement strand
ATAATCGCCTTAAGTTTAATGGGCAGTCAACCTCGAGTGATGGGAATGATGCTGACGGTGCTGGTATCGCTGTCCATACTGGAGGTGTGGTTGGTGATATTTACGCAGATTTCTCGAACAATAAAGCAAGCTTTTCTTCCACTCTAACAGAGGTAGCATATTTAGCCTATGCCCGCGGTGCGGCTATCTATGTAGAAGGTGTCGGCGCAAGCATGGGTAAGGTGTATGGTAATTTCACCAACAACACGGCTGAGTTCGGTGGTGCAGTTTATGTAGGTAATAGTGGAAACATTGGCGCAATAGAAGGTGTATTTAAGAACAACCATGCCGAGTCATCCTTAAAGGATGGTGCGTACACGGGTGGTGCAGCAGGGGGTGCTATTCGTTTTTATAAAGCAACCATGAGTGCCATCAAGGGAGATTTCATCGGCAATACAGTTCACGCCATAAAAAGCGTAGGAAGCACGGCGCAAGGTGGTGCTATCGCGCTAAATAGAGCCTCATTCAAAGATGAAGTGGGCTACATTGAAGGCAATTTCCGCGACAATATTAGCTTCTCTGATCTAGATAATGGTTTAGGTGGAGCATTCCACCTCATCAGGCCGACTGCAGCACAACCACTCTATTTCATTGATACAAACGTACAAGGAAACATAGCAGGTACGGCTTCGACCACGGCTAAAGCCTTAGGCGGGGCATTCTATATTGAGCTGGCTGACTCTGTCTTTATCGACGCTAGGAGCAAAGATGTCGTGATACGTGACAATTATGAAGTCGTCGGAGGTACATGGGATGACGAAACACGTACCGTGACAGGCGGTGTTCGTGATTATAACGCCATCTACGCAAAGAATAGTACAATCAACCTGCGTGCCCAGAACAGCACAAGCATCGTCGATGGAGAAGAGGTCATTACAGGTCATAAAATAACAATAGATGATAGCATCGAATCAGAGATTAATTCAAATCTCATCCTAGACTCCACATCCATCCTGAAATACGATGTGGAAATCAATGCCGAGATCCGAAACATGAATGTCACGGTCAAAGAGGGCGGTCTGATTCTAGGCAGCTACGAGCATAAATATACAGAAACGATCAAGGAAGAGATCGATGGGGAAATCGTGACAGAAGTCGTGCATGGGCAGATTGATACCCACGGCTCATTTAAGGGTGGAACACTCAGCATCAGCGAAGCGGGGCTCGTGAATACAAAAGGTGAGAACATCAGCAGTGCCACGAGCATCACGAATGCAGGCATCATTGAGTTCATGGGAGGGACACTCACGCAGCATATTAATAGTGATGGGGCGAAAACAGGTGACCTCTATATACTCGACGAGACAACAGTTAGGTCCAGCAAGAATGTCTATGCAGATAACGTCGTCATGGATGATATCCTTAAGATCACAGAGGGAGCTACAGTCGACGTCAACACCCTGCTTTATAAAGGCGTTAATATGCACGAGATCAATGGGCATGAGCAGGTAGTTCTCAATCCCTCTGCGACCCTTGATTTTGATACGGTACGCCTAGAAATAGACTCGGCGACCTATCTCGACTATTTTGACCTCATTATCAGCGATGGAACAGGCTATGTGCAAACAAGCTTTGATCAGACCTATAATGTCGAGTTCTACCTAGGAGGTGAGCTTTTAACACTCAATAAGGACTACATCATTCGGATGCCAGATTCCAATGGGGGGCTGCGCATACTCTTCATACCCGAGCCTAGCACGGCGACGCTGAGCCTTCTCTCGCTCGCGGGGCTACTGGCACGCAGAAGGCGCAAAGCAGCGCACGAGAGCGTTAAATGGATTTTTAAGCTTCACTGACCTGAAGACAGGATGCTAGGACAGCGTCCTTGACGGGGCTGGGTAGAGTCCAAGCAAAAGCCGTGGCGCAGTCACGGCAGTGGCAGTTTCATCATCGCCTGAGGTCACACGCGCCCATGTGGCAAACAGAGCATCGCTATCTCCGCCCGAAATTGACGTTACGACAGCTTGAAAAAATAGCTTGCAAAAGAGAATATAAATGATAGACTAATACTAACCCTAAAGCCACCGCTTTCTTCTATCTTATTTTTACTAGTTGCGTGTCAGGGAAAGGGGATCACTTAAAAGCCTGTCTCCATGAATAGTAAATTTAGTACATTTTTGTTTATCTTTGTTGTTTTTTTCGCTCAAGTAAATGCATCACTAAATAAGTATGAACCGTTTTCCTCTGAAGAGAAAAAGGATATTCTACTCGCGTTCAAAAACAAGGCTGCTAATCTGGATATTCCTAATCATGTTTCTTCTACTATTCTTAGCGGGAAGTTAAAGGGACGTGAGATGCTTTTTCCTCACCGTATGGTGCTTTTTATAGATCCTAATCGTATAGTTACGGCTCAAGAGTTAACTGATTCTGAATATCAGTTTTTTACTTATGAGTTTCCTCCGAAAAAACAGTTTATCGAATTTTCTAAGTCTCTAAAAACTAGAACTCGTAGCTACCGGACATCTGATCACTTGGCTTATATTTTTAATTTCGCGAAGAAGGTGAATTTAAGAAGAGTCTGGAGTTATAATGAAGCTGTTGTGACCTTTCCTAAACGTTATTTTCATTGCTTCTATGCTAAAAAAGGAAAAACAGTAGCTCATGCTGAAGGTAAGTGGCTTGCATCACTAGATGATAATTTTCTTTTATTGTATCAGTGGTCTGCTAAAAAAATCATTCCAATTGCTCTCAATGAGTCTACTGTATTAGTACCGAGACGACGATTACCTCGTACTGACGACTGGTTTCCTATTTCTGAGGATGTAGCTGTGGAGCTTGAGAAGATGGGCGAAGTAGAAGAGATGCGTTATTTATCTGAGAGATTGAGTGATATTCTTGATCATTACTGCCACATTTTCTTGCTCACCGAAAAGAATCAGAAGGTCGAAAATTATTTGGGACGAATTATCGATATCCCCTTTACTGTTAAATTAACTATAAATGAATTAGAGAATACAATGAGTACTCATGAAATTGAGTTCACCCGTCATTTTGGGCATTTTTTTAATAGTTTAATTGAGCTTAATGAGAAGCTGCCAGATTGGTATACTGTGAATCATACAGGTATTCCGTCTCCTGCTTATTTTACTCTTACTGTTAGGCGTAATGGTGAAGATTCTTTTATCAAGTGTCCATATTATGAGAATATGTATAGCGATCCTGATCGCTTAAAAAAATCGATGAATTATGAGTGTTCGCGTTTTTATTTTCATATTCTAAGGCAGTTGGATATTTTAGAGGAGGATTATGTTAATTATCTCAAAAAAATGAATATCACTTTAGACTCGGAGCCTAAGAATGCAAAAGAGAGGCTTCTTTTGGATTGGTATAGCGCGTTAACGAATTATTCGCATGCGCTGGAATCTATTAATTACGAAATTTTTATTCAGAGGATTCGAGAGAATGCTTCACGTGACGGGGTATTACACTTCAAGAACATTTGTAATTTTGAGTATAAGGCGAATTAGTCTATTATAGGTGTTTCATGTGAGTTTTGCAACGTAGTCTTCGATGGTAAAATAGTTCGTTTGAAGAATATAGTGATAACTTGATGGAACGCAGCGACGTCGTTTCATCATAGCATAATGTCGCGCATGTCCACCATGCAAACAGAGCGTGGCCTATCCCCGCTCCGACCACCGCGCGCGACAGCTCGACACACATCTTCCGTAGCAAACGCGTGAGGAACCCCTGCGTATCTTATTGCCCGCTTCGCTTCTTCCACGGCAGAGAAGAGCTGCCATCGTGCTGTGACTTCGGCGCGGGCGTTCTTGAATTTTGTATGGCACTGCTGTCTCCGTGCCAAAGCAAGAATGGCGGTTTTTATGTTTATTTAGGCTTTTACTCTTAGTCGCTGCAGTGATATTGCTCCCTTGATTTCGCTCCGTAGATCGTACGTGGGTATTTCTCAGCGGCTTCGCGGAAGTACCTCTCGGCTTCTTTCGCGTCCTTCCGGTGGTCGCGGCATAGCTGCCCCGCTCGGTAGAGGAGTAGTGCCTTGTCCTGCTTGTTGCGTATCTTTTCCACCGCGCGTTCGTAGAGCTCGCAGGCTGCCGCTGCGTCATCAAAGACGTCATGCAGGAGTCGCGCGTATTCCTGCCAGCCTCGCAGGCGACGCGGGTTGCTGAGGCAGTAGGCTTCCATTTCTTCCATCTGCGATGCGTCCTTGCTGGCGCGTATGCGTTTCACGATCTGCTCTAGCTCGTCTTCGTCTGAGTTGTACAGGTTCGTCTCGCCGACTATCCATGCTCGTATGCGCTCGCCAAAGGCTTCGTTCAGTGGACGGATGACGTACTTGTAAAAGATGACAAGCCCGAAGATGAGCAGGGCTAGTTGCCATGTTTCTAAGCCTGAAAAGAGTCCATAACCAGAGGTACTCATTCGCATTAAATAGTGTGCTATCATGTGTGTTCTTATCCTTGTTTTTGTATGCTCCAGAGCTGTGGAGCGCGTGCTGAGGCGTTGAAGCAGCGGCTGTGCATGACGGTGTATTCCTTCTGCGGCAGCGCGTACAGGTAGCGATGTAGCTGTTCGTATTCTGCTTCGCCGCCTTCGTGCGCAGGGTAGGTCATGATGCTGACGATGCCGCCTGTGCAGATGAGTTCCAGTGCGGTCTTCACCGCGCTTAGTGTGCTCTCTGGCTGTGTCACGACAGCATGGTCGCCTCCGGGGAGGTAGCCGAGGTTAAACATGATGACGCGCGGGCTTAGCCCTGCGGGGATGTGCTCCGCCATATGCTCGTGGCTACACTGGTGGAGTGTGACGCGTGCGTCCATTCCACCAGCGATGAGGGCTTCGCGTGTCTGTGTGATGGCCTGTTCCTGTATGTCAAATCCGATGACGCGTCCGCTCTCTCCGACGCTGCGTGCGAGGAAGAGGGTGTCGTAACCGCCGCCGACGGTGGCGTCGATGACGCAGTCAGCGCTGTGGATGATGCCACGGAGGATGTGCTGATTCAGGGGGATGAGGCGCATGGAGGCTATGATAGGCTTAGTTCTCGGGGATGTCGTCCATCTCGAGGTAGTTCACGGCTATGGTGCGCTTCGCGTTTTTCGGGTCGCGGATTTCGAGTTTCATCTGCTTGAAGAACCATGTGCCGTCGCTGAGTCGCTGCACGGAGGTGATGCCGAAGCGTTTCTTGAGTAAGCCGTCTTTCCCATGGCCGTCTATCTGCCATGTTGTGCCGTTTTCCTTGTCTATCCAGATGCGTACCCAGGCGAATTGTCCCGAGTTCGGCGTGGGGTTCGCGACTTCGACGATGTAGCAGTCGCGCCCCTTGATGCGGCTGTCGCTGGTGTTGTCCAGCACCTTGCCGCCCTTCCAGTAGAGGAAGCGCAGGGAAAGATCTTCGTAGCTCACGTCTGTCGTGCCTATCTTCGCGCCGTATTGCTTCGCGGGCATCTGCACGGCGCGTCCACTGCCATCGACGATGAGGAGGTCGGCGGCCTTGTCTTTAATGCGCACGTCGAAGCGACGCCATGTGTTGTCCTGATTGTACTGGAAGACGAGGGTATTACCACGAGCACTGATGCTAAAGGGGGTCTTGCTGCGGCCCTTGCGTATCTGCCCCATGACATCGCGCTCGCCTTGGCTGACGGTGGACTTGCGCACGGCCTCGAGGATTTCGTCTGCTTGTGGGGCAGCGATTGCGGAGGGGGAGGATACCATGAGGGCAGCTAGTGCGCTTAGGACTAGTGTGCTTGAGCTGAGCCATTTTTTCGTCATAGGTGAATGTATAGCATAATTCATCCAGCATGGGGAGATTTTTCTTGTGCATACGCGCAGAAAAACACGCAGGCTTGACCTCCAGCCTTTTCTATGTCAGACTAGGTGTAGTCATGAAACTTCTTATTTCCCTCACCGATCAGAGCTTCCACGCAACGAAATCCATAGGCATTTTTAATGTCAGCATGGGGCTGGTGCGTGGCTTCCTCGCCTGCGATGCTGTTCGCGAGCTCCATATTCTGTGTAATGACGAGTGCGGGGAAGAGCTCGCAGCTCTGGCCTGCGATAAGCTGCACCTCCACCTGACGGATAAGCCTGTTCCTTCGCGCTTCAAGCGTATCTTCTGGGATCAGTTCGGTGTGCAGAAGGCCATACGCGCCATAGCCCCCGACTGGTGTCTCCTGCCAAAGGGCTTCCCTCCGTACAAACCCGCACTGGGGCGTACGAAGCTCGCCTGCTATGTGCATGACTTTAACTGGGAATACTACGAGAATAAGGCGATCGCGAAGGAAAGCCCCTTCCCTCGCCATGAGATGATCTACTTCTCCACGCTAGGGAAGCGCGCGCTGGAAGTCGCCGATCTCATCCTCACGTCCACGCAGTTCAACCGCGAACGCTTTCTCTCCTACTATAAGAAGGCGAATATCGCCGTCGTCGGCATAGGCTTCGATGAAGAGGCTCTCCCCGCCCCCGAGCATAAGGGGAAGGATATTCTCGTCTATGTCTCGCCCTTCCCGCATAAGCGAAGCGATCTTGCTATCCCTTTCCTCCAAGTCTGGCTCAGTCAGCGTGCAGACGCAGAGCAGCTGCGCATCCACCTCGTGGGTAAGCTTCCAGAGCACATACGCCCTCAGGGACCGCAATGGATCTTCCACGAGCGCATCCCCTTTTCCGAGCTGCAACGCATGCTGCGCGAGGACTGTCGACTGAGCGTGTATTTCAGCGATTATGAGGGCTTCGGCATGCCGCCCGTCGAAAGTCTGCGCCTCGGCATCCCCACGCTTGCGTCAGATCTCCCTCCTATCAGGGAAAATATCCCAGCGCAATACCTCTTCGATAATGCTAATATAAATGACTTTACAGAAAAGCTTAACAAGCTCTACGATGACGCGTCATTACAGGACATCCCCAGCTACCCGAGCTGGAAAGAGGTCGCTGAGCGCAGCGTGCGCGCCATGGCGCAGAATAATTAAGCTTGCAAATGTAATTGAAATACGGCATTATTCTCCCTCATGCCTAACGTCTGCGCCATATTTACCCACTTCGCGAGCGAGTCGAATACCCTCACTTGTCTAGATAGGCTTGCCGCGCAGACACGTCGCCCCGATCATATTCTCATCATCAACAACGCGGACGCGAACGACCCATCACTCGAAAAGATCAAGGCACTAGGAGAAGAGCTCTTCCCCCCTGGCTGCGTCAGCATCCTTCAGATGAATCACAATCTTGGCAATGCGGGAGGCTGCGCCCATGGCATGAAGCATGCCTTCACCGAGCTAAAGACCGATTTCGTCTGGATTCTTGATGATGATTCATGGGCACGCCCCGAGAGCCTCGCTACCTTACTGAACACAGAGGTGGACAAGGACACCATCAGGATGAGCATGGTCATCGACCCAAATAAAGGTGATGAACTCAGCTGGCCTCTCACTGCGCGCTCTAAAGAAGAGACGCGCTGGAGACATATAGGCAAGCGACAGGAGCTCCCCGACACGGATGAGATCATCAGCCGAGGTGGCTGGCTCGGAGCACTCTACCCTCGCCATGCGTGGGAAAAGGAAGGTGAGCCCACGGAGGAATTATTCATACGAGGCGAAGACGAGGAATACCCTTGGAAGCTTCGCCACGCAGGCTTCCGCTTCGTCACGTTAAGAAATAGCCCGCTGGAGCACCCCTCCTCTCGCTACGCACTCATCGAGTACCGCATCGGTCAGCGGTCCTTCTTCTACGAGCCAGGACTGCACCCCTCGCGCTCTTACTATAAGAATCGCAACTGGGCATGGCTACAGCGACTGCGCTACCCTAAGTCCCCTCTGCGCCGTCTCGCAGCATGTGCTATATACATCATCTTCTCCCTGTGCGCCATGATACAGTCGTGCGAACTGAGTATCCCTCGTGTTTACCAGCTCTTCCGCGCCCTTCATTATGGATTCTACGGAAAGCTCAAGCCTTACGCTTAAAAACCAGAGACTTGCAAGCAGAATCTGACTTAAAGTGAAGAAAAAACTCCTATAAAAAAACTAAAAAGGTAAAATTTGTCTTTACAATATACGAACAGTAGGTATAATGCGCCTCCGAGCGCAAAATTTCTCAAACACATAAACCAAAAACAACAACATGAAAGTACTTTCCTCACTCGCATCAATGAAGCGTCGTCACGCTGACTGCCAAATCGTGAAGCGCAAGGGCACGCTCTACGTTATCTGCAAGAGCAACCCTAAGTTCAAGGCACGTCAAGGCACAACAGCTGGAACACGCCTCAGCAAGAAGGGTGTCAAGTAATTGCCCCTCCTCACTGCGCATAGATCTATCTATCTCAGCATAAAAAGACCGCTGCTATCCGCTTCGGTCTTTTTTTATTGTCAGCAGCGCCACAGCCATGACGAGCACACAGACAGAGCTACTAGAGATTCCTGACTTCCGATTTGACTCGGGAGCCAGCCTCCCCAGCGTACAGCTAGCCTACGAGTGCTATGGTACGCTAGCAGAGGACAAGGGGAACGTCATCCTGCTCAACCATGCACTCACTGGCAGTCATCATGCCCACGGCTGGTGTGAGAAGCTAGAAGAAGCAGGCGAGTTCTGGCAGCCCGAGAACTACGAAGGCTGGTGGAACCTCATGATAGGCTCAGGGAAGCCGCTGGACACCGACCACTACTTCATCATCTGCGCGAACTACCTCGGCAGCTGTTACGGCAGTACGGGGCCCGCCAGCATAGCCCCTGACGGCACAGCATGGGGAGCACGCTTTCCCCTCATCACTGCCGCCGATCAAGTGCGAGCCCAGATAGCACTCCTTGATCATCTAGGAATAGATAGATTTCACCTCGTCGCAGCGAGCGTCGGAGGTCTCATCGGCATGACCTGTAGCTGCCTGTACCCAGAGCGAGTGAAAGGACTCATGCTCATTGGCGTGACGCATGAGCCCAGCATCGAGCACAAGCTCTCCGTCTTCGAGCAGATACTCGCCATCGAACTAGACGATAAGTTCCGCAAGGGGCACTACCCGCTCAGCGACCCACCACGCCGCGGACTAGCCCTCGCGCGCATCATCTGCCACAAGCTCTTCGTCGACCAGAGCACGCTAGCTCTACGCGCACGCCGTGGCACAGTGTGCCAGCAAGACATGCTACACAGCTACCCTGTGCGCCATAATACAGAGAGCTACATGCTGCATCAAGGCACGAAGTTCGCAAAACGCTTCGACGCAAACGCCTACATACGCATCGTTGACATGTGGGCACAGCATGATCTATGCCAGCTCACGCGACAAGACTCACTGCGCGATTGCTGGGCACGATTAGAACAGCATCAGGTGCGCGTCAGAAGCTTCGGCATCAGCACCGACGCCTGCTTCTTACCCGAGGCGATAGAAGAGCTACACCAGCAATTATTGCAAGCGGGTGTAGACTCCCAGTACCACTTCATCGAATCAGAGAAGGGGCATGACTCTTTCTTACTAGAGCCTGAGCTCTATGCGGAAGCGATAGCTGACTTTCTTCACGACTGATAACGAAAAAATTAGCCTGAGAGCCACTTCTCTTCAGACTAATAAAATAATCCTCAGACCAGCAAAAAAAGATTGATCCGAGGGGGCAAATTTGCTATTTATAAGGGGAGCTCTCATTATATCCATTCTCATACCCATGAATACGCATCCCACTAAGAAAAGAAACGCTTTCACCCTCATCGAAATGCTCGTTGTTATCACGATCATGGGTATATTAATGGTCATGGCCGCATCCGTCCTCGACGACGTCGGCAAAGGGCGTTCCGTCGACTCCGCCGTATCACAACTAGAAGGACTACTAGAAGAAGCGAAGGCTACAGCCTATGGGAATGATACCTCCACCCGCGTCATCATCGTCGAAGACAAGGATAACACGGACGCTAACTCGAAGCACCTGCGCTACGCCGCCGTGATGATGCTGCGTAAGAAGGATAAGAGCGATGGAAAGTACGACGGCTCTGACGTGAGCACCGAAGGACGCTGGCGCTCCACCTCAGCAGGTGTCACCTTCCCGAATGGAGTATTCTTCAGCCCTGAGCACAGCAAGCCCCTCGAATGGGCCGAGCAGGGTGACGAAGAAATGATGGGCTACGACCTCATGAATATCGCAGGACTCGGTCCGGTGAACGTCTACTACTTTGAATTCGATGAGAAGGGACGCTTCGTCTCCCCACTCGCCGACCCTAGAAACCCCACCGCACCACAGCGCATCGTCGTTATGGAAGCAAGCCGCACGCGCTCCAGCAAGTTCGAGCATGGCATTTCACCGAAGCAAACTGATAGCAAGGGTCGCCCCATAGGCGCGAAGGGACTCGTCCTCTGGCCCTCTGGTGACACGAGCCGCCTGCGCACACTAGACCAGATTCAGAAAGAGAAGAAGAACGTACGTCAGACGCGCGAACGCACACGCCAAACAGAACGCGAAAAATCCCGTCGCGAATCTCGCTAACCAGCCCCCCCCACTTTCCCCCACAATCTCTCACTAAAATCATGATTTTCTCCCACATGAAACAGCAACAACATGGAAAGCGCAACAAGCGCGCCTTCACCCTCGTCGAAGCACTGCTCGCCATTGGCATCGTCGGTATGCTCCTAGGCATCTTCATGACCCTGTTCGTCCCTGTGAAGTCCATGCTCACCGCCGCACTAGCCCGCGAGGACTCAGGGCGCATCATTAATGCGCTTCAGACGGAGATGGAAAACATACGCCCTAACGAGCGTGCGACCACCTCGACAAAAAGTAGCTCCCTCGGGAAGTACGTCAGCCCCTTTGACAAGGCATTCTTCTGGTTTAGACAATCACAGAAGCCTAGCACCAGCATCGCCATCTTCTCCTACCGCGCTGACATCTCGAAGCGACAGCGCGCCGATGGTAGCTACCCACCCGTACCTCGCGGTGGAAGAGTTCGCCCCGAAAACACCGAACTCATCACCATGGCAGCACCGCTCAATAGCAAGCTTCATCGCAACTCCATACGCCAAGCCGTAGGCCCTGTCTTCCTCGTCCGCATGACAGAGCTCAGGCAGAAAAAGCGCGGCGAGTTCACTCTTGCTTCACGCCCAGGTGTACTAGAGAAAGGCTCCACTCCAGGCAGCTACGTATCGGATAGCGAAGACAATCCTTGGGGTGGTATCGTCTACTACCGTGCTGACTTCTACCGTCTCTTCCCCGCCGATCCAGCACGCTACACGACGAAGTCATGGAATGACTTCACGCAGCCCATCTTCTCTACTAATCTTTCATTCCGCCGCTAGGAGACACGCACACGCCACGTACGACACACACTGCACTGCCCATCCTGCTAAGCCCTAGCCTCAGACTTTCACGCATATGAAACATAGCTTCCCACGTCGCGCCCAGCGCGCATTCACACTCATCGAACTTCTCGTCGCGATGACCATCACCGTCATCCTCGTCTTCGTCATCATGACCATGACGAACCAAGCCATCAGCATCTACAAGGATGCCAGCGAGCAAGTAGACACAAGCGCACGCGCCCGCGTCGCCCTCCGATCCCTATCAAATGACTTCCAAGCCATGCAGATAGGTCGTGGCGCAAATGATTACGAATGGTTCGTCGCAGAAGCCGATGACTCCGCCAGCACCGCACTCACAGAATCAAGCCGAGGCAAGAAGAAAAAGAACTACTTCTCCGACGTTACGCAGATCATCTTCTTCGCCAGCACACTCGACAGAAACGCCGCAGTCAGCAGCAATGACATCCTGCGCAGCAGCTACCGCTCAGCTAAGGCGAATAACCTCGACACACAGGGAGACGTGAATGCCGTGGGCTACCGCCTCCTCTACCGCGACCAGATCCTCAACCTCAGCCACGATGATAGAAGCAAGACAAAAGGCAGACTACAGACCTTCCCTCTCTTCTCCCTCTACCGCCAGACCATCACCCCCCGCGACGCGTACCAGCACCTCATGGCGAAGACAAATCTTAAATCTGCCTACCGCAAGTACGAAGGAGCAGAGCGAGATAACTTCCTCTGCGAAAACATCATCGACATGAACTTAGTCTTCACAGTCCAGTACAGCCATGGCAGTGCTGATATAGATTCAGGACGCATCGAGTACGAGACAAAATCCGTCCCCATCATCAGCGCACGCGGGAAGAGCGAAGGACTCACCATCACAAGCCGTGACATACTCGTGAACGAAGAAAAACTCCTCAATGCACGTATCACAGCGGTGAACATCTCCATCACAGTCGTCACAGAAGAAGGCATGCACCTCATCGAGCAAGTACGCAACGGACGCCGCAGCATGCCGAACCAGACGACATTCTTCAGAGACTACACACGCACATTCACCGAACTCGTGACCCCCCCGAGCACCTCCTAAAAGATAAAACTCGAGCAAGGCGCAGAAAAACGACAACAGGCACTCATTAGAACCGCGCATAGCTATCTGACATGGAAATGACCCCGAACAGCAGCTTGCAGGAGCATCATCTCCCGACAAAACTGCAGCTCTGGATAGACCCCTTAGCACGAGACGGCTATGAGAATATGGCGGCTGATGAACTCCTCACCCTACGGGACGAGGCATGGCTACGACTATACGACTGGCGACTACCAGCCGTAAGCTACGGACACTTTGATACGAAGGAAGAAGCACAGCACCTATTCCCACCACGCACAGGCGAAGAAGTCGAGTACATACGACGATGGACAGGTGGCGGCATCGTCGATCATCGCAAGGGACAGACCTACACCATCACACTCCCAGCACAGAAAGGCGTGATGTACCCCTCCAGCCACGACCTCTATCTCTGGATACATGGAGCACTCGCACGAGCACTGCAAGAACATGGAGTCGACTGCCAGCTACTACGCAGCGATGCGCCCGACGCAGGACGCGCCTGCTGGGCTAGCCCAGTAGAAAGCGACATCGTGAACACGGCGGGATTAAAACTCGCGGGAGCAGGACAGCGACGCTACCGAGGAGCAGTCCTGCATCAGGGACTCATCCAAGAATGCAGCCCCTCAGATGGCTGGATAAAAACACTGGCACAGCACCTCTGTGCTGAGGTAACACTCATCGTGGACAGCGAGCCATATGAGGGATTTAAAGAACGGCTAGACGAACTGGTTGCAAGCAAGTACCACTCAGAAGCATGGCGTGACGAAAGCCGTGGGAGACGTCCAAGCGCGAAAGCATAGCGGAGCGGCAGCAGCATCCCTGACAGAAACAAACCCATTGAATAAGCACGTCACCTCTACACGTGTGACGCAACACCCATCAGCAACACATAGATGGGAGTCCAGAGGGACG
>CAYJNX010000048.1:0-13671 GCA_964371525.1 uncultured Akkermansia sp. | reverse complement strand
TTTACATCACTAATAGTATTTTAGCAAGACTTATTCTGGAAAAAATCAACGTTACTTTACAGTAGCTCTGAACATAGTCTTAATGGAAAACTCTTTGTGTAGTTTATAGCTCTTATACTACTCTCCTATATTAAAAAGCAGATGGATGATAAAGGTCTATTTAAAAATTACACCTTGCAAAATTAGTCCGAGCAGAATGAGAATCTCGAAAATGAGCGGAACAGCACGCCTTTTGCAGAGTACCCTTAACCTTTGTTCACTTAACACGAAGGCATCTTGCGACATCCGAAGCTTCAGATGTTGCAAGATGCCCACACTTATACGAGCTAAAAATCCTTTCTACGGTGGTTTTTAGCTCAGTGGAGCGGCTGATATGGTAT
Organism: uncultured Akkermansia sp.; assembly: GCA_964371525.1. Taxonomy (GTDB): domain Bacteria; phylum Verrucomicrobiota; class Verrucomicrobiia; order Verrucomicrobiales; family Akkermansiaceae; genus Akkermansia. The sequence goes on along the minus strand of CAYJNX010000048.1, from coordinate 13,291 downwards.
AATGCGCTAATTTTAAGAATCACCCCAAAGCTCAATCTGTCTATAGAAGTTCGCAGGAATTCCCTTCAGTTGTATATCTAACTTGAGCGATGACTCTACCTTTGACGAGGCATTATGGATGCGGAAGGAGATAGACCAGCCCTCATCGCATGAGATAAGAATTGTATTGCCAGAAGACTTTTTATAGTCAATCTTTAAAAAGCATGTGGGCAGAGAAAGCTTAGGAATGGATGTCTCTGGCCTTGTTGTCTTACTTGCCCTGTTCAATGTCCCATTGAGATTAAACCCCTCGATTTCGCTCACTCTTCGGCTGTCATCTGCTATGATCTTATAGAAGTCATTACGACCTACGAGGTATTGAATCAGCGCAGCAGGGATAGCATCAGGATGCTCTGCGTCTAACCGCAACATTTCCTCTTTAAAGGCATCCAAGAGAGGAGTATAAACTGAGGTCTCTTTATCTTCTAGATCACGCCATAAAGCTTTCTCATCACGCTTTTTAGCAAGAAAATCAAAGATAGGTTTAATCCTTTCAAAGTAGCTGCGTGAGCACGGGACACCAAACCATTTCGCACCAAAATCCAAACTGACAGACAGACGCGAGTGTTTCAGGGCTTTGTGATTATGCTTGCAAGAAATACCTATTTCCCAGCCATTTTGTTGCCTGACGCAGAGAACATCACGCACATCCCCATCCTTCCCTTTAGTATCTTCTTGCAGTGAAATAAAGAGTGGTTATTCCCGTCAGGGTGCGTCAAGCAGGGTTCGAGGCGAAGAATAGCTCGCATTGCCGCTGCCGACGCCTTATCAAGGGAATGCTGCTTTCCTTCCTCTACTCCTTCATAGTATCTCTTCGCTATCTTGTACGATTCATCTTCTACGATACTTACACTCTGCGTATGTCGTAGCTTCTCGTATAGGCATAGGAGACATGCGTACTCAAATGCCTTCCCCTGTTCGATCTGTTTCGTCATGCTTCGAGTGTTTGTTTAATCTTAGAAGCGATGATTCGAGAGAGCTCCACTGGCACGGCGTTACCTATCATTTTGTAACCAACATCCAGATAATCATAAACGAATTCGAAATCATCTGGAAAACCTTGTATACGAGCGCATTCTCTAATAGTCATTCTGCGATAAAGACCTTCTTTACCAGGTACAAAAATACGCTTATTAGGTTCAACCAGCTGCATTTTCGGAGCTTGTGGATGCAGCTGACACTGCCTTCCGCTCGCCTGTACGGTAAAGGCTTGCTCATCCCAAGCGCGCACTCTATTCCTACTCATGAATATACTGGAATATCCACCGACGAAATACTCATGATTGAGAACGTCCAGTTTAGGATTTTTACGATTCTTGTCTTGCGCTGCTACTGCAGAATCACTTAAATCTCCTATTGCCTGCTTAAGTGTTATCTTCTCTTGCTGGGAAGGTGTGGTCTGGTCAGGGAAAATAAAGAGCTTATTGAGATCCTTACGAATACCTATATAAAAAACCCTCTTCCTATCTTGGGCTACACCATAGTCTGCGGCATTGACAAGCGTGATACTCACGTCATAGCCACACTCCTCTAGCATCTTCACGATGTTTTTCACGGCTTGAGAATGTCTATTAGCGAGCATCCCTGAGACATTCTCTGCAAGGAAGAACTTCGGCTTCTTATCTTTTAAGATGCGTATGTATTCATAGAAGAGCTGCCCCCGCGCATCTTCAATACCTCTTAAGCTGCCAGCCTCACTCCAACTCTGACAAGGAGGACCACCAATGATACCGTCTATCTCGTCAGGGAAATCAGACTCCTTGATGTTGCGTATATCACCACGTATCAAAGGGGCTGCATGATTCTTCTCATAAGTCGCCCATATGGACGAATCATATTCATTAGCCATAGCTATGCTAAAGCCGGCTCTCTCAAAGCCTAAATCTAAACCACCAGCACCTGAAAACAAGCTTATTATCTGCATCGTATTGAAAATTGAATATCGGTAGCCGATTATAGCATCCCCTATGATCTTATCAACACATTTCTTTGCCCTTCCCGCGTCAGACAAGATTCTAAAGGGCATCTAAATTCCCGTCATTCTAAATGAGCTCATGTAAGAAATCACTTCACGAGGCATCTTTTGAGGTCCCTTTATATATTATTACTTTGATATTTCATCTACCCCCAATTGCAGTTGTAGCATGGGTTCGCTCTAGCTTCTCAAGCGCCGGTTTCCCTATGCGAGATGAAGATTAAGCTTTCATAATAACCACTTAAATGGGTAAAACTCGTGAAGCTCACACACGAAACAAGCGCGTCGTTTCTGACGCGCTTGTTTTGTGTGTGGGATTAAGAATCTTTTAGATTCTTCTGGATGATGGGATTGACAGCTTCAGGTTTACAGGGCATGCCGTATTCATTAAACCAAGGGAAGAGATCCTTATTCAGTGCCTTGGACATGATGGCGACGGTGTCGTCCCATGAGTAGCGCGTGCCGAGCTGGGCGGGGACGTACTTGCGCTTTGCTTGGAAGTACTTTGCCATAAAGTTGGGGTCCTGCTTGCGCATTTCTTCGTAGACCCAGAAGGACTTGCCCCAGTGGATTTCGTTCTTCTGCCCAGCGTTAAGCTCGGGAGTGCCATTGCCGTTGATGTCGTAGAGCTTCATCGTGGGGTCGATGCGCGTGGCACGCGCGATGTTCTGCTGGATACGGCGCTCGCCTTCTTCCTTGTAACCGCCATCTCCCATAACGAGGTCTCCGACATAGGTGGCGATGGGTTCATTTGAGATTTCTGGATGGGGGAGCACCCAAGAATGGACAAACTCGTGCGTCAGGAACTCATACATGCCGTGCTGCACCTTGGGGAAATCTTCCCAGAACACAGCTAGCCCGACGAATGCCCCCGAGGAGAAGCCACCGCCATCCGTGGCGAGGAGCCCGATGGACGCGCCCATGCCTGCGGAAAGGGGAACCCCCATGCGCTTTTCGATGAGGGGGAGGCATTTATTACTGATGTCTACCATGCTATCGTAGCTGGACTGCACATAGTCACTGTAGTAGTAGGTGATGCCGTTTATCTTGCTCTTATTCTTCGTGGCGGTGAGTGAGCCGTTGGGGAGATGTTTGTCGGAGTTGACTGGCTTGTTCACCGTGGCGGCTTTCAACATAGGGCTCACCCATGAGGCATTGATATTATCCTTGCCATTGGGGTTGCTGCCGAAGAGGTTGCGCGAGGCTATGATGACCACACCCTTCCCTACTTTTCGCTGAGCGATGACGGGGGCTCCTGCGGCGTCGGTGACGAGGATGGACCACTTAGAAGGGTCTTGAAGAATGAGGGTGCTGCTGCCGCCGCCTTCGATTTTCTCCACGCTGGGGGCGATACTTTTCAATGCCTCGGTGGCTTGGTAGGGTAGCTTAGCGGCAGGGCCGAATGTGGCTCCTATGGTGCTGGCGAGGGCGTTCTGCCCGACGTTTCCTTCACGTCCAGCGATGAAAATGGCTCCACCGTCTTTCAGGAATTGCGCGACGTAGGCCTTGTCCTTCTCATTGTAGCTCACGCGGCGTTCGCAGCCGAGGAAGATGAGGAGATTCAGATTGCTAGGGTCTATATCGTAGAGATTAGCCCAGCTGCGCATACCTCTCTCGCCTGAGAGATATTGATTTTGGAATCGTCCATCTGCGTAGAAGGAGAATTCGTGACCGAGGTCGGCGAGTGAGTGCACATCCTGTGCGTAGCCGCTGGTGCTAGCGAGGCAGAGTGCGCCCATGGAGAGCAGGATGCTCTTCATCGCTGTGGTGGTAGAAATAGCCATAATAATGAATGTGGCTTTTGTTTAGCCACATTTTAGTACTCTAACATAAATAAGAATGAATGCAAGACAGAATATATGTTTGACCTCGCACTCGTGAAAAGGCATGATAGTAGAGTATGAACTTTCACTACGCTCTTGTTCCTCTCTGCTGCGTGGCTTCTGCTGCGAGTCATGCCCCACTGGATGCTCCCGATGGAGAATCTGCTTATGAGAATTTCCAGACAGATACTGCACTTTTCCGTATTGCAAAGGACGGATGGGCTGTCGATGGATTCGGGAATCATCGCGCACTCGTGCAGGTGGATTCACCCAGTACATACAGCCGCGTAAGTCTACCATGGCGACGTGCTGACCTGCGCCAAGAAGAGAAAAAGATCATCATACTCGCCCCCGATGGCAAGCCCGTGAAGAATATAAAAATCGTGCAGCAAAGCTCGGATTCCAGCACGATCATCTTCGATAGCGGCGCAGGTGCAGGCGAGTACCAGATATACTACCTCCCCCACAAGTACAGGCGAAAGTGGGGTGACGCTCGCTACGGCGAGCCGTGGAATGATTACTACCCAGCGGACTATCAGGCGAGCCCCGAGTGGACGGTTGGATTCGAAAGAGTAGAGGCACAAGAAGCGAAGCTCATCGCCTTTGAGAGTCGCACGCGCTTTGATTATTTCACCCCCATGGGACTGATCGCCACAGAGGCAGAAGTCGCGAAGCTGCGCGAGAAGTACAGCCAAAACCCCGTGGTATTCCCCGAAGACAGAGCCTTCCCCATACGCCTACGCAAGCAGTTGCCTGCAAAATGGGGCTTGGAGGGCGAAGCGAAGGAGGACTTCACTGGGCATGCTGCGAGAAACGAATATTATACTTGGCAGCTCGGCCTCTGGGCAGCACAGGAGGAACTGAAGGGCGTAAAGCTGGTCTTTTCTGATTTCAAGAGCGCGGATGCGAGCATTCCTGCCAGCGAGTTCACCTGTTTTAATCAAGAGGGCGTGGACTGGGATGGTAGCATTCTTGATATTCCTGTGAATGTGTCACAGGATGCCGTGCAGGCTCTCTGGTGCGGCGTGCAGATTCCACGTGATGCCGCAGCGGGCTGTTACGAGGGCACGGTCACGGTGACAGGGAAGAACTTCCCCTCGCAGCGCATCGCTGTGAAGCTGAATGTCGGCACAGATCTGCTAGAAGATAAGGGGGACGGCGATCTCTGGCGACATTCGCGCCTGCGCTGGCTTAACTCTCAAATAGGCGTCGATAATAAGCCTGTCGCACCTTACGCCGACATGAGCGTGAAAGGAAATGAGATCCTTCTATCTAGCAAGACACTGACTCTTCAGGATAATGGTCTCATCGCGCAGGTGACAGCAGATGGGAAAAAGCTACTCGCCTCCCCTATCCTCTTCAAGCTTTCATCCCCCACGCAAAGCATAGCTTGGTCGAAGCCATACCTACACATCACGCAGCAGGACACAGGGCTCATCACGTGGACGAGTAGCTCTCGCGCCGAGGGATTGGAACTACGCTGCGATGCACGCGCGGAGTACGACGGTTATATTAATTTCAAGCTCACCTTGAAAAGCGAACAGGACATCGAACTCAGTAATGCGGAGTTAGCAGTGAATTATTCCCCCTATGCCTCTAGCTACTTCATGGGGCTAGGCTACAGCGGTGGCGCGACTCCGAAAAGCCATGTCTGGAAGTGGGATGGTCCGTCTGATAGCTGCTGGACAGGTGGCGAAAAGCTCGGTGCTCACTTAGAGCTGCGTGGTGGCAGCTACCATGGACCTCTGCTTGCTGATTACAAGCCCGCCCCTCCTGCGCCTTGGTATAATGGAGGGAAAGGCAACGTTGAGCTAGATTGTCAGTCGTCCTCCGCGAAGCTTCGCGCCCAGACAGGCAGCTATAAGCTCGCAGCAGGTGAATCCATCACTTACGAATTCTCCGTGCTTCTCACGCCTGTGAAGCCACTTGACACGAAGCATCATTTCTCGCAGCGATACTTCCACGCCTTCCCCGAGAAGTTCAATGAGGCGGGCGCAGAGGGAGCGAACATTGCGAATATCCACCACTCACGCAGCCTGAATCCTGTCATCAACTACCCCTTCATCGTGCAAGAGCCGCTAAAAAAGTTCATCAAGCAACAGCATGCTCAGGACAGGAAGGTGAAGCTCTACTACACCATTCGCGAGCTCTCCAACTACACGGCTGAGATCCACGCGCTCATGAGCTTGAATGGCGAGATCTTCGCCGACGGCAGAGGCTACGGCACGCCATGGCATATGGAGCATCTTGTGGAGGGATACCGCCCTGCGTGGTACACAGAACTGCCGAATGACGAGGCTGACGCGGCACTGGTGCTCAGTAGCTTCTCGCGATGGATTAACTATTACTTAGAGGGCATGCGCTGGATGTTTCAGAACTACGAGATCGACGGCATCTACATGGATGATGTATCCTTCGACCGCAATGTCATGAAGCGCATGCGCAAGATCATGGCACAGTACCGCCCAGAGGCTCTCGTTGACCTGCATTCCAATACGAATTACTCCAAGGGCGCGATGAACCAGTACACGGACTTCTTCCCCTACGTGGACAGACTGTGGTTTGGCGAGCATTTCAAATACGCTGATATGGATGCGGATGAGTGGTTTGTCACCTTCTCGGGCATCCCCATGGGAGTCATGAGTGAGATGCTACAGGATGGAGGGAATCGCTACCTCGGCATGGTCTACGGCACAACGGGAAGACATTCATATAGCAAGTATAATCCTGCTCCCATCTGGGCTCTTTGGAAGAGCTTTGGCATAGCGGAAGCAGAGATGATAGGCTACTGGAGCGAGAATCCTGCCGTGCATACTGGGCAGGAGGACATCAAGGCGACCGCCTTCGTAAAAAAGGGCGAGAAGACACTCATCGCTCTGGGGAACTTCTCCCACGAGGAGCACAGCTGCCAGTTAAGCATAGACTGGGAAGCTCTCGGACTGGATGCTGCGACAACACGCGTGCACATGCCTGCTATCGAAGACTTCCAAGCAGCGAAAGAGTTAAACATAAGTAACTCCATCAGTATCACAGGACAAGAAGGTATCATACTTCTGCTAGAAAATGAAACTCGCAAATAAAGTGAATGTATGCTATCATTAGCGCATGAGTACTATTCCCTCATTTTTTACGACACTATTCTGCGCGTTTGTTCTTCTCGTGCAGCAGCGAGCGGGCGCGAGTGAGGGCTACGACCGCTACAGTGAGATGTTCACAGAGGCTATGGAGGCAGCAGCCGCTGCTATAGCCGTAGCGGCGGAGCTGACAGAAGAGAAAATCACGGTGGAAGAAGCAGCGAAAAAAATCAGCAGGCAGGCCGACACCCTGACCACACTCAAGGCTCAGCTCACGGAACTAGCCTCAGAACTCAGCGAAGAGGATCAAACGTCCCTGAACGAAGAGTTCCGTGACGATGAAGTACTGGAGGCATTTATCCTGATTGATGATGGCGTAGAAGCATTCATCAGTCACTTTGAGGAAAACGATTACTACGACAGTGATAAACTCCGCACAGCCTGCGAAGAGTTCACAGCAGCCTACCAATAAGCCCTAACCTCACACACACCAAATGCGATTTATCACCACACTCATTCTCGCACTCACGCTCAGTCTCACTCTTAGCGCCGAGGCAAAACAGCACCTCATCGCCATCGAGTTCAGAGAAGCCATCGAAGTCGATGAGAATGAAGACAGAAACCTCACTGCTCTCCACCGCGTCACCTTTGAAGATGAATCCCTCGACTGGACGAATCACGAAGAATTCGAGATTGGCGACATCTTCGAAATCAGGCTTGACGAGGCGGGCTCTATTAATGTCGTCGTGGAGTCTGTCGAGCAGAGCGAAGAGCATATCGCCATCACGGGGATATTCGAAGGTGGCGTGGGCTGGGTGCAGATTCTCTTCATTGATGAGAAAATCTGTGTGATGATCAGCGACTACCTCGAAGGTGAGATCTACCACATCGTGTACAATGAGATCGAACGCTGCTACACCCTCCGCATTACAGAATCCTAAGCACTAAGCTCAGATGATATTCAAGAAACTACAGCTCGTCATCCTAGCAGCACTTTGCATCCTGACAGCCTCCCTTGCTCATGCAGAGCAGGAGTTTAAGGAGTTTAATCTCGGCTTCTATTACGACAAGGATGCTGCGCGTAATGTGAAGAGACTCGGAGGCATGGAGATGCACGCCCATATCTGCTCCTCTCAGTTTAACCAAGCATTGTTCTCCGCAGGTATCACCGATGTATGGGTGAATCCCCACGTCATCGCGGAGCTCGACTACGATGGAGAAGGTGACACGATCGATGCACTCTTGCGCCACATTGCCGAAGAAGCCCCCGAGGCTATAGAGGAGCTCGAAACTTACAAGCTCGACTTCATCATCGTCTTCGTTTGCCTGAAGCATGATGCAGATGCCTCAGAGAGAACACTAGGCGTGACCATCAGCCTCTACCATAGACCAGGTGTTTTCAATGAAGGCGACGATCATGAAAAGGAGTGGGCAGAGGAACTCGTCGGCTCTGACATTGAAGGCGTATTCTTCGATGTCATCGAGACCCCTATACCTAATAGACCAGGGAAGGTGCGCCTCACCTATGTGTATCGCGTACTAGCCATGGATCTCTATGAGGCACTGAACAGTTACACCTTCACGCATGAGCTCGGTCATATCTTCGGAGCAGGACACAGCCGTGACCAGAATGAGCAGCGTGGACCGTCCAGCGAAGATTTCACGCCTTATGCCAGTGGCTCTTATTTGACCATCAAGGAAGATGGGGAAAAGCACCACTACTGCTCCGTCATGTCCTACAATGACGCAGCCTACACAGACAGCGGTATCCAGTACACGCAGCTTCCCATGTTCTCCTCCCCTCACCCACAGGTCATAGGCAGCCACGGTGAAACAGTCCTAGGCTCTGATGAGGATGACAACGCCCGCGCCGTCCAAGAGAACGCCTACCTCCTCGCTGAAAACCGCCCCTATCAGACAGGAAAGGACAAAGAAAAGATAGACGGCGTGATCACAGGTGAATACGTTGAATATGATCCGAATGCTGACTCTCAGGAAGAGCCAGAGCTTCCTACATTTAGCACTTGGGCTCCTGAGTACCTGCAGAACTAAGCATAATTTATTTAATAAGAAAGCGTCTAGCGGATGTATAACTACTGCGTTTTTTTAATACCTGATCATATTGCAGGAATTTTCAAATAAATGCTTGAATTTTAAAAATAGTATGATAGTCTTGATGGCGATTCTATGGAATTGCTCCTCATATATCTATTTATAGCACTCGGTATTTCTTTCTTATGCTCCGTACTGGAAGCAGTTTTGCTTTCTACGCCGCCCTCATTCATTTCGATGAAGGTCGCAGCAGGAGCGAAGGGTGCACAGCTCATGCAGAAGCTCAAGTCAAACATTGAGCGCCCTATTTCTGCTATCTTGACCCTGAACACCATCGCCCACACCCTCGGTGCAGCAGGCGTCGGTGCCCAAGCAGTGAAGCTTTTTGGTGATGCCTACTTTGGACTCATCTCTGCCGTCCTCACGCTCCTTATCCTCGTACTCTCGGAGATCATCCCGAAGACGCTCGGTGCGAGCTACTATCGTACGCTTAACCCGCTGGCAGCACCAGTCATCCAGCTCATTACTGTCATCTGCTACCCGCTCGTGTGGTTGTTTGAGCGTCTTACCCACCTCATATCCCCACGCCAGACCGAGGCGACCATGAGCCGTGAAGAAGTCTCTGCCATGGTAGAGACAGGCACGAAGGAAGGTGTCATTAAGATCAAGGAAAACGTCATCATTCAGAACATCATTAAGATGGAAAAGATCAGCGTACGTGAAGTCATGACACCACGCGTCGTCTGCTCCGTCGCCGATGAAGACGAGACTCTACAGGAGTTCTACGAAGACGAGGCGCGTCGCCCCTTCTCACGCATCCCCGTCTTCAAGGAAGACAAGGACATGATCTCAGGCTACGTACTCATCCTCGACGTGATGGAGTACCTTGCCGAAGACCAGCATCACATGCAGCTCTCAGAGGTGAAGCGTCCTATTCTCGCCATCCCTGACACACTTTCCGTATCCACCGCATGGGAACGCCTCGTGAGCCATCGCGAACATATCGCCATCGTAGAAGATGAGTACGGTACATTCGAAGGTATTATCACCATGGAAGACGTGATGGAGACGATACTCGGTCTTGAGATCATGGATGAAAAAGACACTGTAGCCGACATGCAGAAGTTCGCCCGCGACAAGTGGAAGGAACGCATGGCGAAGTACAAGCAGTACATCAAGCGCGGATAATTTCACGACATTAGCATCACTATGTCTTCTCCTTATAGCATCAATAGAGAGCAGCTTTCCGCTGCTATTATCAAGCTCAATGCCATGTCCCGCTGCGAGGGCATCGTCATGACGAAGCAGGGCGAGATCACTGTGGGGAATACTGGAGATAAGCAGACCTACTGCATGCTCATCCCTGCCCCCCTACTGGCTCGCCAGCTAACGGCTGACGGACTATCCTGCTACGAAGCAAAGGAGCTCAAGAAGTGGGCTGACAGCTACCCACTAGATATGATTGAAAACATACTTGCATCGCAGCAAGCTTAAGGAGAGATCGATACATATCATGCTAAGATGATTTCTTGACAGATATCTATCTGTCTGATAGGATAGTTCGACACACATCATCCACTGTATGTTTCCTCTCATCTCGACACTCATTGAGCGCAGCGGAGCGAGCAAGCTGGCAAAACGCCTCGAAGGCGATCAGAGACTCATGGTGCTATTCGCCATCCTCTGCACCATTGCCGTTTGTTTCCTCGCTACATCGCTCACAGATAACCTCTATTCTGAGATCTTCCGTGTCGTCTGGATATGTACAAGCACCTTTGCGCTCATCATCCTATACCGCAGTGGAGTGTACGCGGCAGAGCTGAGCAGTAGTCGCAGTCTTCTTACCATTCTCGCCATTCTCGCGCAGCTGCTCCTCATCCAAGCTATTTTAAGCTTGCCAAACTTCATCAAGCTACTAGAGAACCCTGAACAGATGGGCATACTCTTCCTCCTCATGCCATGGATGCTCGCACCTGGTATCACCTCAGTCCTCATCGGCAGGCGCATGGGGATGTTCACCGCGATGGCGGTTTCCATGCTAGGTATGGCGCTTTTCCCTGACAGTACAGGACTCACCTCACTAGCCGCATTCATGGCCATCAGCTTACTGGCAGGTTCGGTCAGCGCGACACTCTGTGGTCGCGTACACAAGCGCGAGCACATCCTCTACGCTGGCTTTAGTATAGGGCTTATCACCTTTGTCGCTAGCCTCTTCATGGGCTTGCTTTATAATGGACCCACAGCATTCGAGGACGGTATCCACTTCCGCTGGCTCGGTATTGAGATCATGTTGGCCGTCGGTGCTAGCTTCTTCTATGCTGTCGTCATCAGCGGTTTCATGCCCATACTAGAGCGCATCTTTAATCTCTGCACTCCCATCACATGGCTGGAGCTCGGAGATATGAATCACAAGCTGCTCAAGGAACTTCAGCTGAATGCCCCCGGCACATTCCACCACAGCCTCCTCGTCTCACGTCTTGCCGAGTCCGCCGCAGAGAGCATAGGCGCGAATCCGACGCATGCCTCCGTCTGCGCCCTCTTCCATGACATAGGGAAGCTTAAGAATCCCCAGTACTTCGCAGAAAACATCAGCGACGACATGGCGAGCCCCCACGACAGCCTCACACCAGAAATCAGCGCACGTATCATCACAGGGCATGTCACGGAAGGTGTCGAATGCGCCCAGCAATATAGACTAAACAGCCGTATCGTCGATTGCATACGCGAACATCATGGTGTCTCCACTGCATACTTCTTCTACAGCAAGGCCATCCAGCGACACACAGAAGACATGCGCCGCTTCGAAGAGGGGCAGCTCGACAATCACCCCACCCCAGTAAACAAAGAGGACTTCGCCTACAAGGGACCCATCCCTCAGACACGCGAATCTGGCATCATCAGCATGGCGGATGCCGTGGAGAGCGCGACCCGCTCCCTGAAGAGTCCCACCGAAGATGACATCATCGGCATGATTGAGAATATCTTCAAGGGGCGCATCCTCGATGGACACCTAAATGAGAGTGGGCTCACACTAGGAGAACTCCACACGATCAAGCAGAGCTTCCTGAAGACAATTAAGTCCATTCACCACAACCGCATCGCCTACCCCAAGCCTCCGGATGATGACGACGATCTCAAACCCGAAGTGAAAGCAGTCCTCGCGGCAGCAGCTCCCATGGCGGCGACAGTGGCTACCCCTGCCAGCGACGCAGATAGATCCAGCACACCCGCTAGCTCATGAGCAAGGCACAGTGGCGTAGCATAGGACTCGTACTAGCCTTCACGCTGGGCGCTATATTCCACACGCAGCTCGTACACCTGCGTGACATCATCCCCTACAGCATCGCGCTGATGCTTTTCCTCAGCTTCATCGGCATAGAAAGAGAAAAGCTCAAGCCACAGCGCAGCCACCTTTTCCTCCTCCTCCTCCTGCAGCTCGGCTGGGTCGTCGCTTGGGGCATACCCTACCTACTCGGCTACCGCGTGCTATCGGAGTCACTATTCTTCTGCGCTGCCGCTCCCATAGCCTCAGCGAGCCCCGTCATCATCGCGCTCATACGTGGGAAGGTTGAGTACATGACTACGGCCATGCTGCTGAGTCATCTCGCCTTCATCCTCATCATCCCGCTCGTTCTACCCTTCATCCTAGAAACCGCTGACGCGAGCTACTGGATGCTTATTACGCAGCTTTTCCAAGAGTTTGCCCTCCTGCTGCTGCTGCCTAGCAGCCTCGTCATCCTGATGCGCTACCTCATCCCCAGCAGCCGTGAATGGGGGAAGAAGAACGCGAATCTCTCACTCATCATCTGGATCTTTAATCTCACCGTCATCACAGCCACAGGAACTCAGAACATCCTCGCGATGAATCTGAGCTTCCATGATCTTTATCCCATGGCACTAGGCGCCCTCATCATCTGTGCGCTGGGATTCACACTAGGCTATCATCTGGGGAAGCCCCACTACGCGCGTGAGTTCTCACAGGGACTGGGACAGAAGAATACGATACTCACGCTCTACATCGCGAGTCAGTCCTACGCGCATCCCCTCGCCTACGTCGCGCCAGCCTTCTACGTGATCTTCCACAATCTGGCAAACGCCATCCAAATCGCACTCGCGAGCAAGGAGACGGCGGCAAAAAAAGGATCTTAGCAAAAATCTCACTCATAATAAATATTTCAAACTCACTAATTTTTATATATCAGTGATGCTATACTAAGAAGCGACACCTAAATGGGAGTCCAGAGGGACTCGTTCCTCTGGCAGGATGCAAGGTCGGCGTCCCATATACGTTAACTTGATTGACATCCATTCAGGAATTGTGTAGTATA
>CAYJNX010000047.1:0-13869 GCA_964371525.1 uncultured Akkermansia sp. | reverse complement strand
AATTATCATCCAAAGTGCATGCAAAATCCGAAGCTGCTAATTTTGCAAGGTCCCCAAAAGCTATGCAAAAGCAAGGCGTCGAGTGGTATACAAAAAAGCCGTAAGTTGAACTTACGGCTTTTTTCTGCTCGAAGGGGGACTCGAACCCCCACGGATCGCTCCACTAGATCCTTAGTCTAGCGCGTCTACCAATTCCGCCATCCGAGCTTGTCTTGGTGCCCTGAGTGTGTCAGGGTGCGGGGGGATTATACGCGCAATCCTAAATGATGGCAAGATAAAAAATGAATGATTCGTAAAAAAAATCATGAAACGAATATCGTGATCGTGATTTCTCTCTGCTATTGTTTGATATAGAGAGCTTATGTGTTGTTATGAGCTTGTTGGCATGTTTAACTTGAATATGAGTGGGCTATGGGTTATCTTATAGTGTATGATGATTAAAACAGCCTTTCGACGTCTGCTGGCGACGCTGATTTGTACTCTAGCACCCTCCTGCGGTACGACGACGGCGAATCCCTCGACGGCAGAAAAACCACAAAGCATACTGCGAAGCTTCAGTCTTAATCGCGTGACGGGGAATCAGATGGCAGAGAATAGTAGGAATGAGGTCTATTACTACGCCGCGTCCAAGAAGCTCGTTGTCACGCTCACGGACAGGGGTATTGATGAGAAAATCACCCTCACGCCTGAGCAGTTCGCTGAGATAGAAGCGAAGCTCCTTCCTCTGATTAGCAAGTATAAGCTCAAGGAATGGAAAAAGCCTGCTCCTCCTGAGTTCTACGCGACCGATGAGATTAATAGCTTTTCCATTCGTGTGTACTACAGGAATGGCGATGAAATCCACATCAGCGATTATCCCTCAGATTTCCCAAGCATCATGAAGGAAGTGGCTGCTATATTCGAGCCTTATACAAAATAATAACGCTGCGTTCTAGCGAGCCGCCAACATCAGCAGCGCCCCCCCATGAACTCAGGTATCATTGAGCTCATGGGGGGGAATCCCGCCCGTATCACGATCTACTTACACACAATAAAATACATCGTAAAATAACAGATAATTTTATTAATTATTTGCTTGACTTAGCCTAACGGATTCGTATATTAGTTTCTGAACGATAATTATACAGACTATGAAGTTACGCATTCCTCACAAGCTTATAAAGGCACTTATAGCCTCATTCGCGTTTGCCTTCACCGCACAAACGCTCAGAGCACAGTCTACCCTCAATGATTGGGAGAAGGGCAGCGAAGCTCTCAATACTGCTGACGCTACAGTCTTCAACACGTGGACGAAGAATAGCCCATCTGAGCTACGACAAATCCCTTCAGGTAGCACCGCCCTCATTCCCGAAGGTTCGACTGACCTCATGCCCGATGGCTTGACTAGCATCAGCTCTTACTACGCTGGTAAGTGGATAAATAGCGAAGGCTATCTCACCGAGGCAGATGGCACGATCATAAGAGATGCGGACGGTAAAGGTCGCTTTATTGAGCACAACCTCATTCTAGGTGATGATATGGTGTGGACTGCCTATTCCACCAGCTATTCACTCCCCGCAGGCACCATCATGATAGGAAATTACTTGGCATCTTGGAATAGTCCCTATGCCAAGGAGTATTATACTGCTTCAGATTTCTCTACTCATGACACGAAAACAGGCACATCCATCAAGATAGATACGGAATTAGGACATGATACCCGAAGCTATTTCCTAGGGAAATATCAAGCTCAGACTGGTTCTAGCACTGTCCCTACGGAGAACGAAATGATTATCCAGCACTCGGGCACAAGCACGGATTCTGATATCTATGCTGTTTCTGGTGGGAACATGGCTTACTATGATAGCGACAGTAGTGGATCGCTGCCAGCGAGCAAGGAAGCTCACTTTTATGGTGATTCTACCATCATCTTCAGAGACACGTCCAAGACGATAGGGATTGTCGGTGGTAATATGCTTGATTACATTGAAAATGAAAGTAATACTTCAAATATGCATGCCAACTACATCGGTAGTACTCAAATCTCCATGCAAGAGGATTCAGTCGCAGACGTTGTTATCGGGGGGAACTTTATCGCGGCGCAGAGCGCTGGGAGCACTGCCACAGAGGCGAGGGCGGACTTCGGCACTGCATCAGATACGGTGTCTCGCTCAAGCACGATTATCGTACACGAGCAGAGCAGTGCGGAGCGCATCATTGGCGGGAACTCGGGGAACAATCAAGCCTCATCATTTTATGGCGATAGCTCCATTATAGTCGACACCACAGGGGTAGTGGCTCACGTCGTAGGCGCGAACTACCTCAACGCTTCTTTTGATTCAGCATTCGAAGGCAATACCTCCATTTCGATCACGCAGAATATGGGTGCTTATGATGAAGGTATTGGAGGACATCTTACACCGAGCTTGGGGGTCATAGGCGGCTTTACAGGTGATTATGGTTATCAGGGTGCCTATCGCGACTTCCAAGGCAAGACGGCGACTCTACGAGCAGGCGCAGATGACGTAGGGGGCAATACCTCCGTTGTCATCGACTTCACAGATGCAAGCACGCAGACAGGCGAGTTTCAAATGTCTGTCATCGGTGGCTCTGCGGCGGGTAATGGGATGAATGTCATCCAAGAGGGCACCGCAACTGTCACCTTTAACAATCTGGGTAATACTCTCATGAAGAAAGCCGTCATAGGTGGCAATCTTAATATTGACAGTGATTATATTGAAGAGGAAGATGGCGTTGAGATCCTCGTTGAAAAAAATGATCAGAGTTTTACAAAAATCGATCATGTTAACGTCACAGTCAATAGCGGGAATTTTGCGGCGACAAATGCGGCAGAGGAATACTATAACCCGCTCGATTTGGGCAACATGTTTATAGTAGGCTCTCTCAGCGCAGGTGGTGGTCAGGTAGAGACTGGTAGCACGGAGGCCACCATTACTGGTGGTGTATTTGGCATACTCGTCGGGGGAAATGCTGCCACAGCAGGTCAGATCGATAGACAGCCAGAAGGCTACCGTATTAACACTCTACCTAGCGTCTATACCAAGTCCGAGTATACTGACACAAGCACGGGACGCCTTATCATGAGTGGTGAGGACGGCGTCGTGATGAATGTCTCTGGCGCAAGCACCAGCTCCTCCACATTAGTCGCAGGTAGCTATATCAACAATGATGTGACAGCCATCGTCGGCGATAATAATGAAATCGATCAACAAGCGCTGATCCAAGGCGATATTCAATTAAACATCACTGGTGGGACTCACTCTGTGGTAACAGGTGGCAGCTACATAGGATCGCACATAGCCTCGGCTAATATCGCAGATACAGGTGAGCCTGCAAGCGGGTACAAAGCCGAGCAAGGTCGTATTACTGTATCAGTGACTGGAGGTACTATTAATTCAGACTACCTTGCCGCAGCAGGTATTATTAATCTAGCATCTGGTGAACCTAGTCCAGAAATCGCCAATCATTATATAGCGGGTTTCATCGCTGCCGCTAATGAATTTAGCGAGGCAGGTAACATTGTTAACCCGACAGAGTGGAATCCTTCCACAGCACCTAGTGCTAGCCCTGTGCTCATGGAGATGAAAACAGACTCCACGCAAATCGAGCTCGGGCAAAATGTCGAATTCAGCCAGAATATCACCATATCAGGTGATTATCAATACAATTCTGCTGGAGGATCTGCTTATTCTGACATCATTCTGAATCCATTTTTACGTCCAGACGATCCTCCTGAATACATCTCTTTATCCGAGTTTTTTAGCAACATTCTCCTCAATCCCGACATGGAAGCACTACACCCTCTCGCTACTGCTTGGTCAGAAGCTTACCACACAGAAATGGCTGAGGCACCGAAGGGGGAGTTTCTCACAAACTCAAGTGTAGTAGATAATAGAGAACTCCTGCTTTCAGAGGCTGGCAACTATGAGAATCTGGGGAAGGCCACCTTCACAGAGTTTGATGAAGTGGACATTGCCGCAGGAGCGACCGTGAGCGTCGCGAAGCAGGATCTCGACTTGCTCAATGGTCGAAATCAGCTCGACGCTGGTAGCACACGAGTCACATTTGATAGTGAGGGCACTGCCCTCATGACGGGGGAAAATACCGTGCGAAAGACAGGCGATGGTACGCTTATTCTGGGTGAAAATAACGGTCAAACGAACAAAGTCTCTGCCGATGCCGAAAGCAATCTCCAGCTCGTGGTGGAAGCCGGCACAGTGGTGCTCGCGAAAGAAAGTGCCGCGACAAGCAAGAGTGATTTTAAGACTTTAGCGGTACAAAGCGGTGCTACACTAGATATGCGCGCAGGAAACTACGACGAGACGACTGGTGAATATATCTCAGGGAACGCAGGGATTAACGGCGATTTACGCTTAGAGATGGATTCTATCCTCCTCGTGGATGCTAGCCGCGACACCCTGGGCAGCGGTACGGCTCTAGAGGGTGGCACAGTCCAGATCATAGGCGAAGGTCAAGTGACTCTTCAGTTTGATAATCTCGACCTCGTCCAGAAGAACCAGACCGCTGAAGATGGCCACCTGCTCTTCGAAGCGGGGAGTCAGTACTTTGAGATCGTGCTCTTCTCCGAGCTAGATTTCCTAGATGCGCTCAGCACGAACATCCTCTTTGACTTAACAGGTGGCACATTCGACGGAGTTGCGGCGAAGGGGGTGCTCGCCTCGAAGTACTTCAAGTCGAACTTAGATCTCACTGATGTCTACTTAGTTTATCATGCGAATGGAGATATGGTACTCACTGGGGGAGATATCGCTGTCCCCGAGCCTAGCAGCGCGACGCTGAGCCTCCTCGCGCTCGCAGGACTGCTCGCCCGTAGAAGAAGGAAGACGGTCTAAACATCATTTTGACCTATCTTTTAAGAGCCTCGCTTTCTATCAGGGGATCTTGCGAAATTAGCAGCTTCGGATTTTGCATGCAGTTTGGATGATAATTTACGGCGTTTGGGCTTACATAGCGAGCTATGTAAGCCCAAAAAGCTGTAAATTCTCGCCAAGATGCTGCAAAAGGCGTGCTGTTTTGCTCATTTTCGTGATCATCATTCTGCTCAGACTAATTTTGCAAGATGCCCATCAGGAGAGCGGGGCTTTCTCTCTGCTGAGGGATTGACATTCATCTGCTTTTCACTTAGACTTATATCATCGATTTATCCTTTTTGCCTATGCGTCACTACCTTCATCTTCTGCTCTTTTCCTCCTGCTGGCTTAGTCTCTTACACGCTCAGTCAGAGGCGAAGCCTGAGTCGGCTCTGCCTGCTACCACCCTGCCTGACTTCTCCTACGCGGGCTACGCCTGCGGAGAAAATGCCCCAGCCGTCATCAGCCCGAAGAAGTACCGTTACTTTAATCTCGAAGATTTCGGGGCTATTCCGAATGACGGGAAATCGGACCGCGCCGCCTTCATCGCCGCCCTAGCTGCCATGAAAAAATCAGGCGGCGGTGTCCTCTACTGCCCCGAGGGTGTCTTCGAATTATCTGGAGATGCCCCTGCTTCAGACAGCATTAAGATAAACTTCAGCCCCTTCATCCTGAAAGGCGCAGGGCGGGATAAGACTATTCTGAGTATGTCACATCCTCAGCTGCCAAAAGATCCTGAGAAGATGTGGACATCGCCACCCCTTATCCAGATCACGGCACCACGCATCCCTGCGCAGGAGACCGCCATCAGCAGCGACGCGGAGCGAGGCTCGCGATTCATCACGCTCGAATCTAGCCAGCATGTGAAGACAGGAGACTGGGTAAAGCTCTCTCTCCAGAGTCTCGATACGCAGCTCATGAAGCAGGAGCTAGGGCGGTACTACGATGAAGTCATGCAGAGCAACTGGGAGATCGCGAAGAAGGGCATACACATCGAGGCGATTCATCAGGTGAAAGCAGTCTCAGGCAGGCGCGTGCAGCTCACTGCTCCCTTACTCTACCCCATCAACTCCAAGCTGGGCTGGAAACTGAGCCTCCACCCCCACCTCGATCATCTAGGCATAGAGGATATCAGCTTCCGTGGCGACTGCCTGCCCGACTTCCAGCACCATCGCTCGTGGAATGATGATGGAGGCTTCAAGCCTCTCGTTATCAGCCATGCAGTGAACTCATGGGTCAGGCGTGTGAACTTCGAGCATGTTAGCGAAGCTCTCACCTTTAACCAGTGTGCCCATGTCTCTGCATACGACATCCTCATCCACGGAAAGCGCGGTCACTCCGCTGTGCGAGCCCAGGGTGGCTCGACGCGTGTCTTTATCGCGCGGGTCATCGACCGCAGTGACTCACACAAGCTGAACGGGGCAGGGCAGTGGCATGCGGTGGGGGGTTCTAGTCGCGCGATAGGCACTGTCCTCTGGCGTAATGTATGGGGGCTGGACTCGGGCTTTGAAAGCCACGCCTCGCAGCCTCGTATCACACTCTTTGATAACTGCGTGGGCGGTATGCTCTCAGGGCATCAGGGCGGAGCGAAGGTGAAGCTGCCTAACCACATGAAGGAGCTCATCCTCTGGAACTTCAAGGCAACGAGCGTCCCCGCGAAGAAACAGTGGACATGGTGGGAGAAGGGGGACAAGTGGTCGAAGTTCATCTCCCCCCTCGTCGTGGGATACCATGGCGAGCCCCTCCGCTTCTCTGGCTGCGATGAAGTGACCGCATCGAGTCCGAAGCAGCCTATTGACCCTGATTCTCTCTATGAAACTCAGGTCATCCAGCGACTCGGTAAACTCCCCTCATGGCTCAGTAAGTTAAAGTTGTGAGATCCGCCTCCTGAGAATAAATCTTATAAATAATAATTTCTTTATCGAAAGTTTTTTTCGTTGCCATAGGGATAAAAAAAGAGTATCATATCAGAAAATACTATATACTTTTTTTATGAAACTTCACATACCATTACGCCTTCGTGCAGGTCTGCTGGCTTGCCTTCTTTCTCTCCCCGTGTTTAACAGCACCATCGCCTCAGGCGCGGGTATCGCGGCTGATAAGACTCAACTCAGCACCCCTACGCTTGGGGCTGATTCAGTCTACACGCTTGCAGAAATCGACGGCGAGGGGGATTTTACTATTACAAAGTACGTCTGGGACGCGAGTACACTCACGCTCAGGTCTGTGCTCTATGATGTAGATATCATATCGCTAGGCACTGAAGCCTCCTTAGAATGGATCGAAAGCCCCCTTACGGCGACAAGTATCCTTTACAAGGGTCCGCAATATATTCCTGCATCCGATGTCACTACCAGCGAGGCAAGTATGCAGCGGGTGGATGCGGTCAGCGCAAATATTGATCGCAACTTCGTGGGTATTATCATGGAGATTATAGATGACTCGGCAGCTGCACAAGCTCAAGGTGCTGCTCTCTATCATATAGAAGATTTTGATGATTTAACCATTAAAGGTCATTTTGTCGGCAACATGGCCTTGGCAAATTCCTCTAATACCAGCCTCTCCTCAGGTGGTGCTATTTACGCCACGGAGACCATTTCGAGCCTCAGTGGGGATTTTATTCGTAACTCCGCGCAGGCTTACACCACCTCTAACACAGGAAATGCGGATGGCGGTGCTATTTATACAAGCGCCTACTTGAAGAGTATTACGGGGGATTTTATCGGTAACTACGCCTACAGCTATGCCGCGCAGAATTCCTCTGCTGATGGTGGTGCTATTTATAGTAGAACAAACATTGGCAGCATTACGGGTGATTTTATCAATAATTACGTCTTCGCTGGTACATCGCAGGCATCAAGCACAGCTACGACCATCAGCGGTGGAGCTCTTTATGCGGGAGGTACTCTAGGCACGCTCAAGGGGGACTTTATCGGTAACTATGCAGAAATTGCAGGGGTTTCAACATCTTATGTCAGAGGGGGGGCTTTTTATAATAAAGCTAATAGCAGCTCCATTGAAAGTTCGTTTATAGGCAACTATATAAAAACTAAAACTCTAGCAGACGGAGGAGAGACAGCCATCACCACCCTTACTGGAGGAGCTTTCTATAATACAGGCAAAGCCCATAGCCTGAAAGGTGGTTTTATCGGCAACTACATTAAGGGTAATTCATCTGAGAGCAATGTAAGCGCAGGTGCTGCCATTTTTAATGATAATACTATTCTTTATATTGAAGGCCTGTTTGTGGGGAATTATATTGAAAGTACAACGGCTACCACGACTCTCGATAGCATCAGCTCCTTAGCCTATGGGGCAGCCATCGCGAATGACGATGATGATGAAGTAGGCACTATAGTCGCTGATTTTGTCGGAAATTACGTCTTGAGTACTGCCACTAGCAACGATACGCTGAAGGCGCAATCCTTCGGCGGCGCGATGTACAATGGCGTAGCTTCTACCATTGCCAGTGTGACAGGCAACTTTCTGGGCAATTACGCCAAAGTAGAGACGCTTAATGATGACGACGGCAGTGCGCAAGGGGGCGGGGTCTTCAACCTCAAAGGCACGATAGGCTTTTTAGCCTTAGAGAAAAGCATGGAATTCACGGGTAACTACACCTTGGATAATGGCGTGAAGGTCTCCAGCGCTATTTACAACTCAGGGGGTACTCTGCACTTCAACTCCTATGACAGTCATAGTATTAGCGTGAACGATCGCATTGATGGCGAAGCTGGCTTAAAGGACTCACAAATGATTTACATCAACAACGGCATGGATGGGGAAGGCGAAGCCATTATCGACGCTGGGGCTGCATTCTCTACCGTGGTATTCAATAACGTGGTTTCTAACCAAACGATCAATGTGCAAGGTGGCACACTGACGTTAGGCGCATTTGCGAGCACGACACTTGCCAGTGGGCAAGTGGTCGAGGCATCAAGCGCCTTGCTTTCGAACACAGACCTCCACATCGCGGCTGGCGGTCAGGTGGATACTCTGGCAGGCTACCTAGGTAGTAGCAGCACCATCACCAATGCGGGGCGCATGAGCATTCGCACAGGTACGCTGAGTAACGACGTGAGTAGTACTGGGCTTATCACCATCACGGGAGATGTCATCTTGCAATCCACGCTGAACTTGAGCACCAGCAGAACTACGCGTAGACTCTCCCCAGGGCTCAGCATTGCCTCAGGGTCAAGCTTGACAACTGGACCTGGCGGTGCCATAGTCATTGATTTAGCACATGCGGGCTCTGATTGGTATAACTTCATTACATGGGAAGACCCTAGTGAGGCACTCACAGATACTGAGTTAAGCAGTATGCTCAGCGTTTCCATCAATGGCGTAGTTAGCTCAGCGAATTACTACGATCTCACGGCAACCGCGCAGGGATTTAGTATCAGTAGCTTGGATGGTAAGTACGAGCTTATCCCCGTAGCAGCTGGGGGGACTCCTGCTGTCTTTTCGGTGACGAATTATGATGGAAATGTGTACGATGTCGTCATTGCCGACCCCTTGGGTGAGTCCTCTGCCACAGATCCCATGAAGTATTACAAGTGGGTGGCCGATGCCACAACAGGAAACCTCAGTCTCACTCCTGCCGATGCCGCCACAGCAGACATCAGCGCGAACTCAGTCGATAATACGGCTGTAGACACCTCACATCCAACTTGGACTGGTACAGAGGTGAACCATAGTTTCATCGGGTTGATGACGCAAGCTTTAAATCACAAAAAGTTGACGGTTGGTGATTTTAATATAAGCGGTGATTTTGTGGCAAACACGATTAGCTATATCTATAATCCTACTAGCTCAGTACCTGATGCCTTGCACACAGGCCTGAGTTCTGCGGGTGTAGAAAATGGTTTGAGCATACTAACGATGAAGGGCGATTTTGTAGGTAATGCCTTAATCGGGAGTGTGAGGTTGGAGACTGCTGATTATATCGCGCTTACAGGCAGCATCACGGCACGAGGTGCCGCGGTTTCGAACCAAGGGGAAATGGGAACAATCGAAGGTGATTTTATTGGCAACTTTGTGAATGCCAGTGTTTACGTTCGTAACAATGCGAGTTCATCCTCAGCCTCAGCCATCCTCTACGCTCAAGGCGGTGCTTTTTATAATATAGGTGACATTGACAGTATATCGGGCGATTTCATAGGAAACTACGTGTATGCTTATGCTCGTGCGTTAACAGGTAATTTCCCTGAGAGCGTTGAAGTTGCGCAAGGTGGAGCGATTCATAACGAGGGCGTGATTTCCCGATTAGAGGGGAACTTCATAGCTAACTACGTGGCACTCGATGATAAGGGGGATTATACTGCTCAAGGTGGCGCGATTTCAAATATAGGTGGAAGCATAGGCATTCTGGCTCTGAACCGCAGCACGCACTTCACGGGCAATTATGCCATCGAGTATGAATTGACTGAAGTTCCCTTTAGTTATACATCAAGTTTTACCTCCAACGCCATTCACAACGAGGGGGATGCAGGTAATAATGCTATTATTAATCTGAATGCCTACGGTGCACACACTCTCACCATGAATGATGCCATAACAGGTGGGGAGAATAAGGAAACTTACCAGATCCTGAACATCAATAATGGGATGGATGGAGAATTAAAAGAGATAGCTGCCATGGGAGCTTCCTTCTCTACCGTGTACTTTAACAATAAGGTTTCTGATCAGCAGATTCATGTCCACGCAGGTACGCTCGAATTCGGAAGTTACGACGGGGCAGAAACAGAGCTCGAACGCAGCTACCTAAAAGTGTATTCAGGGGCAGAAGTGTATGCGAAGGCTGACTATCTCGGTGCAGGTAATAAGATTGTGAATTATTCGAGCATGTACCTCGCTGGCGGTACACTGAGTAACCTCATTACTGGCGATGGTACGATCTATGTTACGGATGATTTAAGCAGTGATGCAAGCCTTTTGGGAAATAATGTTGTGCTGGACCCAGACACAGCTCTGACTCTCACAAGAGGCATACTGAGCAAAGAGCTCTCTGGAGGCACTGGCAGCAAGATTATCATTGCTGGCAACGTGGAGGCTAATGCCGATGATCTAGGACTGGATACCGAGATCTCTAACTTTACTCATACATTAACACTTAATGGCGGCACGCTTGGGGTAGTTGTGTCTGGTGCGAGCAGCCCAGCAGGCCCCATTCACATCGATGGGGATGTGCGCAGTAGTGCTGATAATCTGAAAGTAAGAACAGAGGTGTACGAGAACCGTACCCTCACCCTTACAGGTGGTACACTGACTGTGGATGTAAACGACAAGGGCGTACTAGCCATTGATGGCGAGGTAACGAGTAATGCGGACAGGCTGAACACGAGCACCGAGGTACTAGCGGGTGCGACCCTTACCCTTACAGGGGGGAAGATAACAGACAGCCTCTATGGCGCGGGTAATGCCCACATCATAGGTGAGGTGACACTCTCTGCCACGCTGGGCACAGAATTACTGGAGCTCAGCTATGATGCGGCGACACTTGACATGGGCTCCTTGCATCTTGTGCAAGGCGGCAGTATAGATACGAATAGCCTTAGCTCCATCACTCTCAACTTTAATGAGCTGGCGGGTGGTAGCCGTACTTGGAGCGACTTCATTAGCTGGGATTCAGCTGTCAGCACGGGTCTAAGCCTTGATAGCCTCACAAGCATGGTGAACGTCAACTACAACGGCACGAAGCTGCATAGCGACTTCTATACCATTAGCGAAGCAGGTGATGCCTACACACTCACCATCAATGAGTATACTGATGTTAAGTATCAACTTATAGCTCTTGAGCCGACCTCGCCTCTTCAAACAGCGCTTGTGGTGAATCCCTCCGTGGGGGGGAATTCGGTGGCAAGCAGTGTTGTCTTCGACGGACCACTGGGGGATAACCCTACCGAGACAATAGCTGGTATTGAGGGTGAAACAGGTTTCTTTGTATGGGAAACAACGCAAGGTGTTGATGTTATCTTAACTAAGCCTTCTCCTTCTGCTAATGATGCCGATATCACCATCTACAGTGCTAATAATACGCGTGTGGATACGAGTGATGCAAGCTTTACGGCGGCTGAAGTGAAGCATAGCCTCTTCGACCAAGTTCTCGTCGGTTCTACACTAGATGAGGATTTACAAGGGGCGGCACTTTCCCACACTAAGAATTCAAGTATTGATGTTTCGGCGGATTTCATCGGGAATAGTGTACAAGTTGTTGTACACATTGATAATGCCGATAGCTCTAACACTCAGATGCGAGGCGCAGCCGTCTATAATGGCAGCCAGATGGATGTCTTTAGTGGCGACTTAGTGGGAAATGTATTAGCTTCACACGCTCTTATTGCATCAAGCAACGCGGAAGAGGTGAATGCCCAAGCTCTCGGTCAAGGAGGCGGCATGTATAATGCGGGCTCGGTAGATGAACTCCATGCGGATTTCATCCGCAATTTAGTCGCTATAGAACTAGAAGCGACGGACGCAGAGATGCAGCAGGCTCACGCGAAGAGCACAGCCCAAGGCGCAGGTCTCTTTAATGAAGGCACTCTCGGCAAAGTAACGAGTGACTTTATAGCCAATGCTATCTACCTTAATCTAACAACCACTGAGGTGGACGGATCTAGCAGCACCTTCACCGCTCAAGGGGCAGGCATGTACAACACGGCAGATAATGTTATCATGGAAAGCGATTTTATCGGCAATGAAATTGTGATTCTAAACGGATCAGGCGTCGCTGAAGGTGCAGGTCTCTACAATGCGGGCGGCAGCATCGTGCTTCAGGCTGTTACACGCAGTATCCAAATGACGGATAACACCATCACCATGGATGGGCTAAGTCGCTCTAGCGGTATTTTTAACGCAGGTACAGCGGGAGATGTAGCAAGCGTCACCCTCAACGCCAGCGGGGCGCATACCCTCGCCATCAATGATGCGATTAGCGGCTCTGATGGCCAGCGTGAGAACCAGCTACTCCATATCAACGATGGCAGTGATGGTACGGTCTACATCACGAACTTGGTAGAAAACCAGAGTATGACCCTACACACAGGTGAGCTTGTGCTGGGCGCTTACAACAGCGCGAATGCCATGCTCTCAGATGTCGAGCTTAATATCGCAGCTGGTGCAAGCCTTACCACCTATGCCAACTATCTAGGTGAGAAGAATATCATTGCGAACGAAGGAGACATCTATATAGCAGGTGGCACGCTCACTAACGCTCTTACAGGCGGGGGAAGGATCAACATCACAGAAAACACGCAAAGCGATGCGGGCTTGCTGGGTAATGATGTCGAGATAGACGATGAAAAGGCACTCATCCTCAGTAGCGGTACACTTGCCAGTAACGTTAACGGACTTGGTAGCCTCGTCATCGATGGAGAGGTGACGACAAACGCCGACCTCTTGGGGACTAATACCCAAATTAACGACGAGAAAACCCTCATTATCAATGGGGGAGATGTAAACTCACTCATCACAGGAGCAGGCACGACTCGCATCACGACGGACATGACAGTCAATAACGACAACCTTGCCTCACGCGTCAGCGTGGATGCGGGCATCACCCTCACGCTTGAAGATTGCGTATTACGTCAAGATATCTCAGGAGCTGGACACGTGAACGCAGTAGGTACAGTAAGCTACTACTCTAGCCACACGAACACGGGTGGTACTCACCTGACTGATGGCGGCAACGTCCTGCGCATTGAAGGAAACCACAACCACATCCTCAGCGGGAACGCACTCACCCTGCACGGTAGTCATAGTAGCCTAACGAAGCTGCATGTCACGGCGGGATCAGCACTCAGTTTCGCTGCGGATGATAGCTTTATCAAGCTCTACGCCTCAGATAACGATCCTGCGGCAGAGGGCTTCAGCTGGACCATTATCACTTGGGAAGATGGTGCGCACATGGTCAGCCAAAGCGAGCTGCTCAGCCACCTGCAACTCAATGATAATAGAAATCTGGAAGAACTAGGCTTCTACCTCACGCTCGGGGATGATA
>CAYJNX010000046.1:0-13891 GCA_964371525.1 uncultured Akkermansia sp. | reverse complement strand
ATAGGTTCGCATATGAAACTCAAAGTAGGTCGCCCACGGAAGAAATCTTGAGCTTTAATCAAGATCTAATAGAATAACTCAAGCATTAAAACACTTATTATAACTACATTATACTCCCTGACCAATTTCATATCACGATAACTATCGAAAATTTAGTACTCGCTGATGGACTTGATACAAGTGCTATTAGTATCGAAGGTTATGCTATTACAGATGGTGAGTTTATCGCCTCTGGCACGGGCTACGAATTCATAGGCTCTCTCCAGATCATGCCAGAGCCCAGCACCGCCACGCTCAGCCTCCTCGCCCTCGTAGGACTCCTCGCCCGCAGAAGGCGCAAGGCGGCTTAATCTTAGCATTCGTGCATTTATTTTCAAGCCCCGCTCTCTTTTTGAGTGGGGCTTCTATTTTGCGCGTCTTCGCCACGTCGCATATAAACCTTGTATTTGATGGGCATTTTAGCGATACTCATGCTAGGCAAGGATTTGTTTTATGGATTTATCTCAGCATAGTAGTGATTTGAAAAAATCAATATTATCAGTTTTTAAGGCTTGCTTACGCATAGCTAATGCGTATATACTTACATAGCATAATCCACAACTTAATCATGACAATCCCCTCCTCGCTCCTCCGCATTTTTAGCGCGATCGCCATTTTGTCGCTCGCTTCTTGCTCTGACGATTCAGACAAGAAGAAGCCAGCAGCCAAGGCTGAAAGGAGCTCCAAAGCTGCTAAAAAGAAAAAGCCTAAAAAGGCATCTGCCACGGCAAATGAGAGCTCCGAAACAAGCAAGGATAAAACGCCTAAACTTGCGGAGCGTGCCATCATCAATGCCTGTGATCTTTCGATTCACGAAATCGTAAAAGCTGAAATAAAAAAACAAGGCAATCAGGCAGACCTTAATCATATTGATGTGAGTGCAGTCACGCGTATGTACGGACTGTTTCGAGAGTCTCCATTTAACGGCGACATATCGAAGTGGAACGTGAGTAAGGTCAAGAATATGGGTTCCATGTTTATGGATTCAAAATTCAATGGAGATATATCAAAATGGAATGTAAGTAATGTCACTAATATGGCGCAGATGTTTGCTGCATCTTCATTTAATGGAGATATATCAAAGTGGAATGTAAGTAAAGTCAGTAATATGGAACGAATGTTTGTTGGGACTCCATTCAATGGAAATATTTCTGAATGGAACGTGAGTAAGGTTGAGACAATGCAGCAAATGTTTTTGAGCACACCATTCAATGGAGACATCTCGAAATGGAATGTAAGCAATGTGAGCAATATGTTCGGTATGTTCAATCACTCAAAGTTCAATGGTGATATATCTAAATGGAATGTCAGTAAAGCCGCTGATGTGGAGCTCATGTTCTTTGCTTCACAATTCAATCAAGACTTATCTAGCTGGCAACTCAATCCAGCTGCAAAAACTGACAAAATGTTTGACGATTCTCCACTTGCCGAAGAGCCATCGAAGTGGCCGCAGGGGTACAAAAAATAATAGCCTCAATCAGTCTTTTAAAAGCCCAGCTCTCGTCTAACGAACGCAGAGCTGGGCTTGTTTTATTCAAAGCTGTATGACTGATAATGAAACTTCATGCTGAGTAAATCGTTTTTAATTCAATGGATTGATATCGCAATGATTTTGCATTAAATTCAACTCATGAATACAGTTGTGCAAACGCCCATTGACGCAAAAACCAAGGAAGAAAACTCTATAGTGGGTAGACAAGCTATCATATACAACATAACTGTCTTAGAATGCAATGAGTCTAATTGCTCGTAAAGACAATGCAATTTTTCAATTCTCAACCATGTATGTAAATCAACACTTCATTTTCACTTATCTGTCACATCTCATGAGAAAGGGATAATATAGATAATATTTTAATTTTTATTTAATTATACTGACTGACACCTATTTATACTGCATGAGGAAAGCTTGCAAAATTAGTCCGAGCAGAATGGTGATCTAATAAATGAGCAATACAGCGCGCCTTTTGTCGCATTTTGGCGAGAATTTACAGCTTTTTGGAAATCTCAAAAAAGATTCTTGAAACGCCTACACCTTACCATCATTCTGATCAGCTCCCTGTATGACTTGACAGAAAGGGGGCGAGAGTGTATCCTCTACCCTCCCCCTAACAGAGAGAATACTCTCATCCTATCATGACCTCATTTGCATCACTAGCTATCGCTCAAGGCGGACTTACGCGCGAGCAAGCACGCGAACTACTCGACATCCCCGAGGACGAGCTCTTCCAATCCGCGACAGAAATCCGCGAGCACTACTTCGCTAATGAAGTAGAAGCCTGCTTCATCATCAATGCGAAGAGCGGAAACTGCAACATGAACTGCAAGTTCTGCTCCCAGAGTGGCGCAAACAGCACCGAGATCGAAGAATACCCCTTCATGTCCGAGCAGCAGCTCGAAGACATCGTCCGCAGCTGGGAGCAGTTCCCTGTAGGACGCTGCGGCATCGTCACAGCCGGAGGAGCACTCACCGATGATGATGTGGAAAAGCTCGCCACCTTCCTAGAAAATCGCCGCGACTCAGGCCGTCGAGGACCACGCATGTGTGGCTCACTCGGTCGACTGAAGCATAAGGCACTCCGTCGCCTGAAAGACGCAGGCATGACCCGCATCCATCACAACCTCGAAACCAGCGAACGCTACTACCCCGAAGTCTGTACGACACAGCAGTGGCGCGACCGCCTCGACACCGTGCATGAAGCGCAGAAAGAAGGATTTTCTGTATGCAGCGGTGGACTCTTCGGACTAGGCGAGACATGGGAAGACAGGCTCGACTTCGCCTTCTTCCTGAAGGAAGACGGCATCGAGCATATCCCTGTGAACTTCCTTTACCCTCACGCAGGCACGCCGATGGCAGATCAGCCCATCATGAGCCCAGAAGAAGCCCTGCGCATCATCGCGGTCTACCGCCATGTACACCCTCGCTCCGTCATCCGCGTCTGCGGAGGACGTGTGAGTGTGCTACGCAAGCGACAGTTCGACATGTTTGCCGCAGGGGCGAACGCCTTCATGACGGGGAACTACCTCACCATCACAGGAGCAGGTCCAGGCGAAGACCTCAAGGCACTTGAAGCAAGGAATATCCAGATCGTCGACGAGCTTTCTTTAAAGAATTAATTTATCCTTGACACGCGCGCGACTTTCCTATTTAATAGTGCGCACGCACAAGGCCAGTTTGGCGGAATTGGTAGACGCGCTCGACTCAAAATCGAGTTCTTCGGAGTGTGGGTTCGAGTCCCACAACTGGTATAGAAAGCCTCAGTTAATCATAACTGAGGCTTTTGCATTCTCAAGGGGACGGCAAAACTAACAGCTTAGGAATTATCATTCAAAATACGGCAAAAGCCGTGCTGTTTCGCTCATTTTCGAGATCTCCATTCTGATCAGACTAATTTTTCAATGAACCTCTAAAATACGCAGATCTTTCCTGTCATTTGTGAAATAGGTCTTGACCCCTGAACGAATAGGCTTAGAATACAAGGAGAGGCGAATGATCGCTTCTTTATTTTCTTTTATACCATGGATACTTCTATCACGTTGAATAATGGTCTGAGCATTCCCGCACTTGGCTTCGGGACATGGCAGGCACCCGAAGGTGAAACCGCTACGAATAGCGTCATCGCCGCTCTTGAGGCGGGCTACCGTCACTTAGATACCGCGGCCATCTATGGCAATGAGCGCAGTGTCGGTCAGGCTCTCCAGCAGTCCTGCGTCCCTCGTGAAGAGATCTTCGTCACGACGAAGGTGTGGAATACCATGCGAGGGAAGGAGAAGACGCTCCGCGCCTTTGAAGAGAGCATGGAGAAGCTTCAGCTAGATTATCTCGATCTCTACCTCGTCCACTGGCCAGCGAACGCAGCGCATTATCCCGAGGACTGGAAGGCGGTGAATGCGTCGACTTGGGAGGCCATGGAGGAGATCCTCGCTTCTGGTCGCGTGCGTGCCATAGGTGTGAGTAACTTCATGCCTGAGCATCTGACGGCTCTCATGGAGACGGCGAAGGTCACGCCTTGTATTAACCAGATCGAGTACCACCCTGGCTACATGCAGCAGGAGACGGTGGATCTCTGCCAGCAGCTTGGCATCGCTGTCGAGGCGTGGTCGCCTCTAGGCTGCGGCGGTCTTATTAATAACCCTCTCCTGCTGAGTATCGCCGAGAAGTATGGTAAGTCTGCCGCGCAGGTTTGCATCCGCTGGTGCTTGCAGAACAAGACTATCCCTCTGCCGAAGTCCGCGACACCTGCGCGCATCGCAGAGAATGCTCAGGTCTGGGACTTCGAGCTGAGCGAGGAGGATATGCGCACGCTCAATGAGATGCCGACGACGGCATTCTCGGGCTCAGATCCTCGCGTGGTTAATTTCATGTAAGGCTTATTCCCTATCCCCCATCCTATCCCCCATCCTATTCACAGACCTATGAATAACCATCGTCTCACCATCCCCGAGTACGCCATGGCTCTCGCCCATGTCGCGGCTCTGCGCTCCGAAGACCCCTACCGCAAGGTGGGGGCTGCGGCTCTCGATAAGGATAATCGCGTGATCGGCACGGCTTACAATGGGCTCTACCCTGGCTTCGTCGCACCTGATGACTTCTGGGCATCGCGCGATGAGAGGCAGAAGTACATGCTGCATGCGGAGATTAACCTCTGTAGCCTCTTCAAGCGTGGTGAGGCCTACTGTGTCGCCTGCACGACCATGCCCTGTACGGCCTGCATGCAGGCTCTGTGTGCGCATGGTGTGAAGGTGATTTACTATGGTGAGAGCTACAAGAAGTCAGAGGCTCCAGAAATCGCGCAGAAGTACGGAGTCGAGCTCATCGAGGTGAAGCAGTACCCGCTTGTGGAGCACTTCCCACTCGTTTTCTAGTCACCTTCACCTGTTCTCACTTTAACGATAAAATCGTGGGAGGCGCGGGCCGAGTCCTGTGAAGATCTCCCATGGGATCGTCCCAGCCAGCTCGGCGACTCGCGTCACGGGCTGTTCGGGGCAGATGAGGTCCACGACACTGCCCGACACCACGTCGGGCATGTCTGTCACGTCCACCATGATCTGGTCCATGGTGACGCGCCCGAGCATGGGGCAGAGTTTCCCCTCGATGCTGACGCAGACACCGCTTCCTGACAGGCGTCTGTTCCAGCCATCGGCATAGCCTATGCCTACGGTGGCGACACGTGTCTTGGAGCTCAGCTGCACCGTGCGTCCGTAAGACACGCCCTGCCCTGCTTCTAGCTCACGCACGAGGCAGACGCGTGCGCGAAGACGCAGCGTCGGGCGCAGGACACCATCATAGATGGAGGCCATGGGGGCGACGCCGTAAAGCAGTAGTCCAGGGCGCGCGAGATTCGCCTCGGGGATTTCATAGGCGAGCTGCCCTGCACTCGCAGCAAGATGGCAGTAGGGCAGATCTAAATGCGCGCGTAGCTCGCGCACCCAGCCGCTGAAGAGATCTATCTGCGACTGGGTGAAGGGCACATCTTCGTCGGCTGACGGGCAGTGCGACATCACCCCCTCTATGCTTAGATGCTTGAGGGAGCGGAGGTAATCGACGAAAGCGCCGAGGTCTTCTTGCTTGGGATAAAGGAAGCCTTCACGCCCCATGCCGCTATCAAGGGCGAGATGCACGCGGTGTTTTTTCCCATAGAAGGCGGCGAGGCTATTGAAATGATCCGCCTCTTCGCAGGAGGATACCGTGCAGCACCATTGATGCTGGATGATCTCTTCGCGCTCGGCTGGAAAACTAGGTCCTAGGATGAAGGCGGGGGTGCGCACGCCAGCCTGCTGGAGTCGGCGAGCCTCGCCTACATTTGCCACGCCGAAGAAGCTAATACCGTCTCTGTCGAGGCGACGCGCGACGGGTTCTAGGCCGTGCCCATACGCTCCCGCCTTGACGACAGGCATTAGCAGAGACGAGTGAGTGAGAGCTTGGCGAGCAATATCGAGATTATGGGCGATAGCTTCTAGAT
Source organism: uncultured Akkermansia sp. (assembly GCA_964371525.1). GTDB lineage: Bacteria > Verrucomicrobiota > Verrucomicrobiia > Verrucomicrobiales > Akkermansiaceae > Akkermansia. The sequence goes on along the minus strand of CAYJNX010000046.1, from coordinate 7,889 downwards.
CGACCTCGACCCATGAACGAGGAATATTTCGCAGTGGCATCGCTGTATTTATAGCATAAGTTAACTTAATTTTTCAAGCTCTAACATTATTTCACCCTCTATCTCGTTGAATTTTAAATATATCTTTAGTCAAATCAAATAAATTTCTTGACATGTATAAATATTTTTCTAGAATAGCGTCATGCCCTTAACAACATCCCCTAATACACATTTATTAAACAAGCTGCTTTTCATTGTAGATACACTCCGTCGCAAGAGTGCAAAAGATAGTGATAAGTCCAGCAAGCAGAAAACGCCTAAGTTGACCGTACGCCAGAGCAGCGCGATTCGCCTCCTCAAGCTTATGACGGACAAAACGACCCAAGGCATTTCGCTTAAGACACTTTCCACAGGACTTCAGATGACAGTACCTGCTACCTCTATCCTCGTTGACACCATGGTTGTGCGTGGCTACTTCGAACGCCGCCCTAATCCGGACGATCGTCGTGCCGTTCTCATCCGCTTAACGGATCAAGGTAAGCTAGCATTCTCTGACCTCTCCACGAAAATCACGAAGGATTTCAAGAACATCCTCATGGAACTCGGAGAAGAAGAGAAGAAGAACTTCGTGCAAATCGTTGATAAGCTCTACACTGGAATCAATGATAAGAAAGTGATCTAATTGTTACTTAAGATTACTTAAATATCTAAGTGTTTAAAGAGACTCCTTTTTAGGAGTCTTTTTTGTTTTCAAATAGAAAAAACAGATACATAATCTATTATCCTATTGAGGATAAAAAACTCTTCACCTCGTGCAGCTGCTATGCTACACTGCTAGGCATGCACGAACCATCTAGCGGTCAGCCACATCGCATCTTTCTGGGCTGGAAGAGTCCTGCCAGCCCGCTTGTCGCTCAGCGTATTTTAGATCTCGGTCTTCTCAACCCCGAGGCTCCGCTGTATATCGTCGTGCCGACGAAGGAATCATCGCGTCAATTGAAAGAGCAGCTTGCCATTCTCTCGGCAGGCTCGCGCGGTCAGGGTGCATGTCTCAGCCCGACTATCATTCCGAGCAATCAACTGCTAGGTCTCTGCTCCCAAGAGACGGCCACAGCACTAGAGGAGCTTTTCTGCTGGCAGCAGTGCCTGCATGCACAGAGGAAGTCTAGCCGCTCGCAGGAGCTCTTCCTCCACAGCGAAGAGTGGAAAGACCAGTCCTGGCTCTATCAGGCGCAGCAGCTCAGTGAGCTCTTCGACGTGCTGGCACGAGAGGGCATCGCCTTAAGCGACACGAAGCTTCAGGATCTCTGCCAGTCTGAGCCGCGCTGGCAGAAGCTGCTCCACTTGAAGAGCGAGCAGCGGGCATTACTCCACGCCATGGGCTACAGGGAGCTCCCTGATGACGTGGCGCTACCCTTCCCTGCCTCAGCGCGCGTCGTGCTCGCCTGTGTGCCGCAGCTCTCACGCCAGTTACAGGGCATACTCTCGCGCTCTGCTTGCCAGATAGAGGCGTGGATTCATGCGCCTGCGAGCTACGGGAAGCATTTTGATGCTTGGGGCTGTCCCTTAGAGGCGTGGCTGTCTCCTAGCTCCGCGCGCGAGACGGGGCTCTCTGCCGCGAATTGGCAGCGTCAGATTGTCCTCTGTGACGATAGCTTTTCTATGGCGCAAGAAGCGGTAACACGTCTCGGGCATCTCAATGCCCAGATGGGGGGCAAGCTCCATGGTCTCGCACTCTGTAATGCGGATGCGAGCATGGAATCCGCGCTGGAAGAGGCACTCGTCGCACGTGGTGTGGTCGTGCATCGCCCGCGTGGTCGTAGCTTTCTCAGTTCAGAATGGCAGCAGCTCCTCGCGCAGCTCGCCGACTTTAACCTGCGACTGAACCACGCACGAGTGGAGAAGAAGGACTGGAAGCATTTCCCCGTCGCATGTCTGTCACAGCTGCTGGCGAATCCGCTGTTCTCCGCCCTCTTCAAGGAGAAGGACATCCCAGCTTATGGTGAGAAGTCTGCTCGCATCCTCAGCCTCATTCAGGGGCGCAGCTTCCCGACGCGCTTATCGGGGCTTATTCATGAGTTGCAGAACTGGGAGCGACATTACCCGAGACAGAGCGACTGGATGCCCGCGGTGATGAATCTCGTGGCGAGTCTGGAGTTGCTCTGTGGCTGGCTCATCAAGGCTCTGGAATCGGCGACATCACTGACTGACGCCTTACTCGCCCTCGCAGAAAAACAGCCCGCGCAAGCTAGCACTCCGACGCCGTGGAAAATAGCAGACGACCTACACCTGGGCTTCACAGAGAGCATGATCGCCCTCTGCTCGCCCCTGCTGCGTCTTCTGCATTCACATGATATGACACTGGAGAGCTGCCTCTCGATGATGCAGCTGAGTATGGAGCGCGCGCGCTTCACCCCCATGCGTGACCCGCAGGCAAGCATGGACATCATAGGCTGGCGCGACTTGTCCTATTCGGCAGCGGAGCGACTGGTGATCACGGCCTTCCATGATTCAGTGATTCCCGAACGCTGGGGACTCGACGCGTGGCTAACCCCCAGCATTCGCAAGCAGCTCGGACTGCGCAACGACACGGAGCATGCAGCACATGACGCGTACCTGCTCCGCAGTATACTCGCCCCTCGCCCTGACAAGGTCTCCTTCTTCCTCAGCCGCGTCGATAGGAAGAAAGACCCGCTATCGCCCAGTAGCCTTTTATTCAAGATAGCAGCGCGCGAAGAATTACCCGCCCTCGTCCATCACCTCTTCGGCGAGCATGAGTCTGCGCCCACAGCCCTAGCATCCCAAGACGAACTCACAGGCTGGCGCTACCGCCGACTGAGCAATGCTAGCAACATCTCACTCGATCGCGACAGTCTGGCTCATACCAGCCTCGCGGACTTAGGCGAGGAGAACCCCATTCCCGCTGACAGGGGATTTTCCCCCTCCCTGCTCTCGGACTTCCTCGCCTGTCCGCTGCGCTTCTGGTTGCAGAGAATATTCCACCTTTCCACACAGGAGTACGAATGGGATAAGAAGCAGCTCAATGCGATGGATCAGGGGAATATCATCCACGCGACCATGGAAGCCTTCATCAGGCGTTTCCCTAGCTATCGTGACTTCAAGACCTCGCATCCTGACTTCCCCGAGCAGGCAACAGCCCTCAGCGAGGAGCATATCCCCGCCCTAGAAACACTCCTACTCGAAGAATTAGCCCTGAGCTACGATGCGCATTTTAAGCTCCATCAGCTCATCCCTCAGCGACTCCAGTACGACGGACTCAAAAAGCGTCTCGCCTCTTACGCCCCCATCCAGTTAGAACTCTGGAAGGAAGGCTGGGAGACAGCGCGTGATGAGCAGGGGAACTTACTGCTTGAGTACAAGCCTGAGTGGACTTGGGAGGGCTTCCGTATGAATGTGACCATTGACCGTGTGGATTGCCGCCAAGGTGCAGAAGGGCTGGAAATGCGCGTCATCGACTACAAGACAGGCTCTGTGAGCTCCTGCTCCGACATCCATCTGAAGAAACTAGCCGAAGGCGAGCCCTCTCCCACCCTCATCGCCCCCGAGCTTGAAGAGTTTTACCACGTGAAGGGAGCGAAGAAGAAAAAACTAGAGAAGTACAGGTGGACGAATCTCCAGTTACCCATCTACGCGGCTTGGGTGGAGCAGCATTTTGCAGCAGCCTCTATTTCCGCCGCCTACATACGCCTCTCGCGTAAGACAGAGGAGAGCGGACTCCTGCTCTGGGGGGAAGACGAGACACCCGCAGGGCTCTTTGACGATCACTTTGCCCCACTCAGTGAGGTGGGAGATCTCTCCGATCGTGAGCAGCAGCTATTTTCACACGCGAAGCGATGGGCACTCTGCTGCATGCAGCTCATACGAGAAGGACGCTGTCTGGTGAGCGCGGAGCAGATGGGATGGGAGATCAAGTACGAGAGACTCTTCTCTCCTATGAAGCTCGGCAAGCCCCTACACGAGATCTTCATCGCCCCCCCTTCCTCTAGCACACAAACTCACTAAAACGCCATGGCATTGCTCAATACATACATAGCCGCCTCTGCTGGCGCAGGGAAGACCTACCAGCTCGTCAGCCGATTCCTCACGCTACTCTGCTTGCAGAAACTATCGCCCGAGGGCATACAAGTCTCGAACATCATCGCCATCACCTTCACGCGCAAGGCAGCAGCAGAGTTCAAGGCTCGCATCCTCGCCGACCTCGCTCAGGCCGCGCAGACTGACGAAGAAGCACTAGCTTGCTGGAAGGAACGCATCGCGCCCATACTATCCGAGATGAATATCGCGCTGAGCATAGAAGAGCATAGGCAGTTCTTCACAGACATACTCGCAGAAGTGATGAACCAATTCGCCCAGCTGAACCTCGGCACGATAGATAGCCTCTTCCAACGCATGGCACGCACGCTCTGCGCGGAGCTAGGGCTAGCGCGACTCAGCCCCCTCGACCCGAAGGAAGAAGAGGCGAAGCGGCGCGCTGCACTCGACCTCACCTACGAGCAGCGATTTCTAGCAGGCGACGACACTTCTAGCTCCTTGCTCGAAGACGCCATCACCGCGAGCCTCGACCGCGAAAGCGCACTGAGCCAAGCAGACTCCAGCATCTTCGAACTCGTGAACAAGTACCACGAAATCATGCTCTCCTCCCCCCACGCCGTCTGGGGAGGTAAACCCGACGAAATGACAGAGGAAGAACTCGCCCTCTTCGGACTGACGAAGGCAGACATCACCGTCAAGAGCAGCGAGCAAGAATGGCGTGAGAAGCTACATGCACTCATAGCCATCCTAGAAGACGACCTAGAAAAGAAAGACCAACAGACCTTCCCTAGCCCGATCAAGGACCCCGACGAGAAAGGACAATACATCTTCCCGAAGCGCGCGGGCATCGTCAGGATGCACGCGAACAGTGTGCGGACCTATCGCAAGAAGTTCCTCCAGTACGTGCAAAGCATCGCCTCATTACACCAGAAACTCCTCTCCATAGAAGTAAAAGAACTCCCCGACGCCCCCCCTGAGCAACAGGCACAGAACCGCTACGCGCCCTACTGGGACATATGCCGCGAGCTCGGCTATGACCTCAGCGAGCTCCTGCACGAGCGACGCGCCCATGTCTGGAGACGACTCCTACAGCGCACACAAGCACTGCATCAGCTGCTCACAGAAGTGGAGCATAACTACGAGAACGAAGTACGCAAGCAAGGACTCTTCACCTTCTCTGACGTCTCACGCCTCCTCGAAGGCAAGGTAGACGAGCAGAGCTATGCCCTCGTACAGGAACGCCTCGATGCCCAGCTCCAGCACTGGCTGCTTGATGAGTTCCAAGACACCTCCTTCGGACAGTATGACATCCTGCGCGACCTCCTACTCGCCCGCGCCCAAGAAGGCGATGAAGGCAGCGTGTTCATGGTAGGTGATGCGAAACAGAGCATTTACCAATTCCGAGGCGGCGACCCGAAGGTATTCCTCGGAGCGCGCGATGGCATATTCGGTCTAGCATCAGAGGAGCAGAAGCGCAGTCAGGAAAAACCGCTTAACTGCTCCTACCGCAGCTCGCAGTCCGTACTCGACTTCGCCAACCTACTCTTCGGCGATCAGTTCCCAAACTACGCGAGCTACGCCAGCGCAGGAGCGCATGAAATATGGAATAGCTTACAATTCTTAGAACACCGAGCAGCGCGCAAGCTATCTGGCTGTGTGGAAATATGGAAAACCCACCGTGAAGCCGAAGGCGTCGCCAAGGGCGAGACGAGCTACCACCTCATCGCAGAACTACTCCAGCGCACGCGCCCCATCGCCGCGCAGAAGCATGGAGAAAGCCTCCCCAGCTGCGCCATCCTCGTGTCCACACGTAGCGAAGGACTAAAGATTTACGAACAACTCCAGCAGCTACAGCCTAGCTACCCATTCGCGGGACCCATCATCTTCTGCGACGAACGCGAAGTGGGCAGCGACAACGCCCTCGGACTCTCGCTGACGCAGCTCTTCTCCTGGCTACTCTGCCCCGAGGACAAGCAGAGCTTCGGACTCCTGCGACTCAGCCCCCTGTGGAAATCCGTGCAAGCCATTACAAAAAGCCCCACCCCCAGTGCATGCTGGGAAAGCCTGCACCAGCTCACAGCCCAAGCAGGCATCGCGCAACTACTGCGCGAACTCTCCCAGCTGCTGCGCGGAATGATAGACGAGAATACCCACTTCCAGCAGAGCTGGAAAATCTGGTTTGCCGAGGCTGAATCATTCGACGAAAGCGGCGGCACCCTCGCGGAATGGCTGGAACATATCAAGAAACTACGCCTCCGCAGCGAAGTACAAGGCGACGCCATCCGCATCATGACCATACACCAGTCGAAAGGTCTGGAATTCGACAGCGTTATCCTACCCTTCTTAGCAAAACAAGGCGAACTCGCAAGCTACAGGAAACGCAGCATACTCCAGTACAAGAACGAACATGGAGAATCACTCGCACTACTCATCCCCCCTAGCGATGAAGAATGGGCGAAGGAAAATAAGATCCTATTCGATAACATGATAGCCCCATGGCGTGCGCAGGAAGAATTCGCCTCCTTCTGCAAGCTCTACGTCGCCGTCACGCGCGCGAAACGCGCGACCTACATCATCATCCCAGCGCGTAGCGCAGAAAGCACCTCGAAGAGCGAAAGCTTCAGACATATCATGGAAGAAGTCATCGAGCATGCGCCAGCGCCAGAAAGCCATGGAGAGCCGCCTAGCTCAGAGCTAGGACGCTGCGAATACCTACTAGGCTCACCCTACTGGTATGAAGAAGAGCCAGCACACAAGCCGAAACAAGCAGCCAGCGTACAAGCCGAGCTCCACCTCCCAGACTATCACTTCCACGGTCTGACGCGACGCACACCATCGACAATGGATGAAGAAGAACAGACAGCCGCGCAGATAATCAAACATGTCGCAACAGCACAAACAACCACACTCTCAGGAACAGAACTCGGGAACATCATACACGCCGTCATGCAGGAAATCACATGGCTGGATGAACACAGAGACATCCCGCCCTTTAAACTCGTCAACGAGCTAGAGCAATACAGAGATCAGATCACAAACTGCATCACAGAAGCCCTGTACTCTGCGAGCTGGCGCGAGCACTTCACCCGCCCGAGGGAAACAGTACGCCTGTATAGAGAACAAAACATCGAGGCGAAAACTAAAAACAACTGGGTCTCGGGACAAATAGACCGCCTGCATGTGACACTGGACAAGGCAGGACAGCGAGCCGTGGCAGCACATATCTACGACTACAAAACAAATGCGGGAGCAGATGAAAGCAAACTGAAAGACCACTATAGAGAGCAAATGCGAGCGTACCGAAACATGGTAGCACTAGCCTTCGGACTGAGCGTGGACAGCGTCGCAGTCACACTACTACACTGCCCCCTACACGGTGAAGCAAACGCATGGACCTACACACTAGCAGACTGGTAAACCCAAAAAGCACTTTAGCACCCACAAACGACACATAAACGGGAGTCCAGAGGGACTCGTTCCTCTGGCAGGGGTGCAGGGGACGGCGTCCCCGCTGGGTTTGGGCAAAGCCCAAGGGAACAGCCGAGCTCGCAGAGCACGGCAGCGTCAGTTTCCATCACCTGACCTCACACGCGCCCGCCTAGCAAACCCAGCATGGCATCCACACCCGAAACTGACGCTTCGACCACCGCGCGCGACAGCGCGACTCTTATCCTCCGTGGCAAACGCGAAGCGTCCATGCAGAAAATACGCGAAAACAAGCATACGCGCTACCCAAGAGACAAGCATACCCAAACAAAACTAAAATGCTTCCAGAGCTCCGAGTGTGTGCTCCTAGCTCACTCCTAGCTCAAGCGCAGAAATTTTCTTGACAGTGCGGGTCATTTTTGCAGAATAAG
>CAYJNX010000045.1:0-14072 GCA_964371525.1 uncultured Akkermansia sp. | reverse complement strand
AAGACCAGCTCTTCAAGGACACTCTTGCCTACTTCACCCTCCATCTCGTCTCCCGCCCATGGTCGGAATACCACGCATGGACGCTGAATCTCTGCCAGCCCATCGAAGCGACCCTCTTTGTGTCAGGATCCTCACTGACAGAAGACGTGATAGGGCGCGTCATCACAGAAGATGTACGCATCCCCGAGCAGAACACCCTTTACACGCAGAATATTCTCCGCACCCGCGACCCGCAGACATCCGTCATTCAGGTTCATGGTAAGAGCGTGGAAGCATGGCTGGAAGATTACTACCGCCAGAGCGAGCAGAGACAGGCGCGCGCCATCCATCTAGGCGGCGACGAATACGTCCTCGCGACAGCAGAACCTGGCGCAGACCATGACTGGCTCGACGCACTGGACGCGAGCTATGTGAAGAACATGCTCGCTGGGAAGACGGACGATGAGACGAAGATTCTCGAAACACGCCGCTTCAAGTTCCGCTGTGGCTGCACCCTAGAAAAAGTACTCCCCACGCTCCGCGCGATGCAAGGAGACCTCGACAGCATGCTGAATGACGAAGGAAAGATCATCATCGGCTGCCCACGCTGTGCAGCCGAGTACACCGTCACTCCTGACATGCTGAAAGCTCGACAGGACTAAGCTCTTCTCAACCTAAACGAATATTATTATGTACAACCGCGACGAAAAAACCCTCATATTATTCAAGCCCGACTGCATTCGTAAGAACCTCTCTGGCATCGTACTGGCACGCTTCCTCTCCGAAGGCTTCCGCCTGCGTGGTCTCAAGATGATGCAGCTCAATGACGAAGTGCTCAAGGAGCACTACGGGCACATCCTTGATCTCATCATTGACGACGAGCCTCTGTATCCTAAGTTGAATGCCTTCATGCAGAGCAGCCCCGTGCTTGCCATGGTACTTTCTGGACCTGGTGTCATCCAGCGCGTACGCACCATCATCGGACCGACGAACTCCCTGAATGCCACCGCTGGCAGCATCCGTGGTGACTACGGGACGAACAGCATGCAGAATATCTGCCACGCCTCCGACTCCCCAGAGAGTGCAGCTGTAGAAATCAAGCGCTTCTTCCTCGACACGGAACTCTTCGATAACGTCGACTAAGGAGAGAAAGACATTTTCTTAGATAGCTCTGACTTGTTTTCACAGGTCAGAGTTTTTTATCGGCTAATATCGGTAAATTTTCGGTAAATCACGACATAATTTACCGATTTTATTGACTCTTGTTCTCTCTTGCTTTACACTCATCGGAGCATGTCAAAGAATAATATACCACCTTCACTCAACGAGCTCAGAGGCGAAGACATCCTGCGCTTCATCACGGCGGCTCAGCATGAGAGTCAGCGCGCCGACCGTTACCTGCCGTGGCGCGAGATTCGCTACCGCAAGCCACCCAGTGGTCTGAGCTCGCAGGAGTGGTGGTGGGGGATTAAGCTTCAGCGCGCACTTGCGCGTCAGACTATCCCCCTGCTCGACACGCAGGATGAAGCCTTCTCCTATGCGCTTAACCCCTGCATGCACCGCCTACTCCATGTGATTGACAAGCTCTGCGGTGGCACGCGAGAGGGTGAAAGACGCGATATCACGAAGTCCTCCTACCTGCTCCACTCTCTGGAGGAGGAGTCCATCATGTCCAGTATCGTCGAGGGGGCAGTCACGACGCGTGCTGCGGCCAAGGCAATGATACGCCAGAAGCGTCGTCCTCTGAATATTGATGAACGCATGGTGTATAATAACTACAAGGCGATGCAGTTCATCCAGCAGGAGCGCGACACGCCATTCAGCCCCGAGAGCATACTGGAGCTGCATCGCGTGCTGACGCATGGCACACTCGACGACGCAAAGAAAGAGGGCAGTCTCAGAAGCTGTGAAGATCGGGTGCGCGTGGAGAACTCAGTTACTCACGAGATTATTCACTTACCCCCGAATGCACTGGAATTACCCCTTCGCATGGAGACGCTATGCGAGTTTGCGAACGAGGCGCAGACCGAGTCGCAGGAAGACTTCATCCATCCGCTCGTGCGCGCATGCATCATCCACTTCTGGCTCGCCTATGATCACCCCTTCATTGATGGGAATGGTCGCACGGCGCGTGCTCTCTTTTATTGGTCGGTACTGAAGGCTGGCTACAGGGACTTCGAGTATATCTCTATCTCGCGCGAGATTCTCAATCGCCCGAGCGACTATTACTCTTCCTTTGTCGACACGGAGCAGGATCAGGGGGACTTAAACTATTTCATCATTAAGCAGCTCGCGGCTATACACCAAGCAGTCGAGAATCTACATCTCTACATTCGCAACAAGAAGGAAGATCAGACGAAGCTCAGATCGAAGCTGCGTGATATAGAATGGCTGAATCTGCGCCAGCAGGCGCTGCTCGTCGAGCTGCTGCGCGATATGAGCGTGGAGTATTCGGCTGCGGGGGCAGCAGATCTTTTTCAGGTAACAAAACAAACAGCGCGCAATGATCTAAATATTCTTAGTGAGCATGGATTTTTAACCATCAGGCAGAAGGGGAATGTACACCTCTACGGGGCGACAGATGATCTGGAGACGCGACTGAGAGACCTACTCACCCTCTAAGTTTCCCTGATAGCTCAAAAAAAACGCCAAAAGTACAATATTAACCAAAAGCGCAAACACTTATTTATTAATCAGATACAAGACACAACACCCTTTCCACTCGCTAGTAAATCATCCAAGCTGGTGCGCTCCTTGAATTTATTATTGACAGACTAGTTACGATACTTATAATATCATTATCGTTGCGAGCAAAAATGATCGCAGCATTAGGCAATCATAATCCACATCAAACATGAAAACTCATTTTCTTTCCAAATTCACATGCGCTCTCATGTGCGCAGCTCTTTGCTCCACCGCGTATGCTAAGAGAACTTCCATAAAGGATGCTGCTACTCCTATCGCTACCTTCGACGATAAGAAAGTCTACGGTGTGGAAGCTACTTACACTCCATACAAGATTGACGCTCCAACCAACTATCAGGAAAACGAAGCAAGCTGGTGGCTCGAAGGGTCTGTCTTCGTAGGTTTCTCCCATGACGACCTTAGCGAAAACGCACTGAACAAGGACGCTTATGGTCTTAAGCTCGTTAACATTCAAGGCGCAGACTTCATGGTATCCACCGATACCTTCATGAAGCAGGTGACGCTTAACTTCCGTGTGAGCTACTTCAGCGGAGACGATTACGATCACGAATTCCAAGGCCCTGATTTATCACGTACAGCAGATGTAGAAATCGAAGGCTGGAAGTTCATGCCAGGTTTCCGTTACAGAGAGACTCTCATCGGAAATCTCGACTTCTTCGCTGGCTTTAACGTCGGTCTTGCCTCAGTCGATCTGACTCAGAAAATCACAGAAAGCTCTGGTGATGGCGCGAATTACTCTGGCGACCAGCTCGTGCTCGCTTACAATGCAGAAATCGGTCTTACCTACCGCCTGAGCAAGCACTTCTCCGTCTTCACTAGCTACAACTTCTTCGGCATGCCAAGCGTTCCTAGCCTGTACAACGATAAGAATCAGACATACACCACCAATCAAGGTAATACCTATGATAGAAAGATCAAGTCTGATAACCTTCTCTACCACATGGTACGCGTAGGTGTGAACTACCACTTCTAAGATTAGCGGTAGAAACTCTTTTCCTGTCCCCTCTCTTGCATGGCGAGAGAGGGGATATTTTTTTTCATATTGACATCAGCAGTGTAACTGTTATCATCGCATTGAATCATTATTAGTACGATGAAAAACTCCTATACCACCCCACGAATGAGCAGGGCTCTCACCCTCGCTGGTCTCGCTACAGCTCTCTTTCTCCCTAGTGCCTTTGCTAGCAACTCGAGCGTTTTTGAAATAGCTGGCTCTACCTACACTGCGAATGACTCCATTTTTGAAAGCTCCCCCATCTTCTCGGATAATGACCAGAAAGTTGATCTCGTAGGTGGGGATATCACCTTTGGCTCTGCCAACGGTACGGCAGGAGGCTTCCTCTTTACCCTAGGTGGCGCTTATGGCACTTTTGATAGCCACGTGAACTCCACGCTTGCACCGGGTGGCAGTGTTTCTGAGGAAAACCACCTCGCTATGGCACACCTCATGATAGGCTACCGCTACAGCCATAAGATTTCTACACATATTTCCCTCTTCGCTGGAGCGCATATCGGGCTTTCTACTATGGGGATAGCCGCATCTGACGCAGTCGTCACCTCTCCCACCACAGGTCAACTGACAGGCATTGATGATAGCTACGATTATGACTTTGGCTTTGCCTATATTTTAGAGGCGGGTGCTAGCTTTCATGTGTCGGATAGTTTCTATTTATTCGCCTCCTACCAGCTCACTAGTAGCTCCGCCACCCCAGAAATCAAGCTTAATTCAGGAGAGTCTGTCAAGGTGAACTCACAGAGCTACCAAGCCATTCGTTTCGGGCTAGGCTTTAGTTTCTAAATTGATAATATTTATCTTTACTATGTAAAATAAGTATTTTACATAGTAAATCTTCTTTTCTGGGATGTATCAACTTTTAAAAAACCTAAGCGATTTAGCAAAATAAAAAATTAGCTAAAACTAACTCAAAAAAAACGAGACACGCGCTATTTTTTAAATTGATTTTACCTCTTAAGAAGTGTAACATTATTGCATCTGACGCGCTCTTCTCGTAGAGAAACACGGCACAGATCGTTACAAGAAATACACTATATGAGCACAACATACAGCACCATAGACGCAAATGAAGCCGTAGCTTCCGTTGCATACCGTTGTTCCGAAGTAGCGGCTATCTATCCTATCACGCCTTCCTCCTCCATGGGTGAAGCCGCTGAAAGCTGGATGGCCCTTGACCGTAAGAACATCTGGGGAACTGTACCTGCCGTGGTAGAGATGGAAAGTGAAGCCGGTGCTGCCGGTGCCGTGCATGGCGCCCTCCAAACTGGCTCCCTAGCCACTACCTTCACTGCTTCCCAAGGTCTCCTCCTCATGATTCCTAACATGTTCAAGATTGCGGGCGAGTTATCCCCCTGCGTTCTTCACATTGCGGCCCGTTCCCTTGCGGCACAGGGTCTTTCTATTTTCGGGGATCACAGTGACGTGATGGCATGCCGCTCCACAGGATGGGCGATGCTTTGCGGCGCGAGCACGCAAGAAGCACCCGATATGGCAGCTATTGCTCACGCTGCTACATTGGAAGCACGCATTCCTTTCATGAGCTTCTTTGATGGTTTCCGTACATCACACGAAGTAGGCAAGATTGCCGACATCAGCGACGAGACACTGCGCGCGATGATGAAGCCCGAACTCGTCGAGAGCTTCCACAAGCGTGGACTCACCCCTGACGCTCCCGTCATCCGCGGTACAGCACAGAATCCTGACGTATACTTCCAAGGTCGTGAGACAGTGAACAGCTACTACGACGCGCTTCCTGCTATCGTGAAGAAGACCATGAAGCAGTTCGGCGAACTCACAGGCCGCGAGTACGATCTCGTCGAGTACATCGGTTCTCCCGAAGCTACACGCGTCATCGTCATCATGGGCTCAGGCGCAGAAGCCTGCCTTGAGACAGTGAAAGCACTCTCCGAAGACATCGGTGTGCTTAAGATCCGCCTCTATCGTCCCTTCCCTGCCGAAGACGTCATCGCGGCACTTCCTAAGACAGTGAAGAAGATCGCCGTCCTCGACCGCACAAAGGAACCAGGCAGCCTCGGTGAGCCTCTTCTTCAGGATGTCATTCAGGCACTCTCCATCGCTTCCATCAATGGGACACTCCCCTTCTCCATGCCTGTCATCGTCGGCGGTCGCTATGGTCTCGGATCGAAGGAGTTCACACCAGCTATGGTGAAGGCTATCTTCGACGAACTCAAGAAGGACGCCCCACAAGATGGCTTCACCATCGGTATCGAAGATGACGTGACAAACCTTTCTCTCAGCTATGACCCCAGCTTCTCCACAGAAGCCGACACGGTCACACGCTGCATGTTCTACGGTCTCGGCTCTGACGGTACAGTAGGCGCGAACAAGGACGCGATTAAGATCATCGGTGAGAACACCGACCTCTACGTGCAGGGTTACTTCGAGTACGACTCGAAGAAGTCTGGTTCCACGACCACATCGCACCTTCGTTTCGGATCTACACCTATCCACAGTACCTACACGATTACTAACGCGAACTTCATCGCGCTGCACCAGCCTTCTATCCTGAATCTCTATGATTTCTTGAAGAATGCCGCACAGGACTCCACCTTCCTCATCAACACAGCATTCGCTCCTGATCAGGTATGGGACAGCCTCCCTGCACGCATGCAGCGTCAGATTCAAGAAAAGAATATCAAGGTCTACTGCATCGACGCGTTCAAGGTAGCGAAGGCATCGGGCATGGGTGGTCGTATCAACACCATCATGCAGACCTGCTTCTTCAACCTCGCGAACGTCATCCCAGCGGAAGAAGCCATCAGCTACATTAAGAAGGCTATTCAGAAGACCTACGGCAAGAAGGGTCAAGACATCGTCGATAAGAACATCGCCGCTGTGGACGCTTCCTTGGCAAACCTCTACGAAGTACCCGTCGCTGGTAAGGACATCACAGGTCACGAGATCGGCGCATCCATGCCTGATCACGCACCTGACTTCGTGAAGAACGTCCTCGCACGCCTCGGCGTCGGTGAAGGTAACAGCGTGAAGGTATCCGAAATGCCTTGCGACGGTACATTCCCGAACGGCACGACGCAGTACGAAAAGCGCGACCTCGCCCTTGAAATCCCCGTCTGGAAGAAGGAAAGCTGCATCCAGTGCGGTAAGTGTACCGTCGTCTGTCCTCACGCTTGTATCCGTTCACAGGTCACTGACCCTGCAAACCTCGAAGGAGCTCCAGAAGGCTTCCAGAGCGTCCCTGCTAAGGCCATGCACAAGGCATGGAAGGGTAGCGAGTTCATCATCCAGACATCCGCTGCCGACTGTACAGGCTGTACACTCTGCACGAAGGTATGTCCTACAGACTCCCTCATCATGACTCCAGCGGAGGAATGCCTTGAGCGCGAGACAAAGAACTTCGAATTCTTCGACGCCCTCCCAGACGCAGACCGCGTCACGGTAGGTTCTGCTAAGGTGAAGGACGTTCAGTTCCTCCGTCCTCTCTTCGAATACTCTGGTGCATGCGCAGGCTGCGGTGAAACACCTTACCTGAAGATGCTCACCCAGCTCTTTGGTAACCGTCTCGTCGTCGCGAATGCGACGGGTTGCTCCTCCATTTACGGCGGTAACCTTCCTACCACACCATGGTCACATGACTCGAATGGTCGCGGTCCAGCATGGGCGAACAGCCTGTTCGAAGACAACGCAGAATTCGGTCTCGGCTTCCGCGTCTCCCTCGACAAGAAGCGTCAGTACGCCACAGAACTCCTCGATGCCGCTGCTTCTAGCGTCGGTACAGAGCTCGCAGAGCGCATCGCTAGCAACCCACACAAGACAGAGAGCGACTATGTCCGCCAGCGCGAAGACATCTCCGCCCTCAAGGAAGCTTGCGGTGACAGCCCAGAACTCGCCCTCCTCAAGGCGAAGGCAAACGACCTCGTCCACAAGTCCGTCTGGATCATCGGTGGTGACGGCTGGGCATACGACATCGGCTACGGTGGTCTCGACCACGTACTCGCTACAGGTCAGAAGGTGAAGATCCTCGTCCTCGACACAGAAGTATACTCAAACACAGGCGGTCAGTGCTCCAAGTCCACACCACGTGGAGCGGTAGCGA
The DNA here is from genome assembly GCA_964371525.1 of uncultured Akkermansia sp. GTDB lineage: Bacteria > Verrucomicrobiota > Verrucomicrobiia > Verrucomicrobiales > Akkermansiaceae > Akkermansia. The sequence goes on along the minus strand of CAYJNX010000045.1, from coordinate 6,297 downwards.
AGTTCGCCACAGGTGGTAAGGATCAGGCGAAGAAGGACCTCGGTTACATCGCCATGACCTACGGTAACATCTATGTCGGCTCTATCTCCATGGGTGCGAACGATGAGCACACGCTCAAGACACTCGTCGAAGCAGAAGAATACGATGGACCAGCACTCGTGATCGCCTACAGCCACTGTATCGCGCACGGTATTAACATGGCAAACGGCCTCACACACCAGAAGAACGCTGTGAACAGCGGTCGCTGGATGCTGTACAACTTCAACCCAGATAACCTCGCGAAGGGTAAGAACCCTCTTACCATCAAGAGCAAGCCTGGAAAACTCGACCTGAAGGAAGCCCTCCTCGCAGAAAACCGCTTCCGCATGCTCGCACAAGCGAAACCTGATCACTTCGATCGCCTCGTCGAACTCGAGCAGAAGGATATCAAGCATCGCTGGAAGCTCTACCAAGCCATGGCGAGCATCGACTACTCTGACGAAAAGGTCTAAAAAATTCATCATAGTAATATTACAGATGAGGGGAACGACTGCGTCGTTTCCCTCATCTCATATTAACCCATCTAACATCACCCTGCTTATGTCAACAACGATAGAAATAGCACCCCACGCGCTCGATGTCCTCGAGCGACTCGAATCCCATGGCTACGAGGCTTACGTCGTTGGTGGCTGTGTACGTGACAGCCTCATGCAGCGCGTCCCGCTCGACTGGGATGTCTGCACGAATGCCACGCCAGAGCAGGTGCTGCAAGTCTTCAAGAGCTATCACACGATCAAGACAGGACTCCAGCATGGCACCGTCACCGTCATGGTGAACAAGCAGGCAGTCGAAGTCACGACATACCGCCTCGATGGAGCCTACAGCGACATGCGACGCCCCGACAGCGTCACCTATGTCTCAGACCTGCGCGAAGACCTCGCGAGGCGCGATTTTACCATCAATGCCATGGCGTATAACCCACGACAGGGGCTCGTCGACTGCTTCTCGGGGCAGGAAGACTTAGAAGAGAAAATCATACGCTGCGTCGGCGACGCACGCGAGCGATTCGAAGAAGACGGACTCCGCATCATGCGCGCCTTACGCTTCGCCTCACGCTTCGGCTTCGACATCGAGACACACACCGCGCTCGCCATGCGTGAGCTGCACCCCCTACTTTCTCATATCAGCGTCGAGCGCATATATAAAGAATTCAAAGGCATACTCGTCGGAAAAGGCGCAGGCAGCATGCTGCTAAGCTACACCGATATCTTCATCGGCATCCTGCCTGAGATGACAGGCATGGACGGACTCGACCAGAAGAACCCCCACCATATCTACGACGTGTGGCAGCATAGCGCGCATAGCGTCGATGCGATCGCCGCAGACGAAGTACTACGCCTAGCCGCACTCTTCCATGACTGCGGGAAGCCTGATTGCTTTGCCATAGGCGAAGACGGCTTCGGACATAGCATAGGACATGCAAGCATAGGGGCACAGAAAGTGGAAGCCATCTTACGCCGACTGAAGAGTGACAATGCCACCATCAAGCGCGTGAGCAGCCTCGTGGAGCACCACGGCGACAAGTGCCCGACAAGACGCGCTGGAATGCGCCGCTGGATAGGAAAATTCGGAGAAGAAGGACTCGAACAACTCTTCGAACTCATGCGTGCCGACATCATGGCGCAGTCCCCCAGAGAGCGTGCGGAAAAGCTAGCTGAGCTCACAGAAGCACGCGACCTCCGCGACGAAGTCTTGGCATTATCCCCCGCCTTCACCGTGAAAGATCTCAGCATAGGCGGACAACAGCTCATGGAACTCGGAGTACCCGCGGGACCCGAGATCAAGCAGCTACTTGAAACACTGCTCAACGAAGTGCAGAACGAAAGCTTAGAAAACAGCACGGATGCACTCATCAAACGCGCCGAGACACTCAGAGCACAAGCATCACCACAGGCATAGTTCGACACCAAGGAGCGTGCCTCTTTACGCATAAGCAACACATAAATGGATTCTTAAGGGCGCGCCCTTAAGCAGGATGCAAGGACGGCGTCCTTGCTGGGTTTGGGCAAAGCCCAAGGAAAAGCCGTGGCGCAGCCACGGCAGCGTCAGTTTCATCATCGCCTGAAGTCGCACGCGCACGCCTTGCAAACCCAGCATGGTGTCCGCGTCCGAAACTGACGCTCCGACCACCGCGCGCGACAGCGCGACACTTATCTTCCGTCGCAAACGCGATAGCGTAAAACCACGGTGAGCACTTCGGTACGCTTCGCGCCTTCATCGGCAAAAACAAAGCTCAATTACCCCATTCCGCCGAAGTCAGAATACAGACATAGATACACGTCTACGACCTTTTCACAGCACGCGTATCTATCACTCTAACACAGTCTAAATGAAATATCAAGAAAAAATCACGCATAAAATAAATCTCTGAATTTTCTGCTACATACATGCAGTATTTTCTTGATCTTTCCTGATTATACCCCTAATATGATTAGTGCCGATTGACATGTCGTCATCTGCCATTAATTAAAATCATATAGAAAGATAAGCTGTGTTATGAAATCATCAAATGTTGATATGAATATCACCCTCACGGGCCGCCACATCGAAATTACAGAAGCGCTTCGCGACTTTGCCACAAAGAAAGTCGAAGGGATACAGATTGACTATCCCCGCATCATTGAAGCCCGCGTCGTACTAGATGTACAGAAAGACCGACAGACTGCCGAAATCGTCCTATTCTGTGCCGATCATATCACCATCCAAGCTTCTACGACCACAGGGGATCTCTATGCTGCTATTGATGAGACCATCTCTAAAATCATGCGACGTATGCGCAAGCATAAGACTCGCCTCATGAAGCACTATCGTCCTCATCGTTCTGCGTCTATTCGCAAGCTGGATGAGAAGGTTTATGAAGAAGATCTCCTCGACCAAGACATCGACCTCGATGCCCCAGAAGATCCGAAGCCAGTACGCATCAGCCGTGAAGGCTATGAGCTCAAGACCATGTACAAGGAAAACGCCATCATGGAACTTGAGATCTCTGGAAAACCCTTCCTCCTCTACCGAAATGCAAGACGCAATGTCTTACAGATCGTCTACCGTCTCCTCCCCGGAGAATACTCTATCATCGAACTCGGCACAGAGCTGAAGGCCTAAGCAACGGACCTCAGCACTTGCACGTTCGATTCTCGATGAGAATGAATGTCACAGAACCGCTCGCGTCACATACGTGGGCGGTTTTTTGTGGCGTGATACGCGACACAAAAACAATTAGGTTGTATTACGCAGAAAAATCTAGCATTATTCTAAATAACATGATAGCTTAGAAAGAGAGCTCACAGTAGCCTTCTATTTACACTCTAGAATCAATTAATTACAGTTATGTCAGATACAATCAAGAAAACTTCCGATCTCGTCACCTTCGGCGACAAGAACCTCACCTTACTCGGTACACAGGTCAGCGTAGGTGAAACCGCGCCGAACTTTAAGGCTCGCACAGACGAGGGCATGGACTTCGAACTCGCACAGCTTCGTGGCCTCACCGTCGTGCTTAGCGTATTCCCCTCGATTAACACGCCTGTCTGTCAGGTACAGACACGCACCTTTAATCAGAAGGCGAGCGGACTGAGTGAAGGCATCGCCGTCGTGTCCATCGCGCGCGACAGCGAAGAGGACTTCGCTAACTTCTGCGCGACAGAGGGCATAGACCGCTTGGTGAATCTTTCTGAGCTTGCCTACGAAGACTTCGGCACACGCTACGGCTTCCTCTTGGAAGACCCCGAACTGCTCTCTCGTGGTATCGTCGTCATCGACCCCGAGGGCGTGATCACCCACGTGGAGTATGTGTCTGAGCTCACTGATGAGCCTGATTATGATGCAGCCCTGCAAGCTGCCGCCGTGTGCGCACCAAAGGATGATTTCGTCCAGCTCCCCCTCCCCTATGCGCATGACGCACTCGCGCCAGTCATCTCGGCAGAAACGATTTCTTACCACTATGGCAAGCACCTGCAAACCTACGTGACGAATCTCAATGGACTGGTGAAAGGCACCGAATTCGAAGGCGAAGACCTCATCAGCATCGTGAAGAAGAGCTCAGGGCCTATCTTTAACAACGCAGGTCAGATCTACAACCACCGTCTCTACTTTGATAACTTATCCCCAGTGGATGCCGCGCAGAAGCTTCCAACGGGTGCGCTTCTCGACGCGATTAATGCCACATGGGGCAGCGTCGATGAGTTCAAGGACGCGTTTGAAAAGGCAGGTGTCGGGCAATTCGGCTCTGGCTGGGTATGGCTCAGTGCCGACGCAGAAGGAAAGCTCGCCATCAGCACGACCGCGAATGCAGCGACACCCCTCACCGAAGGCGTGACACCACTTCTGACCATGGATGTCTGGGAGCATGCCTACTACCTCGACTATCAGAACCTACGTGCGAAGAGCCTGAAGAGTACATGGGATGTCATGGACTGGAAAAAGGTCGAAGCACGTTACAAGAAGATTTCCTAAAAATTATTAATATGAAGCATAGAATCATCACCCCGAAGCTCGCGGCTCTCCTGAGCTGCGCCTTCGTCATGACAAGCATGAACCAGAGTCCTCTGACACTGGCGCATGCCTCCACTCAGACAACTGGTCTCGTGAAGGGAGCTACCCTGCTCGGCTGCATCGCCAAGCAGGGAGAAATGGCACCCGACTTCAAGGCTCAGACTGAAGACGGCACAGACATCTCCCTGTCTGATCTACGTGGACGCACGGTTATCCTCAGCGTATTTCCCTCCATTAACACGGGTGTCTGTCAGGTGCAGACACGTAAGTTTAATGAAAAAGCTGCTAAGCTGGGAGAAGGTGTCGTTGTCGCCTCCGTAGCGCGTAACACGGGGGAAGATTTTAAGAAATTCTGCGCGACAGCTGGCATAGACAGACTGCTGAACATCTCTGACCTCGTCTATGGTGAGTTCGGGGAGAAGTACGGCTTCCGCATGGCGGGATCTGACTATCTGGCACGTGGGATTATCGTCGTCGATCCTGAGGGAAAGATGAGCTATGTGGAGTACACGGAATCACTGGGCAAAGAGCCGAACTACGACGCGGCACTGGCTGCGGCGATACAATCGGCGGGGACTGACTTGTTCATACTACAGCCACTTCCCTATGCAGAGGACGCACTCGCGCCGAATATTTCCAAGGAGACAATCTCCTTCCACTATGGGAAGCATCTCGCAGGCTATGTGAAGAATCTCAACAAGCTGGTGAAAGGCACAGAGCTCGAAGGCAAATCGCTGGAGGCTATCGTGAAGAGTAGCGAGGGTGCTGTGTTTAACAACGCAGGGCAGATTTACAATCACCGCATCTACTTTGATCAATTTTCGCCAGCAGACAAGGCGCAGAAAGAGCCAACGGGTGAACTGCTCAAGGCGATTGATGCGACTTGGGGGAGTGTTGATGCGTTTAAAGCCGCCTTTGAAAAGGCTGGGCTGGGGCAATTTGGCTCTGGCTGGGTGTGGTTATCAGTGGACTCAGAAGGAAAGCTGGTGATTAGTACGACGGCGAATGCGGATTCTCCGCTCACGAAGGGCATGACTCCTATTATCGGGATTGATGTCTGGGAGCATGCTTACTATCTGGATTTCCAGAATAACAGAGCGGCGAGCTTGAAAGCGGCTTGGAATATCATGGACTGGAAGAAGGTAGAAGCGAGATATGAGAAGGCGGTAAAAGGCTGACTCGGCTCGTAAGCTATGATTTTACAACCCTCGCTGTATGTGTGCAGCGAGGGTTTTTGTATTGTCTGTGCTGTACTTCATTTTGGAGGGAAAAGACAAAGTCTTTTTCTACCAAATGAAGATACATGCCACCCGCCACAGGGGGAGAGAAGCGTCAAGTAAGAAAAGCATATAAAGTCCGCCGAAGGCGGCGAGCGAAGCTCGTTTATGCTGCTTTTCGGCTTGATGCTTCTCTCCCCCTGTGGCACACAGTCGCGTCTTCTAAAATTTATCCGCGCGCATATAAGAAACATTTGGAGATGTATGTGAATCTTGTTTCCTTGCTCTCGGCTCGTCAAGCATATCGGGAGATATGCTTGTCTCTTGGGTAGCGTGTAGGTTTGTTCTCGCGTCTTCTCTGTGTGGACGCTTCGCGTTTGCTACGGAAGATAAGAGTCGCGCTATCGCGCGCGGTAGTAGGAGCGTCAGTTTCGGGTGTGGAGGCGATGCTGGGTTTGCAAGGCGAGCGCGTGTGACTTCAGCTTATGTGGAAACTGACGCTGCCGTGCTCTGCGAGCACGGCTTTTCCTTTGGGCTTTGCCCAAACCCA
>CAYJNX010000044.1:0-14104 GCA_964371525.1 uncultured Akkermansia sp. | reverse complement strand
ACTTCTTCGCAGAGACGGAAGCCGCGTATCGCGCCTTCGAATGCGCCCTTCACGCCACGGAACTCATCATGGATCTCACCTATACCGTCGAGTGAGATGCCGACGTAGGCGACCTCTAGCTTCTTGAATAAGGACGCTAGCTCGGAGGTGATGCGTGTGCCATTCGTCGATATCGTCATCTTCAGCCCACGATCAGATGCGCGGCGCAGGATGTCAGTGAAGCGCGGATGCACGAGTGGTTCACCACCCGAGAGCAGTAGCGCGCTCGCGCCGTAGCCAGCGAGGTCGTCGATGACAGCACAGCACTGCTCCCAGCTGAGCTCACCTGTGTAAGCCTGTGGATGCGAGTCGGCATAGCAATGCACGCAGCGCAGATTACAGGTGCGCGTGATATTCCACACGACGATGGGCTTGCGGCGGCGTGAGGAGCTGGGCAGGCAGGCAGCGGTGCTCGCGAGCCCGTGGGCAGGGCGATGACCATGCTGCTGGCCATAGCGAAGGTGATCGGCAGGCTGGGATATCCCAGTCCAGAGTCTTGTGATATTAATCATGGGGAAATTAAGTTGTCCACTGACGTGGGATGTAGGAGCACAGGGGGTCGGCGGCGAGCATATCGCCTGTCATGCCATAGGCGCGTGAGCGTGAGCCGCCGCAGAGGGAACGGTATTCGCAGACGCCACACTTTCCGCCTAGTGCCTGATCGTCTCGTAGCTGGAGGAACAGAGGATGCTCTCGATAGACCTGCGCGAGGTCATCATGGCGCACATTACCTGCGGTGACAGGCAGGAAGCCGCTGGGCTGGATGTCTCCTGAGTAGGAGATGAAGACCACGCCTTTCCCATCACGTGTGGGGATGGCATGGCGGGAGGGCTTCCCGCCGCGCTTCTTCGCGGCTTGGATGGCGACGCGGCGATAGTGATGCCCCTCTGTGGTTTTCACCCCGAAGTCTACGTCGGTGCTGAGTTCTTCGATGCGCTCCCAGACAGCCTCCACATCTTCGGCAGAGGGCAGCTCATCGAAGCTGGCGCGTCCTGTAGGAACAAGCAAGAACACACTCCACATATCGGGGCGCATCTCGCGCATCAGCTCCGTGAAGCCATCGACCTCCGAAAGAGTGCTCTTCGTAATCGTCGTGTTAATCTGAAGGTGCATACCCGCCTCCTTCGCCAGCTCGGCGGCTTTCAGCGTGCGTTCGAATGTGTGAGACACTCCGCGGAAGGCATCATGCGTCTCGCGTGTCGCACCATCGAGGCTGAGGCTGAGGCTCTGCACACCCAGTTCTCGGAGCTTCTTAAAGTCAGTACGCAGGAGCAGAGGAGTCGCAGCAGGGCTCAGCGCGACGCGCAGGCCCTTACTCGCCGCGTAGGCGACGAGCTCTTCTATATCCCTGCGCAGCATGGGATCGCCCCCTGTTAAGACGAGCATGGCGGGGCGCAGGGCGGCTATCTGATCGATGAGCGCGATCGCCTCTTCGTGATTCAATTCATCAGGTAGCGGGCGCGACTGAGCCTCGGCACGGCAATGCTTACATGCTAGGGCACAGGCTCTTGTCACCTCCCAAAAGAGGATAAAAGGTCTCTCGGCTAGGTTAATATCAGTAAAACTGGGACGTACGCTCACAAAAGCATCGTACCAAAAACCTGCTGCTTTTCAAGCCTCTTATCTTAGAATGTCTCAAACCTCTGTCGAATTTTAAGAAAAAACAAAAAAACAAAGACAATTTGCTTGACAGATTTCACCATATAGTTTAATGTCTCCGCTCAACCCGAACAACATTTTCAACACAAAGAAACATACATATGCGTTCCGTAATCGTACGTAAAGGCGAACCAATCGATCGCGCTCTCAAGCGCCTCAAGACAAAACTCGACTCCGAAGGCATCCTTGAAGAGATGCGCCGCCGTCGCAACTTCGAAACTCCTATGGACGTCCGTCGTCGCAAGGCTCGTTCCGCAGGCAAGCGCAACAAGGTAAAATGGCGCTTCACAAACAAGGAAGAAATCCCAGCATCTGCTGTGACTCCTGATCTTGTAGGCTAAAATTAATTGTTCGGGAAAATTTTCGAAAAAGGGCGTATCCTTAGGGATACGCCCTTTTTCATTTCACTATGTATTACATCTCCGTGTCAGTAGCAGCTTTTTTTACGTGACAAAAGCCTCCTGATCATTCTATACTAGAAAAGTATGAAAACTCCAGAATATCTTGCCTCCCGTGATCTCAATAGCCGTGCCGAGAAGATAGAGCATCTCAGCATCCCCGCCAGCACTGGCAATCCCGTCATCGACGCGAATCTCTACGACCTCGCGCAGCGATTCTCTGGGGATCATAACCCCGAAGTCCTTCTTCAGCTCCTCGCCACCGTCATGAATGCCGCGAGCAGCGATATCAACGAGCATGACCTCAGACAAATGGGCTGTGCGATGAAGGAGATGCTTCACGCCGAGCAGCTCTTCCTCCCCTACGAGCATGTGCGTAAGATCACCTGCTTCGGCTCTGCACGCATCCAGCCCGGCACCGACAGCTACGAGATCGCCCACCGCTTCTCGCGCCTCGCCTCGGAGGCGGGCTACATGATCATCACAGGCGGAGGTCCTGGCATCATGCAGGCTTGTAATGAAGGCGCACTCCCCGACATGTCCTTCGGGCTGAATATCACGCTCCCCTTCGAGCAGCACCCGAATGCCGCGATCGCTGGCAGCGGCAAGATGATGGACTTCTACTACTTCTTCACCCGCAAGCTCCACCTCGTGAAGCAGGCCGACGCGCTCGTCGCCTTCCCCGGTGGCTTCGGCACGATGGACGAGATCTACGAGACCATCACCCTCATGCAGACGGGGAAATCGAGCATCTTCCCCGTCATCCTCGTCGACCCCGCTGGTGAGTACTTCTGGAGCCGCTGGCAGACATTCGTGAAGAAGGAACTACTCGACGAGGGGCTCATCTCCCCCGAGGACATGGATCTGCTCTACATCACGAAGAGCGCAGAAGACGCACTGGAGCATGTGCAGCACTTCTACAGCCGCTTCCACTCCTACTACTTCGATGCCGAGGTGCTCACCATCCGTATGAACAGCCCTGTCAGCGAAGAATGCCTCGCTCAGCTGAAGCAGGAGTACGCAGACATCATGCCAAAGAGCGACCTCGTCCAGCTCGAAGGCTGCGATCGCGACCACGAAGAAGCCATCGCGAGCCTCACTCGCCTGCGCTTCAGCTTCAATCTCGGCGACTACGCTCGCCTCCGCCAGCTCATCAACGACATCAACGAATAATTTCCATGAAACACTCCATAAACACCCTGTGCGCGATCGCAACGCTCATCGCCCCAGCCCTCGCACTCACCCCGAATAACAACGCGAATGTCGCACGCCTCGCCCAGCTCGAAGAGCTCGCCGCGAAGCATACCGCCCCCGCCCTCGCCGAGCAGCTCATCACCTTCTACTCCACCGTCGCAGAAGACGCGACCGAGGAACGAAGCAAGCACCTGCGCGAATCCCAGAAGACATGGAACGCCTACGCGAGCGCAGCGATAGCACTCGCGCAAGCGACGAATCCCAGCACTGCGGAAGCCTACGCGAAGCAGCTCGAACGCCAGCGCGTCATGGAGATCATCTACCTCTGCGAAGGCGGTCACGGTGACGGACTCCCCGCCATCATCTTAAAGGACTACGCCCACGCGGACATCAGAGAAACAGAGGAAAAATACGCTGATCCGAAGCTGGAGCAAGACGAGCGCGCAGCTGGCACTCAGCGCGACATGAACGAACTCTCCGCCGACATACTCCGCCATTACATCAGAGTCTATGATGCCGCACTCAAGGCACGCGCCGATGACACACAGGAAGCCATCGACCAGCCAGAAATGTCCCCTGAGTTCTTAAAGCTCACCGGAAAGATGCAGACAGCGTACCACAAACACCTGCACTCCTGCCTCCACATCGCAAGCCTCGACGGTGGCAGCATCGCCCCGCTCGTCGCCTGCTCGACTGGGTCACTATTCATCCTCTGGCAGCTGCACAGTCTCGACGAGTACCTCCCACTCGCGGAAGATTAGAAGAGATCACAACACAGAAAAAGCCGCTGTCGCCACGAACAGCGGCTTTTTGTAATCTTAGCCACACGGCAAAACAACCACATTAGCAGCAGCACAGCGTACTTTCTACGCTCACCGCCACTTATTCTACTTTACATTGCTGCTGAGCAGTTATATGATGAGCGCCTACACCAATTCATATATGGCTTTTTTATCCTTTAATAATATCGGCATTTCTTCTATGTGCTCGGCTGCGCCAGCACAGGTGATAAAAAACAGAGAGTATCAAGTCGATTTCTTCGGTCAGCAAGCTGTAGACGACATCACCGATAAAATAGGCATCGAGGAACGCCGCTTCGCGGAGAACTCCGTCTGCGCCTCCGATCTCTGCCTTGCTGCCGCTGAGCGGCTTCTTGCAGAAGGCGATATTGATCGCAGCAGCATCGACTTACTCGTGTTTGTTTCCGAAACGCCAGATTACAAATTCCCTCAGACAGCTCTCATCCTTCAGGATAAATTAGGACTAGATAAGAGCACCATGGCCTTCGATCTCCCCATGGGATGCTCGGCGGTTCTCTACGGGCTTTCCGTCGTTTACGGTCTACTGCAAAACAGTGGACTGAAGCGCGCCCTCCTTCTCTTCGGTGAGACAAACTCGCGCGTATACTCCCCTCGTGACCGATCCTCAGCCTTCATCTTCGGTGATGCAGCTACGGCGATGATTGTAGAACAGGGCGACCACTTCGGCTCATCAATCTTCTCTATAAACTCAGACGGCTCGAAGCACGACTACATCATGGTAGAGGCTGGCGGCAGCCGCTGCCCCAGCTCGGAAGCGACCATGAAGGAGGAAGTTCTGGATGAGCATGGCAATATGCGCTCCCTAGAGCAGGCGTGGATGAAGGGAGCAGAGGTCTTTCAGCTCGTCCTCGCCTCAGTCCCACGTGACATTAAGAAACTCCTAAAGCACGCTGAATTAGAAATCAGCGATCTTGATCACGTCGTCTTCCACCAGGCGAATGACTTCATGATAAGCCATGTCGCGAAGAAGCTCCGCATCCCCGCCGAGAAAGTACCCTCCACGATACGCCACTTCGGGAACACAGGCGGCGTGTCTGTCCCTTTCACCATGACAGAATGCCTATCTGAAAGCCTCAGCAGCTCCGAGAAAAAGCGCGTCCTACTCAGTGCCTTCGGCATAGGCATGACCTGGGGCAGCTGCATACTAGAGATGAGTCACTGCCAGATCTACCCACGAGTGGAGCTTTAGTGCGAAAGCTCACGCAAAAGACCGTGCCTCTATTGATTGGTTATCCATCTATTTTTAGAGTCGCGAAGCCTACAACATTAGTCTGGGCAGAATGGGAATCTCGTAAATGAGCGAAACAGCACGCCTTTTGCCGCATTTTGGCGAGAATTTACAGATTTTTGAGCTTACATAGCGCGCTATGCGTGCCCAATCGCCGTAAATTATCATCCCAAATGCATGCAAAATCCGAAGCTGCTAATCATTCAAGTCCCCTTAATATATTCTTATATTTCCACCAATTCTGCAATTCTGCAATTGTTCACTTCGAAAATAGCAGCCCCCCAGGTCATCCCTGTTCCAAAAGCACTGATAAGAATCTTATTGCGGCCTTGCTTCAGTTGCTCACCTATACATTCCGTCATGGTAAGGGGTACAGAAGCACTGCTGACATTCCCAAATCGCTCAATTGTCGTAGGGACTTTTGTCGAAGGGAATTTCAACTTCTTAGCCAAATGTTTTATCATAAACAAATTAGCTTGATGAAAAACGGCGAAATCTATATCATCCACCGTAAGTCCAGCGAAAGAAAGTAGCGATTTAATATTTTTAGGTACTTGCGCAATAACCAGTTGGAAAACTCCACCGCCTGCCATTTCTCCAAAGTCTGAATCTGTGCAGATAGGGTTTCTTGCGCCCCCTGCTTTATATTTAATAAGATCGCTCTTCGCTCCATTCGTTCCTATATCAAAGTAGGATTTACCGCATTCGTCATTAGCCTCAAGGAGTACGCAGGACGCACCATCTCCAAACAAAAATGCTGTAGAGCGATCCTCAGGAGAAAAGCTGCGCGAATGCGTTTCTGCAAATAGTACAAGAGCTTTCTTCTGCCCTATACCCTCTTGTAGAAGCGATGACGCCACGGAGAGCGCGTAGATAGACCCAGTACAGCCTGTAGGCATGTCAAATGCCATAACCCCTGTAGAGAGACCTAAACGATGCTGTAAAGTACTAGCAGTGTGAGGAAATTTGTAATCTGGCGACTCTGAACAAAAAATAAGAATATCTATACTCTCACGATCAATATCAAAGCGCGATAGCATATTCTCGGCAGCAGCACATGCTAAATCAGAAGCCGTAACCCCTTCAGCCGTAAAGCGCCGCTCCCTAATACCAGTAACATCAACAACTTCCGCTGCATACTCTTCACCAAAAACATCAACTTGATAAGACGTGTTGTCTATTTTTGTTTTGGGTACAGCAGAGCCCATTGCCGTGATACCTACCTTACAATAAGTACTTATCGCCATTGCATTTTAGATGTAAGTAAGAAGATATCGAAGGCTAGTTCTTTTGCAAGAAGTTCCACAAATCTTCTAATGTTAAGCAATCCGCTAAGTCTTCTTCTTCAAGAACGACATCAAATTCCTCATCAATCATCGCAACTAAGGACAGGAAAGTAAGTGAAGACCATTCAGGGTAATCACGAAAAGTATCGGATAAAGATATATCTCTATCTTCAATGACCATTTCTTCTTTTATTTTTTCTAAAAAAAATTGCGTATTCATATGCAGTCACTATAACAAAAAACTAACGTAGTGTCAAGAGTTTTTAAAGTCATAACTGAGTAAAATCGCAGTTATCTGGACTGTAACGCAACCGCGAATTAATGTTAGCAGCATCTATCGCCCTCATCTCACATTCTGTTAATATAAAGTCGAATATGGAGATATTCTGTTTATAACGCATAGGATTAAGTGAGCGAGGTATAGCCAGAGTGCCTGACTGAACATGCCAGCGTAGAATGATCTGCGAGGGGGTTTTTGCGTATTTTTCTGCGACTTCTGTTATAGCTCTCACCTTTCGCAAGCGCTCATCATTTCGCGCAAGTGGTGTATACGCTTGAACTACTATTCCTTGCTTCTTACAATAGTCAATGAGTGGCTTCTGGGTAAAAAGTGGATGAACCTCGACCTGATTAATAGCAGGCACTACGTCGCATTCTTGCAAAATACGCTCCAAGTGGTGCTCATGACAGTTGCATACTGATATAGCTCGGATCTCTCCATCTCTATAGAGTTCTTCTAGTAAGCGGTAGGCTTTCATGTAGTGCTCAGGAACGGGCCAGTGAAAGCCGAACAAATCTATGGGAGTATCACCTAGGCTCGCTTTCGTCTGCTTAAATACGGTCCTTAAGTTATCACGATAAAGATTCACATTCGAGAAGCGTGAGGCTAGAATCACCTCCTCACGCGCTATTCCAGATTCTTGTATCGCCTGATGTATCAGAAACTCGTCACCATAGGCGATGGAGTGATCGATGAGTCGATACCCCATGCGTAGCTGCTCGATGAGCGTTCGCTTCCACTGCATACGTCGCCTCTTATTGCGAGCGCGAGTCGCTACACGATTCAGTTTATTACCAATGCGCGAATTCCCAAATAAGCGCACATGATCCCAGCCCACTGCACTACCTGGTCCAGTGCCGAGCGCAGGGACTCGCAGTCCATTGTTAAGAGTAAAGTATTCCATCAGTATTTCCAAGCAATGTTTTTCATGACGACCTTTCCTGGGTTACCAACGACTAAGCTATGAGCGGGTATGCGCCCCGATGCCATAGCATCACCGCCTATGATAGAGCCTACCCCCACATAAGTTCCCGCACTGATAGAACATCCAGAGCAAAGCCATGCATGCGACTCGATAATGACGGGTGCCTGAACCTTATAGCCCTCTAGTGCGATGATGTGGGCATTCGTATCGCGCACGCTCACATCGCGCCCCATATGAGTTCCATGCCCTATGCTAATACGCGTGGAACAGATGATGGTGCAGTTCATATTCGCACCTCCCTGATCTAACTCCATGAGAGCCCCCTTAAATAACTCAACATCTGCTCCTGCTAAAAATTGAAAAAATACCTTCACATGCATTTTCGCATCCTTCTCTATCAGTAAAGCGCTATGTCTCACACCTTTTCTTAATCGGTGAGCTCCGAGCTCTAGTGATCCATCTAAGCGTAACTCTGCACCTTTCTCAATCTGTATCGCACAATGAGGCGCGATGAAAAAACCAGCTCCATTATACCGTTTGACAGCTTGGCAGAAGAAATTGTACTTTATAAACTGTGCGAAGGCACGAGGATTATATCGGGCAAAGGTCAGACCTTTTTTTAAAAAACTCAGTCTGTTCTTGAGAGCGCGTTTCCAGCGTCCGAGCGTCACTCTAAGGCTCTTTGCAGGAGGGGGAGTAGCTATCTTGATGCTTGCGAGACTCTCTTCCAGCACCTGATCAAGGGGTTTACCAGCTTCAATTTCATCAAAAAATGCATTTCTATCAAACAGTGATGGTTTCGTCGTAGTTACTAGGCTAGCATTATGCTTCTGAATCCATTCGAGCTTAGAATCCGCGACATTCAAGAACTTTCTCGCGGCAGCAAGCAGTGACTCACCCTTTTGTGTAGAGCAAATCAGTGCGGATGTCCCTGTATTATCGTCGAGTTCTGGATGGTATACCTCTATCCCCCAATAATCAGCCATTGTGATATCTGCATAGCGCGGATATCCCTTAAATGGGCAAGTGTAGCAGGCTGGGCGAGCTCCCACGTGTGTATGATAAACCCTATCGTAAAAATTCCCCGTATCTATTGATTCATAGAGTGTTTTTCCATTTTTAAAATCGTATCGTGATACACGCCTCTTCCAGCCGAGCTCTTTATCCTTAAACTTGGTATAGACTAGTTTTGATTTTTCACGCTTTTCAAATAAGAGCTTTGTCTCCTCCCATAACCGCGGCGAAGAAATATTATTACAGATAAAATCAAGAATGTAGAGCTTCTCGTAATCTTTCTTGAGAAAGAGGCGAAGCCCCGCGACTTGGCAAGGTGTACCACAAATGAGTACTTCATGACCAGCTTTGAGCAATTCTTTCACCCGATTAAAAAAGCCAACGGTACGGCTCTGAGTATACTTACTCTGGCGTAGCTTAGCAAGATCCTTCTTATCATTACTAATGAAGTGCTCTACACCACCATCTTCGCTGCGTATAGCGCCACCCACATAACCTCCGCGCCTGTAGATGACGTTTGCGAAGGCGGAGAATGCACCGCCGCTCGTGCTATCAAAGCGCACCGGGTAGCTTTTATACTGCGCAGCATAGCAGCTTGGTTTATCAGTAGCATGCTTGTTAGGGATGCTTTCCTTTCGCATCACAGGGCAGCGCTTCTCGCAAAGCTCACAATTGATACACACATCCTCACGTATTATGGGATAGAAAAAGCCTTCGCGATCCACTACCATCTCAATGGCGTTCGTCGGGCAAATATCATAACAGACACTACAGCCTGTACACTTATCACGAGGTAATTTATCAATCATATAACTAAGAGAGCTTCAATTAAAGAGCTCTAAAGAAGAGTAGAATAAGCGAGGGATAAAGTCAAGTTAAAATAGCTCAGAATTTCACCTCAAGGGATGCGCTAAAGCTTGTCGTGCTGTTTATTTTTGACCCCAGTCGTGATGGTGATTCGTAAACCTCTTCTTAATAAAGGGCATAAAACGCAAAAGCTTTTTCTCCTCAAGTATATCAAGTAAAATCGCCCATGCCGCGTCATAACGCCATTGCATGATGATAACAAAAAGCAGAATAGAGCTAGCTATACCCACACCAAATAACCAGAAACTAGGAGAGAAGACCTGATTGAGTATAATGATAGGTAGATTAGTCAAAACAGCAACAATAGCATAGGGGGCAATATCCCTCAGCTGCGTCTGCCACCTCAGCCAACCCTCTCGTGAAATAGCATACATAAAGCACACGATATGCAGCATCCCCGTTAGCGCAGCTGCTACACAAATTGCCTTAACCCCGTGAAATGCAGCTATCACAAGCAAAGTGATTCCTACAGCGCGAATAATAATCTCAGTACGCAGGATGATATCAGTACGCCCCTTTACCATGATGATATTCCCCATTAAAGCCACAGTAGGATTATTCACCGCACCTAAACTCAAAAGAAGAACATAAGGCACGCAGGGCAACCAGGTCGAGCCATAAAGCGTATACACAATAGATGGTGCATTCATCGACAAGGTAAGCATCGTCCATAGCACAATGAGAAGCGTGAGACGGAAGTACTTTCTATAGGTCGAAAATAGTCTTTCATCGTCATCTTGAATCGCTGCCATAATAGGAAAAGAGACACTACTCACCACACCTTGTATAATCGAGATAGGCATCGTGCACAGTTTATAGGCTCGATGAAAAAAAGCAAGCTGTGCTGCCATGTAGAATTTCCCGATAATGAGGTTGCGCGATTCACCATAAGATATATTAACAAGGCCAGTTGCCAGTAACTTTGAACCAAAGGAAAAAAACTCTCGAAATGATTTCTTACTAAATTGGAACCGTGGTTTCCATGGCGAAATCACCCAAATTGTCAGCAAAGATAGTAATGCTGAAGCACAGCCTTGCAAAACCACAGCCCAGTAGCTCCAGCCTTCAAAGGCCGCCCATATAGTAAAGGGCATAGGTATAATCGTCGTAATCGTCGAAACAATGGCCGTAGTCTTAAAATCCCTCTTCGCTGCGTACAGAGTCCAATGAACTGTAGCTGTAGAGTTTAAAAACATCATCAGAGCGGAAACATAGGTTAACTCCACTAGTGCGGGCTCTCTGAAGAAATCTGCGAACCACGGTGCAGCAACGCAGAGCGCCAGACAAGCGACAAGGGACATACCAACATTAAACCAGAAAACCGTATTAATATCTTCTTCTGTTCTATCCTGCTTGCGCAACAACGCTGTTCCAAAACCGCAATCCTTCAGCTGCGCAGCAATGGCGAAAAAGATACTTGTTAGCCCGAGAATCCCCATCTCCTCTGGCGTGATCAGGCGTGCCAGAATCATCCCAAAAATGAAGGTAACAGGTTGTAAAGTTAACTTAGAGATAAATTGCCACTTCACGCCACTGAGCGTCTCTTTTCTAACGTTACTCATAAAAGTGTCGCTATTTTATCTATTTTTCTATTATAGGCAAGACTTTTCTCATCAACAGTAAAATATATCGCTTGCCTTCTCCCAACAATATGTTATAGTCTGATTTCAAACAATTATTTACACCTTCAAGCATGCAACAATTCCTTACTCTAGCGGCAAAGAAAAGATTTTTTTCATTATCACATTTTTGCTAAGCTTTTGTATCATCTTTTTAACCCCCGTAAGCTACCTAGAAAAAGAGCAACGTGGGCGCATCTGTGATCCGTGGTCAGAAGTACTTCTCATTTCCAATTTAACCTATAGCACAAACTATGGGTGGATTCTATTTTCTAGTTTTTTGATGTCTTAGTTCACCAATTTCAAAATTTTCATTTTGTGAAAAGTGTAAAACTGGCTAACTTGAGATATATTCTACACGTGATTTTGTGTGATTACAAGCTCTAAGTTCTGCTTTTATAATATTTGCTCTTGTTCTATATTCAATTACTTACGATATACCTAAACGCGTAATTTGTTCGTAACGCATCATATTGTAGGTTAAATTGATAAGACCGATGATGTCTGTTGCTCTGACTATTCCTACAGATCTTACTTTTAGCCCTTTCATTGTTTGCTCCATATAACCAAAAACATGTTCTACTCTTGAGCGAACTCGCGATTTCTCGCGATTGTTCTGCTTCTGCTCGTCGGTCAGTGGATTATTTCTATAACCTTTCTCATTGACTTTATTGACCATACCATATTTTTCAATAGTCTCTACTTGCTTCTCTCCTGTGTAGGCACTATCGGCATAGAGCTCTTGGTTTTTGCAGCTTTCATCTAACACATCATCTAAGGCTTGTGAATCATGAACGGATGCATCAGTGACACTATATTTTTCTACAATTTTGCTTTTTCGTCCCACTCGTGTGTGATTCTTATAGCCATGCATACTTTCATTGTTCTTCTTGGTCCATCTTGAATCTATATCTTTATGGCGTTTCTTGTGAAGTTTGTCATTCCACAACATATCTCCTTCTCCATTTTTAATTTTATCGTTTTCGTCTTTGCTATTTCTTTGACGAGGGGCTGTAACGAAACTCGCGTCTACCATTTGTCCTTCATTGACAATTAGTCCTTCTTGATTTAAATAGTCATAAAATTGCGCAAACATTACTTCTATCAAGCCCTTTTGGGTTAGCTTTTCTCTAAATGCCCATACACTTTTTTCATCAGGAACTTTGTCTCCACTGCTCAGACCTAAAAATGATTTAAAACTAATTCGATCTGTAATTTGATATTGCACTTGTTTATCGCTCAAATTAAATAAACGCTGTAATATCATTATTTTAAACATCATTACGTAGTCGTATGGTCGCGCACCGCCTCTATATTTTTTCTCTTTAGGGCTCAACTCCTTTTCTAATAAGGGGCGAAACATTTCAAAATCAACAACTTTCAGCAATCTTTCAAGAGAATTACCCATCTCTGACATCCTTTCGATTGCGTCTGAATTATCGAATAAACCTTGCTTGCCTTGCTCTTTAAATTTCATAAATAGTGTCTATGTTCGATTTTTGCGCATTATAGCATCTATTAGACTTGTAGTCAACCTTTTTCAGTTAATAGAACTCCCCTATGGAATATCTGATTACTTTTTACAAGGATTTGTCCCTCCGAAATTCGCTGATGTCGCAAAGAAGAATGGAACATTTGATGAGAAGGAATGGTACGGGGTAGACTTCTTTCAGAAGAGACATGCCGAAAATATCGTCTCCGCACAAGAGGATTACTTCAATTACAATTCTAACTTTGTCTGGCTACGTTACCTGCATTACGCGATAGCGTCGCTGAACCCATTCCCTGCGAAAACTGATCTTTTTCTCTGTACACTCGTCCACAGTCTACTCTCCTCTCTCGCCTTTAGTATCATCCTCCTCTGGATCAGGAAAATCACCAGCACTCTCTGTGCCTACAGCGTCCTTGCCGTTCATGTCTTTTCCTACCATTTTATTACATTTGCTAGTAGTTATTACTGGAGCAGCTGGGTGTTCCTACTCCCCATTTGCGCGATGATTCTCCTGCTCTCCTCTCATGTATTTAATGAGGCTAATGACAAAAAGAAGTGCCTTTATCTAGCCATAGTCGCCTTTATCACTTGCACAATCAAGCAGTTGCAGTGCTTTGAGCTTAGCACATCTAGCCTCATTGCTATGACTATTCCGCTCTTCTACTACATAACGGCTGAGAAAATGCGATTTAAGAGAGCGTGTAAACTCTTCCTCTACCCCACAATAGCTGCCATTCTCTCAGCTGTAGCCGTCTACATGCTGCGTTTCTCTCTACTAGTCTTAGACTATCAGTCTATCACAGAGGCGTGGGCAAAATGCGTTGAGAACTTCACCTCGCGTGTCTCTGGCGCACCCGATCATAGCCGTGAAGCAGTACGCGAAGCCTCGACAAAATCACTTCCGCGTCTCCTCTATGAAGTATGCCAAATCACAGCATTTTCCTGTCGTTCTCTTTTCAGCATCACTTATGGTGGGCTCATTGCCGCATGTGCTTTCTTCGCAGCTCTTCGCATCTGGCCCTTTATCAGAAGTAAAAACATACACGATATACAGCAACTCCCCTTCATTATCAGCCTCGTGGTAGCCCTCCTCGCTCCATTCTCATGGTATATTCTCGCGAAGCCTCATGCTGCCATTATTCCTTTAATCTGTGCGCCTGTATTCGCGCATCCCTTTACATTGATTGCCACGGCATTCATCTTTGACTGGATTTACAAAAGGTTTAATACATAGTCGACCCTTAAAAAGGGGGTATCTGAAAATCACTCAAGCAACTAGAAC
>CAYJNX010000043.1:0-14534 GCA_964371525.1 uncultured Akkermansia sp. | reverse complement strand
GCGTCTCTCTGTATACAGATTCCGGAAAAGAATAAACAATTTATGATCAAGTGGATACTAAATAAAATCGTAGGCTCTAAGAACCAGCGCGAACTGCGTCGCCTACGCCCTATCGTGAAGAAAATTCGCGACATTGAAGAATCGTGGAGCGACTGCGATCAGGATTTCCTTATTAACAAAACACGCGAATGGCAGCAGTACCTGCACCGATTCACCCCACTTGACCTTCCCAGCAAGGGCATCATACAAAGTGCATCTGAGGAAGAACTCGCGGGCTATGCCGCGCAGCTGAATGTTCGCTTCGAAAGCCTGCGTGACATTTTCCCCAACCTGCCTACGGTAGATCCGACCTTCGAATCCATCGAGAAGGGTAAGCATTCCTTCTCGGATATTGAGCCTCGCTTCTCTCGCATGCGCGCCACGTACTTAGAAATCATCCTTCCTGAGGCCTTTGCCGCTGTGAAGTCAGCTGCTCGTCTCATGATGAACAGCGAGATTGATGTCTGTGGTACGACGATGACATGGGAGATGATTCACTTCGATGTCCAGCTTCTCGGCGGTATCGCCCTCCATCGCGGTTTCATCGCAGAAATGGCAACGGGAGAAGGTAAGACGCTCGTCGCGACGCTTCCTGTTTACCTGAATGCCCTGACAGGTCAGGGTGTCCACGTCGTGACGGTGAATGACTACCTCGCTCGTCGTGACTCCATGTGGATGGGCTCTCTGTTCAAGTTCCTCGGTCTGAGCATCGGCTGCATCCAGAGCATGATGCCTAATGATCAGCGTCGCCAGCAGTACAACTGCGATATCACCTACGGTACAAATGCCGAGTTCGGCTTCGACTATCTCCGTGACAATGGTATGGCAACGACACGTGCAGCGCAGGTGCAGCGCGGTCACTATTTCGCCATCATTGATGAGGTGGACTCCATCCTCATCGACGAGGCACGTACGCCTCTCATCATCTCTGGTCCTGCCCCCGTCGAACGCGAGCATCAGTATGATGAACTCAAGCCACTGATCGAGAGCGTTGTGAAGCAGCAGACAGATCTGTGTAACAAGTTAATGACTGAGGCTGAAGAACAGGCTAAGGCGAACAATCCTGAAGCCGCTGGCCGCTGCCTGTACAAGGTAAAGCTCGGCATGCCTCGCAACCGCGCGTTCTTACGCTCGCAGCAAGATCCTGACTTCCGCCGCATGCTGGAGAAGTACGAGCTTTTCCTCCATCAAGACCCACGTAAGCTGGAGCTTTACAAGCTGAAGGAAGAGCTGTTCTTCTACATTGATGAGAAGACGCATGACGCTGACCTCATGGAAATGGGTCGCGAAGTCATCAGCCCAGGTAACCCAGAGGCATTCGTGCTTCCTGACATCGGCACAGAGTTCGTCGCCATTGACGAGAATGAAGAGACTCCAGAGTTCCGCAAGGAAGAGCTGAAAGATGAGCTCATCCAGCGTCTCGACAGCACCGGTGCTCGCCTCCACACGACAAGCCAGCTTCTCAAGGCCTACACTCTTTACGAAAAGGACGTAGAATACGTCGTCCGCGAAGGCAAGATCGTCATCATCGACCAGAACACAGGTCGTGAGATGCCTGGTCGTCGCTGGAGCGATGGTCTGCATCAGGCTGTAGAAGCGAAGGAAGATGTCGATATCGAAGCGGAGAACATGACTTACGCCACGATCACGATTCAGAACTATTTCCGTCTCTACGAACGCCTCGCTGGCATGACTGGTACGGCTGAAACGGAGGCTTCCGAGTTCCATGATATTTACAAGCTTGACGTACTTCCCATCCCGACGAATCGTGATTGCATCCGTGCGGATAGAAACGACCTCATCTTCAAGAGCCGTCGCGAGAAGTTCAACGCGGTAATCGCGAAGATCAACGAACTGCACGCGACAGGTCAGCCTATCCTCATCGGTACGGCAAGCGTCGACGCATCCGAGACTCTTTCCCGCATGCTCAAGCGCAGCGGCATCGTCCACGAAGTACTGAATGCGAAGAATCACCAGCGCGAAGCTGAGATCATCGCGAAGGCCGGTCAGAAGGGCGCTGTTACCGTCGCGACGAACATGGCTGGCCGTGGTACAGACATTAAACTCGGCACAGAGGTAGCCTCTCTCGGTGGTCTTTACGTGCTGGGCACAGAGCGTTACGAATCACGACGCATCGACCGCCAGCTGCGTGGTCGTTGCTCCCGTCAGGGTGACCCCGGTGCATCGCAGTTCTTCCTTTCCTTTGAAGATGATCTCATGCGTAACTTCGGTGGCAGTGAGCGCATGACTCGCATGATGGATCGCTTCGGCATGGACGAAGGTGAAGCTGTGGAGAATCGCCTCATGAACAAGGTGATCGAAGGCGCGCAGAAGCGTGTCGAGCAGCGCAACTACATGTGGCGCAAGCACATTCTCGATTATGATGATGTCATGAATCAGCAGCGTAGCATCGTCTATGGCATGCGTAACAATGCATTGCTCAACGAAGATCCACGCGACTTCCTCTACGAGATGCTCGAATCCTCCGTCTCTCACAAGACAGAACTCTGCCTCGCATCTGACGCAGGTGCAGCAGGTCGCGAAGACCTCATGCACTGGCTAAACACGAGCTTCCCCATGGCATGGAGCGAAGAAGAACTCAGTCTTGAGAACAAGGACGCTTCCGATGTCAGCGCGTACATTATCCAGCAGATCAAGGATAGCTACGAGAAGAAGATCGAAAACGACAGACCCGACCGCGTCGAGTCCAACGAGCGCAGCATGATCCTCCAAGCTATTGATAAGCTCTGGCAGCAGCATATCACCGACATGGATGCTCTCCGTGAAGGTGTGCGCCTCCGCGCTCAGGGTCAGAAAGATCCGCTCGTCGAGTACAAGTCGGAAGCGTACAATATCTTCGAGGCTCTTATCGTGAATATCGAGCATGATGCCGCCAGCGGCTTGATGCGCAGCAGCTCGGGTAATCTCGGCTCATTCGAGGACTTCCTCTCAGGTCTTCCCGCAAAACCATCGGAGAATGGAGAGCTCGACCTCGCCGCCCTCTTCGGTGAGAACAGCCCACTGCTCAAGGCACTCCGCGCACAGGCAGGAAAAGCTAACGATTTGGCAGATCGCCTCGGTGCTGATTCTGATGACGAGATCGTCATAGACAGCATGGACAGCATAGACGATGAAGAAGAGTTCTCCCCTATGCAGATCGCAGAGAGTGGCTCAGCCGATCCTGAGATGATCCCTTACGCAGAGAAGCCACTTGTACTTCCTAAAAAGAAGGTAACGGTCTCTATCAAGCGTCCAGAAAGCGCAAAAAACCTCACCTACATCATCCCTGCCAATAGCATGGGTGAAGAAGAGGAAGGCGTGACTATCGGAGGCATCGACTCGGGTAACATGCAAGACTCTGTCGTCAATCTCGACGAGCAGAAATAAGCCACTCCACACGACACTTATTATAACACTATAACCCCAACGAAGAGCAGCATGTCTATTCACAACGTGCGTTCCGTTCTTGAGTACGTCCCCTATTTCAGGGGACGTCTCTTTGTCATCCACCTGAGCGCAAAACTTCTCGCAGCTCGTGAAATCATCGATGCCCTACTCGACATCGATGCTCTTCACGAGATAGGCGTGCGCCTCGTGCTGATAGCGGAGGGTGGAGAGCAATCTCAGCATAGACTACTGGAAAAGGCAATGGAGTGCGAGCTGCACGCGGCACTCGCTGAGCCCTACCTGAGTGAAGACGCCGATCTCACCCTCGCTCGTGTGCGGGAGATCATCGCGCGTAATCAGATAGCCCTCGTTACTTCTGGTACAGAGGGGCGCTTCGTAGAGGAAAACATAGAACTCTGCTCCGCACTCAAGGCGAGGAAGTATATCTGCATCCAAGACGGTGGCGTGCCGACGCGTAAGGGGCAGCCCATCTTCTCCATACTCGAATCCGAAGTGGCAGAGGCCTTCGATTGTAGTTACAGGGAGGATCTGCTCGAAGCAGCAAAGGTCTGCCGCCGAGGCATCCCCCGTGTGCATCTGCTCGACGGTCGTCATCGTGGCGTTCTGCTCGATGAGCTCTTCTCTGAAGAAGGCGTAGGCACGATGGTGCATGCTGACTCCTACCGAGAGATACGCGCCATGCAGCTCGATGACATCCCCGAGCTCCTGTCGATGATCAGCCGCAGCATGGCAGGCGCGAAGCTCATCAACCGCAGCTATGAAAGCGTGCTAGACTTCCTCGACAGCTACTACGTCTACACGCTAGATGACACCATCGTCGGTTGCGTCGCCATCTACCCCTACCCCGAGCATGAGTGCGCAGAATTAGGCTGCCTCTTCATCAAGCGAAACTACGAAGGACATGGCTACGGCAGAGCCCTGTGCGCCATGGTCGAAGAAAAAGCACGCGACATGGGATTCAAGCACTTATTCGCCGTATCACAGAGTGCAGTAGAATACTTCCGCGACACGCTAGGCTATAGTACCATGCCGCATGACAAGCTTCCTCCCGAACGCCTCAAGCTACTGGAGCGCAGTGGGCGTAGCTCCTTGGCATTCGGGCGCGATTTGTAAGATATTCTCCATATAGGACGAATCTACACTTGCATTTTCAAATATTCTCTAGTATGATGACGCGCAATCGCGATGCGCCCTATCAGTACGCCTCTGCAACTAGATGAGCAAAACGAGAGTTTTTTTATCACATAATATATCATGAACATCAATATCGACAAAACAAACGATTGTCAAGCAACGCTCAAGGCTCTCGTGCCTAGCGAAGATGTAGCCAAGATCAAGGCTGACATTACCAAGTCCTACAGCAAGAATGCCAACGTTCCTGGCTTCCGCCCTGGAAAGGCTCCCCTTTCGGTGATCGCTAAGCGTTACGCCGCTGCTATCGACGAAGAAGCAGATTCCCGCCTCCGCGAACAGATTCAAGAGCAAGCACTCACTGAAAACAAGGAACTCATGATCCTTGACTTCGGTAGCGTAGAAGCTAGCTTCGGTGAAGACGGTGGCTACAGCCTCGAAACGACAATCACCATCATCCCTGAATTCGAACTTCCTGAGTACAAGGGGCTGAAGGTCACTGTACCTACGACAGAAGTTTCCGACAGCGAAGTAGACGACATGCTCAAGCAGTATGCTGAGTCCAGCGCAAAGCACGAAACTGTCGAGCGCGCCGCTGAAATGGACAAGGGTGACATCTGCGTCATCGACTTCACCACCAGCATCGAAGGCAAGTCTGTCTCCGAATTCTGTGGCAAGCCAGTAGGCTTCATGGAAGGTCGCGAAGGTCACTGGGTAGAGATGGCAGAAGACCGCTTCATGCCAGGTCTCGCTGAAGGCCTCGCTGGTGCAGTCGCAGGCGACACGAAGGAAATCACCCTCACACTGAAGGAAGACTTCCCTATCACTGACATCGCTGGTAAGGAAATCACCTTCTCTTGCAAGGTAACGGAAGTCCGCGAAAAGCAGGTTCCTGAAGTCACCGCTGAGCTCTTCGCCGCAGCACTTCCTGACAAGAGCCTTGAAGAAATCAAGGAAATCGTCCGCGAGAACATCAAGAACAACAAGGAAAACAGCATCGAAGAGACCAAGATTGATCAGGTGACAGAACAGATCGCCGACACGCTCACATTCAGCCTCCCTGACGACCTCGTCAACCGTGAACTCGACAACACTGTCCAGCGTAAGATCTACGCCGCTATCCAAGGCGGTAACTACGATGCCATCCAGAAGACAGACGAACTCCGCGAAGAAAGCCGCGAGGAAACAGTACGTAACCTTCGCGTCTACTTCGCCCTCCAGCTCATCGCTCAGCGCGAAAACATCGTCGCTGCTGATCAGGAAGTATACAGCCAGATCGCTCAGCTCGCTGTGAAGGAAGGCGAAAAGAACATGCGCACTTACATGCGCAAGCTTGTTAAGGAAAACCGCATCACAGGTATCCGCCAGTCCATCATCACCTCCAAGGTGCTGGAGCTTATCACTCGCAATGCCGAGGTAAGCACAGAGGAAGCGACTGCTCCTGCTGAAGAAGCCTAAAATTAAACCATCACACATGCGCAAGGCATACTAAAGCTCGCGCATGAGATAGGAAACACGCTCGTGGTCTTTACCGCGAGCGTGTTTTTTCATGATCAAATGGGAACCTTGCAAAATTAGTCTGGGCAGAATGGGAATCTCGAAAATGAGCGAAACAGCACGCCTTTTGCCGCATTTTGGCGAGAATTTACAGCTTTTTGGGCTTACATAGCTCGCTATGCGCGCCCAAACGCCGTAAATTATCATCCAAAGTGCATGCATAATCCGAAGCTGCTAATTTTGCAAGGCCCCCAATTCTTCTATCTAATAAAAATTTATATTTCTAACGATTTTTTTACTTGCTATTAACAGATCAACTCTGCTATAAAAGCAGCGGAGAAAGTTGCTTCTCCACCCCTACAACTCCCTAATATTCTCACCAGCATGGCACTTTTCACACGTCATTCTCAGTTTTGGACAGCAGCCCTACTATTTCTATGCTCGTCAAGCAGCATCGTGACAGCGGACACAACTCCGCTATCTACGTCTGAGCAGCTCCCAGAACTCATAGATACACAATCAGAATCTGAGAAACTTTATCAGCAGATTAATGAGCATGGCTCTCTCATTCGTATCCATCTCCTTCAGATCAAGGACGCGGAGTCAGCGGCAAAAGCCATCCACTCTCTGAGGCAGCATCACAAGGTCATCGTGAAGAACTTCGGTCAGCTACATGAAATTATCAGAAAAGAAGGTTACCACATGTCTGATATTAAGAAGCAGATGAGTACCAATACGCGCCTCTTTGGGACGATAGGCATACTTGCTCACGACATATTGGAGAATGACGCTTATGGCTCAGAGGAATTAGCAGTGCTACTCACCGAGTTCTGCCCCGATAACTACGATGTAGCCACAACAGAACACAATCGTGCGGAGCTCCTGCTACAATCCCAAGGACTGAGTACGCCATCCAGCTTCGTAAAAGCGGAGCAGATGCTCTATCAGTTACACGCGGTACTCGTCAATGTACACACCGCAGAAGCGGCTAAAGTAAATGCAAACATCATCAACGAACTCGTCGTTGGCATGCTTGAAGCAGATGCTCAGATCAAGTACATACTATCTCAGGCAGACGAACAAGAGTTCACCTTCATCATTAACAAGCTTCACCTCATTCGTCACCTCGGCAGTCTCTGCCGCATCGAGATAGAACGCATGCGTGCTGCGGACTTCTATCAGAATGAAAGCCTC
Source organism: uncultured Akkermansia sp. (assembly GCA_964371525.1). GTDB lineage: Bacteria > Verrucomicrobiota > Verrucomicrobiia > Verrucomicrobiales > Akkermansiaceae > Akkermansia. The sequence goes on along the minus strand of CAYJNX010000043.1, from coordinate 7,265 downwards.
ATCGCTACCTTTAAGCTAGAGAAAGCGCATTTAGAGAAGCTACGTCTCGCCTCATCTACAAACGCAGCAGCTCCAGATGGCAGCAGAGCGAAGAAGTAGTCCTTATCTATCATCCTCTGCGTCGCAGCCGTCCCAGAAATCAGACTCATCAGTTTCCTGTGCGTCGAGAGCGTCTTCATCCAGTCCTTCCTCTATGAGGTAGGACTTTTCTTCTTCTGACATGCCAGAGAATAGGTCTAGCTCGCCATTCTTCTCGTAGTATTCAGTAAACTTGGAGATAGCGGCGATGATGAAGTCTGTTCTATCCATCATATTCTCATAGGATAAATCGTCGAGAATGGTAAGGAGCTTAGCAGGGCATTGAAATGCGACCAAGGAGGTGTTTCTCTTGCGGGACATAAAAAAGTCTAATGAAAGGGGAAAATGCCTAGGGCTTGTACAGACGTGGTACGCGGGCAGATATGCCAGTAATCACGTTGCTCGGGATGGTTTGCGCTCGGGATGTGAGCTCTGTCCAGCAAACGTGCGGGCCCATGATCTCAGCGATATCACCGGGCTCTACCTTGCTGAGATGTGAGACATCGACCATGATCTGATCCATGGTGATACGCCCTAGGACGGGGCAGTAGCTCTGATTCAAGTACACGCGCGCGCCTGTATTAGAGAGGTAATGAGAGTAACCATCGGCGAAGCCTATGCCTATCGTGGCGACCTTTGTAGGGTTCGTCGTCACATAAGTATGGTTATAGGAGACACCGTGATTCTCGGGAAGTGTGCGTACCAGTGTGACGCGACTGTAAAGGGTAAGCGTATTGCGCAGCTCAGAATTGTACTCCGACATCATGGGGGAGTAGCCGTAGAGCAAGCGACCGAGTCGCACCATATTCGTGCTAGGAGCAGTGTAGTTAAAGACAGCTGCACTGCTGCACAGATGCCTGTAGGGCATATCGACCTGCTGGGACTGGAGCTGAGAAACAGCGTACTCGAAGCTCGCAATCTGTCGATGTGTGAAGGAGATATCCTCCGAAGCGGCAGAGAGATGCGAGTACACGCCCTCTATCTTCACATGTTCACAGCGACGTAAGAGGTCGCCAAGTCCTCCGAGATCTCCCGGCAGCATGCCTGCACGCCCCATGCCAGTATCCACACTGATGTGCAGATGCACGTCCTTGTTAAAGAGCTTTCCAAGGGATTCAAAGTGCTCTATCTCTTCAAGGCTAGACAGAGCTGCTCGCCACCCATTCTGGACGATCATCTCACGCTCCGCGGGGAAGCAGGGACCGAGGATGAATGGCGTGGTGTGACATCCTGTATCGCGTACGCGCTCTGCTTCCGCGATAGTCGCCACACCAAAGAAGGCTATATCGGAGTCATCCAGTGCCTTCACTACTCCCTCTAGACCGTGCCCGTAGGCCTCTGCTTTCACGATAGCCATGCGGCGATGCTCAGGCAGGGCGCGAGCGACGACCGATAGATTATGACGCATCGCGTCAGTATCTACCTCAGCCCACGCACGGTAGAGGGAGGAGTTCATATGTTAATTTTAGTGAATACGAGCTGCGAGCCAGTTGAGGAGTTCGTCGATGGCGACGCGCTCTTGCTCCATGCTGTCACGGTGACGTATGGTCACGGTGTTCTTGTACTCTGGGTTTTCTTCACCGAGTGTGTCGAAGTCTACGGTGATGCAGAATGGTGTACCCACTTCGTCTTGGCGACGGTAGCGACGACCTACAGCACCAGCTTCATCGTAGAAGACTGTCATGAAGGGGCGAAGCTTCGCTTCGATCTCGTGGCAGATGCGTACCTGCTCCGCGTTCTTCTTGAGAAGCGGGAAGATAGCAGCCTTGATAGGTGCCATGCGTGGGTGGAAGCGCATCACGGTGCGCACATCACTCTTCTCAGCTGTGCCGAGTTCTTCTTCGTCGTATGCTTCGCAGATGACAGCAAGTACCGTACGGTCGCAGCCAGCAGAGGGCTCGACGACATGCGGGATGTAACGCTCGCGTGTCACTTCGTCGAAGTACTCCATGGGCTTGCCAGAGCCACCCTGATGAGCCGTGAGGTCATAGGCGGTGCGGTAGGCGATGCCCTGAAGTTCTTGGATACCGAAGGGGAACTCATACTCAAGGTCATAGGTCTTCTTCGAGTAGAAGGCGCGCTCACCATCGGGGACATCGAGGATGTGGATCTTCTCGCGTGGGATACCGATTTCCTCGTAGAAGCAGAGGCAGGTTTCCAGCCATTCGTCCGTGAGGCGCATGCCGTCTTCTTCCTTACAGAAGTACTCGACTTCCATCTGTTCGAACTCGCGGGAGCGGAACGTGAAGTTACGAGGGTTGATCTCGTTGCGGAAGGATTTCCCCACCTGTGCGATGCCGAAGGGGATCTTCATGCGGGAGGAATCGAGGATATTCTTATACTGGCAGAAGATGTTCTGCGCGGTTTCTGGGCGAAGCCAGCCGACAGCATTCGGGTCGTTGTCATCGGATGTCGCGCCTATCTTCGTCTTGAACATGAGGTTAAACTCACGAGCTTCTGTCACGAGTGAGCCATTCGCGGGATTGTAGCGTGTACTCTCAGTGACGGCTTCACTGCTCTCATCGACGAGTTCGAGGTCAGCAGCCTGTGCGCCCTTACCTGCGAGCTGCACGTAGAACTGGAGAGCCGACTTGCGAGCCTGCTTCAGCTGCTTGTCATCAGCTTCGGTGACGAGAATGGAGAACTCCTTGTCCGAGCTCCATGAGCCATCTGACTTACGCGCACCCTTCCACCAGAGAGCGGTACCGCTCTGGGGGGTAATCTGGTCAGCGCGGAGACGCTCCTTGCTCAGGAGACAGTCGCAGAGAGGATCGGAGAAGCCGCCGACGTGGCCAGAGGCGACGAGGACTGCGTTATGTGTCAGGATAGAACCATCCATGCCGACGATGTCCGTGCGTTCCTGCACGTGACGACGCCACCAGTAGTCCTTGAGATTGCGCTTGAGTTCAGCGCCCATTGGGCCGTAGTCCCAGCAGCCATTAAGTCCGCCATAGATTTCGGCGGATTGAAAGATAAAACCACGACGTTTGCATAGGCTCACAATTTTTTCCATGCGAGCAGGATCTGTATGAGTACGGTCTGCCATATGACGGCTATTCTACTGCATGATCACTGTATTAGCAAGCTCATATCGACAAGGAAGGAACGCTTATTGATAATTAATAAATTTACACTTTTATAGTACGCTATAAACGAGGTCTTAGAGAAGCATGTAATAGCATAATGCGGGAGTAAAAGATATTTTTTCTTTTCACGCCCCTCACTTTTCTTTATGATAGGAGAAAGCACATCTTCTTCTGCGTATGAAATCAGCGTTTATCTCTAATAGCATTCTTTCCCTATCCTTGCTCCTTCTCTCTATTCCTTGCTTACAGGCAGAAACGAAGATACCCAGCACGGAGAAATCACTCAAGAGCTTCATCGACAAGGAAATCGCCTTGTATTCTAATGCGGATAACACGGAGTACACCGATAGATTAAAACTAGCACAGCGCGTATGGATAAGCTTTTACAAGGCTGAGGTAGAGTTCGCCACGCAGGTACAGGGTCTACCCATCCAAGTAAATAACCCGCTGAAGGGCTCAGCTCTTGAAAAGAACGTGAATCTCATGAAACGCGCTCTCATCCAGTCGCGCTATCATGACTTCATCTACAAGCCCGCCCTCGTCTCTGGTTTACCGAAGACGGCTACCTACTACGCCAATCCCTTACTCCAACAGATGGAAGACATCATGGAGCAGCACGTAAAGGCGAAGAGCGACGCGGGGGCAGAGGCATCGTCAGATGATAAGGTGAGTGCTGAGCCTGCCCTCTTCGACGAGCAGTTTCTTCTGGCATCTCAGTACCAGTTTTTCCTCTCGCAGCTAGATTACAATAACGCCATCGTGACAGAATGGCTAAACATGAAGTACCGCTTCCAGCCCAACTTCAAGGAAATAATCAAGGCAAAGGAGGAGGCGGATAAGAAATGGCTCGCCTACCTCGAAGCTGTCCAGCATGTGTACACGAAGCAGGATGACAAGCGAGCTCAGATAAATGCCTACAACATCGGGATAGCACTACTCCTGCGTCGCCTTGAGACAGTGCAGAAGCAGCTCCCCTTTGAAGAGCCGCAAGAGGATTAATCCTGTTTCGCCAGCTTAGCGATGAGTTCCTCCATAGGGAAGTCCCACACGTAGTGGTCTATGCCGTTCTGCCAGTAGTTATCTAGGCAGTAATGCGGTGTGCCTAGCTTACTAATCCACATTTTTTGAGCCTTGACGTAGCCGCAGTCGAGGCAGCAGCGCGTGTGTCCCGCGTGAGCCATGGCTTGAGTACTAGCGCGAGCGAGCTCCATGGCTATGCCGCGTCCTTGGTATTCCTTTAGGATGAGCAGGCAGCCTATTTCTTTTATATCGCGCGTGCGCTGCTCGGAGGCTTTGTTCAGCAGGTCATTGGACGGGCCATAGCACATCGTGCCAACGATGCGGCCATCCATCACAGCGAGTAAGAAGTGGTACTCCTCCCCTGCGCTCGCGAGGTCGCGTCGAAGCTTAGCCTTCTTGATGGCGATTTCTTCCACCATGTCATCATCGAAGCCGACGATACCATTTTCTGCATAGCTAAGTGGTATCATGCGATCGAAGAAGGCATCGGCTTCTTCGAGGTCTTGCGGTGTCGGGCGACGGAGGGTGAGTTTTTCCTCTAATGGCATAGAGTTCATAGAATATAAATCTCGATCGCCTGCTCTGCAGCGCAGGCGATCGAGGATATTTTTATAGTGCTATAGTGCTATCACTTAGACGCTGTGGATATTCAGCATTTCAGCGTAGCTTGGCACAGGCCAGAGCTGAGCATCGACGAGTCCTTCGAGGGCGTCGACGATGGCACGTGCTTCTTCCATCGCGACCTTCATCTCAGGCGCATGTCCTGTGTCGATGCTCGCAGCGAGCTGCTGGATCTTCGCGGGGAGTTCGTCGTAGAGGGTTCCGATTTCTTCGATGCGCCCCTTGACGGCGGAGAGTCCGACGCTTACACCTACAGACTGGATAGACTGTGCGGTGGAGCAGAGGCTGCTCATCTGACCAGCGATGGCTGGCATGTAGATGGTCTGAAGCATATTCAGACATGTCTTCGCCTCGATGTCGATGGTTTTCTCGTAGTTCTCGATCTGGATTTCCTTGCGAGCAAGGAGTTCGGAGCGAGACAGGACGTGATACTTCTCCATGAGGGCGATGGTGCTTTCCTGTCCGAGGACTTCGAAGGCTTCCAGTGAGGTGCGGATATGAGGAAGTCCACGACGCTCGGCTTCTTCGACCCATTCTTCAGAGTAGCCATTACCATTGAAGATAATGCGATCGTGATTCACGATGAGTTCGCGGGTGTATTCGTCTACCTTCGCATTGAACTCGTCTGTTCCGACGTAGGCTTCGAGATGATCAGCTGCTGCATCGAGGCTTTCGCAAACGATGGTGTTCAGGATGGTCATCGGCCATGCGCAGGTCTGAGATGAACCGACAGCGCGGAACTCAAACTTATTACCCGTGAAGGCGAAGGGTGAGGTACGGTTGCGGTCGGTGGCATCCTTCGGCAGCGATGGCAGGGAGTCCACACCGAGCTTCATGAACGATCCACAAGTGGAGCTCGTCGCGCCGCCCTGCTTGATCTGCTCGACGATGTCGTTGAGCTGATCTCCGAGGAAGACGGAGATGATGGCTGGTGGGGCTTCTTGTGCGCCAAGTCTGTGGTCATTTCCTGCCTTGGAGATACAGGAACGTAGGAGATCACCATGTAGATCGATGGACTTAATGATGCAGGCAAGCAGCAGCAAGAAGAGTCGATTGCTATGTGGGGTCTGTCCAGGGGTGAGCAGTGAGCCCATACCAGGGCAGCTCAGCGACCAGTTGTTGTGCTTACCTGAGCCGTTCACCTTCGCATAGGGTTTCTCGTGGAGGAGGCAAACGAGGTCGTGACGCAGTGCCTGACGCTGGAGGATGTCCATGATCATGACATTGTGGTCTACGGCGAGGTTTGTCGCTTCGAAGAGAGGTGCGATTTCGAACTGACCAGGTGCGACTTCATTGTGACGAGTCTTCGCAGGTACGCCTAATGCCCAGAGCGCACGGTCTACTGAGTCCATGAACTCAAGTACGCGCTCCTTGATAGCACCGTAATAATGGTCTTCCATCTGCTGATGCTTCGGTGGTAACGCTCCAAAAAGAGAGCGTCCTGTCTCGATGAGGTCAGGACGCTTTCGGTAGATGCTGCGGTCGATGAGGAAGTATTCCTGTTCGGCACCGAGGTTACTTGTGATGTACTCTGGCTCGATGCCGAAGCATCGGAGGACTCGCAGGCTGTGCTTGGACAGGGAGGCCATGGAGCGAAGAAGTGGTGTCTTCTTGTCTAGTGCCTCGCCTGTGTAAGAGCAGAAGGCGGTTGGTATACAGAGTGTCGCGGTGTGTGGCGTCCTCTTGATGAATGCAGGAGAGGTAGGATCCCATGCGGTGTAGCCGCGAGCCTCAAAGGTCGCACGGATGCCACCAGAGGGGAAGGATGAACCGTCTGCCTCACCGAGAATGAGGGCTTTTCCGTCGAAGGTACAAATCATACCACCCTTGCCATCTGGTGTGACGAAGGAATCGTGCTTCTCAGCAGTCGCTTCTGTCAGGGGGTGGAACCAGTGGGTGTAATGCGTCGCGCCTTTTGAAATCGCCCAGACCATCATCGCTTGGGCTACTTCGTCTGCAATGCTTGGATCAAGCTTGCTGCCCTTTTGGATGGTTATTAACATTTTCTTGAAGGCACTCTTGGAAAGATACTTTTCCATTGTGCTGATACCAAAGGTATCGCTCCCATAGAGGGCTTCTAGCTCCTCTTCCGGCGTGGTACTATTTGTAGTAGTCATATGCTTTTCAGGGCTCAGTACATGGTGATACTGAGTCAATTAGTTGTTATTCTCCCGAAGGAGAAACATGACCCTGATAGGCAAAATCTACTTTCAGAAAAAGCAGATTTGTCGTGGTCTGAAAAATTGTAGATCTAATTTTTCTAAAGTCAAGATTTTTTAGGTAAAAAATTTCACTTTTCTTCAAAATTCACCGTAACTCAATAAATATAAAAAAGATAAAAACACACAAACATTTTTTTGTGACTTTTTTGAAAAAAGTTGATGATTTCTATTGCCTGTTTCATGATTCAGGAGTATCATTCCCCAACCGTGATCATTTAAGAAGACATGAACACACACT
>CAYJNX010000042.1:5362-14739 GCA_964371525.1 uncultured Akkermansia sp. | reverse complement strand
AGTGTTTTTATTTTCTCTTTCAGTGATTTAAATGGTTTTAAGGGTCGACTAATTAAATTGCAGCATTCCTATAAGGGAAGTTCTCGCAATTCGTTTTCAGCATACCTTAGCAAAGAATACAGTAAACAAGGGTGCGCGCGGAGTCTTTTCGCATCTTTTTGCACCTTCGCTTATTACATATGAAAATATGCTCTGGCGCGAATGCGCAAAAATCTGACGAAAATCCTTCCACGTGCCCTCCTTGCGAATTGCAAAAACTTCCCATAAGGGAATGACAGAATAATAATGTTTTTGTTTGCTGGGGATCAATTTACAAACATTGAAATTTAACAATATTGAAAAAATAACTAAAAATGTTATTTTTTCTTGACTGTTACAATAATCAATTATAACATGTGCTCATACTTTAGAGCATTCCAACGTGCAACGTCAAACCGATTATTCAATAATGAAAATACACCTTCCACCCACCTTGCTTCGCAAGCTACTTGCAGTTGTTTTCTTTACCATGAGCACATCGCAACTTGCGCAAGCAAACATCGTTGAAAAAGAATGGGAGTCAGGCTCCCAAATAGCAGAATCCAAAAAAGTCACCGTGATTTCTGTTGATAGCAGCTATTTGCCCGACCCTACCTCTATCGCGGATGTCGATTACCTGACTTTAGCCTCAGGCGTGACCCCCTTATTCTACACTGGTGCAACCCATATCAACAGTCAAGGTGAATTGCTTGATTCTTCGGGCAACACCATCACCGATCCTGATACAGGTCTCACCGTAGGGCTTGGCACTGCTGTCACCACAACGGAGAACATTGTGTCCACTTGGTATGGTGATGTGAGAACCCTCAAGGCAGGGTCCATTGTGCTCGGCACCAGAACTGAAGGGACGGGAGATACGGCAGCTACTACTTATGAAGAAAGTTTTTATGTAAGTGATTACGAACAATTCAACTCTGGAAAAAGTACGCAGTTGTACACAGACGAATTCACGAAAATTGATAACTTTTATATGGGTAAAACCAATGAAAGTTGGGGTTCTGTGGATGATGAAGTTTCTACGACGCTTATCATAGGTGCAGGCAGCACAGGGGCTGATGTTGTTGTGGGTGGCAATTTGATTACCGCAGCCGCAACCGCTCAAGCCGACTTTGTGGGTTCAAGTACAATCATCTTCAAAGAGGGATCAGCATTAGGCATGGGCTTCATTGTGGGTGCCAATCATGTTGAGGAAGACGCTACCTACGGAGGCGATTTCACAGGTAATGTTCAAATTTCACTCCAATCAGATTCAGTTCAAGCTACAACCGTAACTGGAGGTAATTACAATCACGAAAACGAGAATAGTACCTTTGGTGCAAATGGCGAAAGTAGCGTAGAAATCTACCTACGCGACGGTGCCAGTGCCGAACAGATTGTGGGCGGCAATTCAGGTTATGCTGGCAGCTTCAAGGGCAATGTGGATATTCAGGCAGATGGCAAGATAGATTCAATCATCGGTGCGGGCTATATGGCTCAGAGTGGCAATGCAAAGTTTGAGGGCAACACGAACATCAAAATCACCATAGCGACTGACTCGGGGCGTGACTATCTTTATGGTAACTATTTTAGTGCCGAGCAAGGTATAACTGGTGGCTTTGCGAGTAATACAGACGTCTCTTATAGTGTTAAAGATATACCTGGTGTACACCCTGCCAACTCTTCATTCCCTACAATAAACTTTGAGGGCAAAACCGCGACGATTACAGGTCAAACCAAGGTGGAGATAGATCTGGGGCTTGACCCCAGCTCATATGGGAATGACAAATTTATAAAAGCAATTGTAGCGGGCTCTCTTATAGGCAATGGTCTTGTGCTCACGCATGAAGGCGGCTCAGAGCTCACTATCACTAATGCGTCTGATACCCAATTTAGTAGATGGGTCGTGGGTGGTAATTTGGTAACAGACGTAACAGATGGGGATTATTACGATTTTTGGGGTGAGCCGTTCCCTTACATGGATCGTACGGTCATGGCGTCTGCCACGATTGATTCTGTCGTAGTGAACGTTGATAGTGGCCTATTTTATGACCATATGAGCAACGATAGTTATGGCATTGCTAATTTGTTTACAGTAGGCTCAATGAGTGCCGGTGGTGGTAATGTGACGACTGGTAGCACGCAGGCAAATATTACAGGTGGAAATTTTCAAACAATCATTGGTGGCAACACTTCTGAGATTTCTGACCAACAATTTGATGGCTCTTACTTTAAAGATACAACCTCCGGGGCCACAAAAGTAGGCAATGTAGCGCTTAATGTTTCTGGTGAAGCTAGTTCCTCTATGATTGTAGGTGGTAGCTATCTTTCAGATAACATCACGGGTGTTACAGGTCTTGACCCAGAGACGGGGAAATCAGGCGCGCACATTGTGCATGCCGCAGAGGTGGGCGATGTAACGGTAGATGTTACAGGAGGTTACCACGGAGATATTACTTCGGGCAGCTACATTGGGCAAAACATCGCAATGAGTGAAGCCGCAGGTGAGGGCTACCTCATCACACAAGGCAATTTATCCTTGAGGGTAACAGGCAATAGCGAGATTTATGGCGGGATAATTTCAGGTGCTGGTATCATCAAAGGCGCAGGCTCCACGCGTACGAACTCTTCTGAGGAGTTAAGCTCCGCCGTGGCGAACTACTACTTAGATGATTTCTTTGATAGAACAGGTGGTCTCGTGACCAATGAAGAATTATTTCAGGTTAAACCCTCGGCCTATGCAGGCTCTATGCCCGAAGGTGACGTGACCGATGCTAGTCTTAGCGTACGTGTTGAAACAGAATCAACCAAGCTTGAAATTGGCAGTGAAGTCACCTTCACCGAGCCGACCACCATTACTGGCGGCTATGGCGGTATACCTATTCCAGACGCTGGCGAAACTCCACAAGCAGTATATGATGCTTACTGGGAATTCGAATACTGGCTTTCTGAGTTTGAGCCTGGCGGATATGATCCAAATGAAGAGATGTATGCATGGGCGCAATCTTGGATGGATGCATTAAATGCAGACCTAGAACGCGCTAAATTAACGTCAGATGGAGTCAACTATCAGGCTGATGCTGCAGTAGTTAAAGGGAATCGCCAACTTGTCTTCAATGACAAGACGAAGTATGAGAACTTAGCCAACGCAAAATTTGTCGAGTTTGATGAAGTGCACACAGGTGCTGGTACTACAGTTGATTTTACCCAGAATAATCAAGACCTCGATTTGCTTGCAGGTCGCCACAATATTGCAGCAGATGGCATCCACGTTGTAGAAGGAGATTACACAGGCACCAACACCGTCCGCAAGACGGGGGAAGGCACGCTCATGCTAAGCGATACGAACGGCCAAGAAAACAAAGCCACAGCAGATGCAGCGAGCAACCTTCAGCTCGTAGTCGAGGCTGGCACCGTAGTGCTAGCGAAAGAAAGTGCGGCCACCAACAAGAGCGACTTTAAAACATTTGTCGTTCAAAGCGGTGCCACGCTCGATATGCGCGCTGGTAACTACGACGCGGCAACAGGTAAATACATCTCAGGCAATGCGGGCATCAATGGTGATTTGCGTTTAGAGGTGAGCACGATTCTTCTGGTAGACGCGAGCCGCGACATCATGGGCAGCGGTACTGCTCTGGAGGGCGGCTCACTACAAATCATAGGTGAAGGACAAGTGACTCTACAATTTGATAACCTTGACCTCATAGAACGCAACCAAGTTGCAGAAGCAGGGCATCTAATCTTTGAAGCTGGTGCTATGTACTTTGAAATTGTACTCTTCTCAGAGCTTGATTATGGGCTTACCTCAAGCACAAACCTCTTCTTTTCTGAAACAGGTGGTACCTTTGATGGGGTAGATGCCAAGGGCGTGCTTGCCTCCAAGTACTTCAACTCCAATTTAGACTTAACAAATGTTTACTTGGTCTATAATGCCAATGGAGACATAGTGTTGACTGGCTCTACCATACCAGCCATACCAGAGCCCAGCACAGCCACTTTAAGCTTACTTGCACTCGCAGGGCTGCTCGCCCGTCGTCGTCGCAAGGCAATTTAAGCCTAGCATTTAAGCATCATTTCAAGAGCCTCGCTTTCTATGATAAGAGCGGGGCTTTTGTATGGCATCATTCCCTAATGGCAGGTTCTCGCAATTAGATTTTTGTACCAATTTATTTGGAATAAATCTGCACTTTCATCGATGCAGCTTTCAAAATTTTGATTATGGATGCTTATTTATCGAAATCTTCTCATTATTGCGAGATAAACGTCCCCACTTTGCCTTTATTTTAGAACTGAGGACACAATGCTCCTGTTCTACATAAAAACCCAAAGCTTCTCATATTATATACAAGACTTACTAACAATACTTTAGTTTTACATCTCCGTAATCCTATACTTTCGTTTCCTCTAAAAAGTAAACTAGCTGTGCAAATATGTATTTGTCTTGGCTCATGTCTGTGCATGTTATAAATCATGCGCAGCCGTAATTTAAATCCGTTTACTTTATAAAATGCTGTATATAGCTGTCTTTTAGTTGATTCTGACGAGTGTGTAAAGATTTAACGGAACACTAGTGACATCTTCAATTTAAATAGTATAGAGATGGTCTTTTCCTTTACCTTTTTCCTAGATAAGTCCGTAAAATGTTACACATGAAAAAGGCGTTCAACAGTGTTAGATTGTACACTATTGAACGCCTCTTTGTGATTGCGGGAGCAGGATTTGAACCTGCGGCCTTCAGGTTATGAGCCTGACGAGCTACCTGGCTGCTCCATCCCGCGATTTATTAGGTGAAGCTGTTACGCTTGCTGAGGTCAGTATACATAAGGAAGACTAAGAAGTCAACATCTTTTTTGATATTTTTTAATTTTTCTTTCGTCTATTCAGTACACTTCGACGTATAAGCAATACTACCAATACTTAAAAGATCTTTACTCTTCTCTTGTCATCTGGGAATAAATATGCTAATCTATGATTCATGCAAGAACTTGTCATCCTCGGCTCTGGAAATGCCACGGTCACTCAGTGTTTCAATACCTGCTTTTCTCTTAATAATGAGGGGCGTCATCTCCTCGTGGATGCGGGCGGGGGGAATGGTATTCTGCGCCAGCTTGAGGATGCTGCCATTTCTATTTCTTCTATCGAGAGTATGCTCATCACGCACGCGCACACAGACCACCTCCTCGGCGGTGTGTGGATCGTGCGTATGGTTGCGCAGCTGATGAAAAAGGGGGGCTATGTGGGGAATTTTTCTATTTTTTCACATCATGTCGCTCTAGATTTACTAGAACATATATGCCGTGCGATGCTTCCTGCAAAGCTCTGCGCTCTTTTCGGTGAGCGTATTATCTTCCACGCGGTGCAGGCTGAGGATCGTGTCTCGGCTAGTGGCTGGGATATACAGTTTTTTGATCTGGGGAGCTCGAAGGCTCTGCAATATGGCTTTGAAACCATCCTTGCGGATGGATCACGTCTCGTCTGTCTCGGTGATGAGCCTCTTCAGGAGCAGAATCGCGCGCGCGTCGCGGGTGCAGCTTGGCTGCTCAGTGAGGCGTTCTGTCTCGCGGAGGAGGCGGAGCGTTTCAAGCCTTATGAGAAGCATCACAGCACCGCCGCCGATGCGGCTATGATGGCAGAGCAGCTGGAGGTGAAGAATCTGCTTCTCTACCATACTGAGGACAGTGATATGGCAAATCGTAAGAGTCGTTACTCTCAAGAGGCAGCTCTGTACTTCTCAGGCGCGATTCATGTGCCCGATGACCTTGAGCGTCTCCTCCTCTCTGTCTGAGCTTGCCCTCTCCCCCCCCTTCTTCTCTCTCCTTTTTTCTCTCCATGTCTGATTCCGCTCACCGCTCTAGTTTCTCGCTGCGTGCCATCATTCGTGACTTCCTCACGGTGCATGAGCAGCGGTCTTTCACGGACTTTTTCTGCTCGGGCGGCACGCACACAACGCCTCACCTCTGTAGTATAGATGCGCGATGGAGGTTCCCATGGCGTAGTCTCATCATGATGATGAATATTCTCTTCTGCGTGGTTATATTTATGATCATGGAACATGTGGCGCGTATAGACTTGGAGAATGAGAAGTTGTTCGCGAGCTCTATCTTTCTTCAGAGCATGGCGATTCCGCTCAGCCTTGTCTGCGTGCTAGCGGAGTTCAATCTCTGGCGCGATCAGTCCATGCTACGCATCGTCAAGATGGTGGGTGGTGGTGGCTTACTGGCTATTATTTTCACGCTTTTGCTATCGGTGTTTGATAGCGGGACTTCACCCTTCATGGCGGGGATCATCGAAGAGCCAGCAAAGGTGGCTGCCACTCTTCTGCTCGCTGGTCATGCGGGTAGAAGGAATGCTTCGCCGCTCATTGGCATGCTGCTGGGCGGTGCTGTGGGCGCGGGCTTCACCATCGTCGAGAGTACTGGCTATGCCTTTGCTAGTCTGCATGCTCATATTCACACGGAGGGGCTGACGAGTCTTAATTTCCAAAAGGCGCATACTCTCATGGCGACGCGCTCCTTCTTCTTCCTGACGGCGGGACATGTGACGTGGACTGCCATTACCTGTGGTGCGCTGTGGAATAGTATGCGGGGTCGTAGCCTGATTAGGGCTCTCTTCTGCCCGTCCTTCCTTTTCTTCCTCATCGTTTCCATCATCATTCATGGTTTCTGGAATCTGAGCACGAGCACGGGGGGGATTCTGATGATGATGCCGCTCTTTGCGCTCTGTTCATGGGGTCTTATTGCTATCCTTATCCATATGGGGATCAACCAAATTCGAGAAATGCAGGAGCTGTGGTTCAGACGCTTTGGGCAATCTAAGACTTGCATCTGGACTAATGCTCCTGACCGCTCCATCGAAGGTCCTTTCACCGCACAGGAGGTCATCGACAAGGTGGAATCCTCTAGTCTCAAGGCTTCGACTCTGTGCATCATGGGGGATAGCTCCTCCGAGTCCCACTCTATTGCGAAGCTGAGCTTTATCTCTGCACGCCATAGCAATGAGCGCACACGCAGCTGGTACCACTGCTACCGCCCATTATGGTTCAAGATCTGCCGCGTTCTCGGTATTTTAGGTGCGCTGAGTCTAGTAACCTTCTTTGTATTCCCTGCAACGAGTTTCTATATCTACTGCTTCGCCTCCATTTCGATATTCTTGATACTTCTCATACGCCTGACCATGCTGTGGAAGTCCCCGCACCTCCCTACTGAGCCAGAGGATGAGAATGGCTCACTGATGTGGATAGATTCTTCGATAGAGTTTGTGTTCAAGTTCTTCATTCCTGTGTTTAATATCTACTGGGGCTACGTAGCATCGGCGCATTTCATACGTCGCGTGAACCTCCTCCATCAGGGTACGCGTCGCATCCCCAACTGGATCATGCAGATAGCTTGGATCACCTTCTGCATAGGATTAACGCTCACGGTGGTGCTCGTATTCTACCACACCTATGCCTTCCTGCCCTACCTTGTGATGGTGGTCATCATCTCCCCCTGCACAGCTGCCCTCGCGAGCCTCGCATTAGCGAGTGCCGAAGAAACGCTGTCCCAACATGATTTACCAGAGCATGACAAGCATTAAAGGAATACTCATCAATGGGGAATACCTCTGCAAGGAGCAGATCCTTGCTCACTCGACTAGATCTCACATCGCCCCTCTACCGCATCTAAGAGCGGAGCAGCATGAGGAGCTGATGTGCTTTCTCTCGGATTTTTTCTCAGACGAAGCCACGATAGAACTCCAGAGCTCGGGCAGTACAGGAGCACCGAAGCAATTCCTCGCAGCGAAGTCTGCCCTCATAGCTAGTGCTAAGCGCAGCTGCGACTTCTTCGCGCTCCAGCAGGGGCAGCGCGTACTCCTACGCCTACCTCTTAGTTATATAGCTGCGAAGATGATGATACTGCGCTGCCTGCACGCAGGGCTGGAGCTTACGCTGAGAAGCCCTAGTTCGCAGCTCTTCGATAGTTCACTAGAAAACGAGCAGTTCGACTTCGCCCCCATCGTATCGCAACAAGCAGCGAAGACCCCCTTCACGGATCTCTGTCGCATCCGCTGTCTCCTCCTCGGCGGGGGCTTTGTACCAGAAAAACTGGAATCATCTCTGCGTCGGCATACTGGACGCGTCTACGTTTCCTACGGCATGACGGAGACCTACTCGCATATCGCACTACGTCAGGTGAATGCCAGCCCTCCCCAGCCATCCTATTCCCCACTCACAGGGGTAGAGCTCTCACTAGATAAAGGAAAACGCCTCGTCATTAATGACAGTATCCTAGGCATCCATGGCTTGGTGAGTACAGATCTCGCCCACATTCAGCCAGACGGCTCATTTGACATACTCGGTCGCGCCGATAACATAATCAATAGCGGAGGCATTAAAATCCAAGCTGAGCGCGTGGAGCACGCCCTCCTCTCAAAGGCAGGCGTGACAGCTGCCGCGCTCCCCTACCCCCACCCTGAACTAGGCGAATGCGTCGGACTACTGTGGGAAGGCGAAAAAAAGTTAAGCCACAGCTTAGCTGATCTTTGTAATCAACACCTCACACCCTACGAACGCCCGAAGTTCATCGCGCACTGCCCTGGTCTCTTGCCACGTACAGCAAGTGAAAAAATAGACCGCCCAGCCTGTCTCGCTCTATTAAAAACGCTCCTGTCTAAGATGAGCGTGTAATTCGTTCTTGTATCCAGCCCCCATTTATGCTTCAATTTAAGAGTCATGAGAACAATTTCACTCTACGATAGTCTACAAGAAATCGCCCAATACGAGATCGATCATTGGCCTGATGGTCATGTCGTCACCCTAGGACGTAGCGAATCGATGATGTGGAGTTTTCCTGAGTTCATGGAGCTATCAAGCCATCATCTCAGTATACGTAAGCTAGGCGATGAGCTCTACATTCGCGATGAGGGGTCAAGTAATGGCTCGACCATCAATGACGCACCCATGACACACCCTGTGCGCATGCGCGCCGATGTCACCTATCTGGCAGCAGGTCGTCTGAGTATCTACCTTGAAGGTGCAGCTGCATCTGATCCCTGTGAAGACATCGACTGTTCAAGCGTCTTTCCTGAAGAATTAGGATTCGGACTCAGCTACACAGCCCCTGCTGCTGTGGTGGAAGAGCCCATCATTTCTCTAGAGCCAGAGCCTGTGATCGAAGAGCCTATCATTTCCCTAGTGCCAGAGCCAGTGGTGGAAGAGCCCATCATTTCCCTAGTGCCAGAGCCAGTGGTGGAAGAGCCCATCATTTCCCTAGAGCCAGAGCCAGTGGTCGAAGAGCCCATCATTTCCCTAGAGCCAGAGCCAGTGGTCGAAGAGCCCATCATTTCCCTAGAGCCAGAGCCAGTGGTCGAAGAGCCAGCCGCGC
>CAYJNX010000042.1:0-5262 GCA_964371525.1 uncultured Akkermansia sp. | reverse complement strand
GAAGAGCCCATCATTTCCCTAGAGCCAGAGCCAGTGGTCGAAGAGCCAGCCGCGCAAGAAGTCACCCCCATTTCGACTCCTGTCGCAAAGGCAAAACCAGCCGTTGCCCTCGGGCAGGACTGTATCCGCCCCTTCTTGCCCATCGCGGGTACTCCGAAAACAGGCATCCCACGTGACTTTGAGATACAGGTGAACATCTATGACGAGTGCCACGACATTCCTATCGGCGGCAAGCTCATTCTCCAGGTATTTTCTCCCGAGAACTGCCATCTGCTCATTTTCTGCCGCGAACAGGACGGGACAAGCTCCATGCTTTATCCGAACAAGCAGCAGATCTCCCAGACCATCCCCGCGGGGGTATGGACGATGATTCCCGATGCGGATAACCCACACTTTGAGTTCGTCATCGAAGGGCCCGCTGGCATCGATGAGATTCAGGTAGTCGCACGTGCTGTTTCTAGCTCACGCATCAAAAAGACGGTAGCGAAGAAAGGATCAGCAGACGCGAAACAGAAAAAGCCCAGTCGATGGTCACACGCCAGTCTTCAGATCAATGTCTACGAGTAATAAGTCATAATAAGTCCGCACGTAGAATTCAGCTTGATTTTAAATAAATAAAGCGGTAGAATACGCGCGCACATGACAGATAAGGCTAGCTTAACCACCCCGAAAAATGGAAAACAACGCGATGGTCTAGGAGAAGGCGCACACCTTCTCCTCATCCTCGTACTTACCATGATGGCACTGTTCAGCGTCCAGTACGCACGCGACATTGTCCTCCCCGTTATCATTGCTAGCTTTTTAGCTATCGTCAGCTACTCCATCACCGACGTACTGCGTCGCTATCTTCGCTTCCCCCACTGGCTAGCCGTTACCTTCACCGTCCTCATCGACTTCGCTGTTATCTTCGGCATTATCAGCTTTATCAATTTCTTAGCGTCTGACCTCATCGAGAGCATACAGGGGGAGCTCGCGGGCAAATTCCAGTTAAAATACAACGAGCTGATGCTGTGGCTTGAGCAGTTCGGTCTCGCGGATCAGACGCGTGAGATGATCATGGCTCCTGAGCAGATGTTTGATACGCAGCAGATTTTAAAGCTTGTCCAGATGCTGACAGGGAAGATCCTCACCCTCACCTCACTCACAGCTGTCGTGCTCATTCTCATGACATTCTTCCTAGGAGAAGCTCCCCTGTTCAAGCGCAACATGGAAAAACTCACCAGCAGCGACACAGGAAAAGATCAGGTCCTGCGCGCCCTGCTCGGCATCCAGCGCTACCTCTTCATTAAGACCGTCAGCAGCCTATTCACAGGCTTACTCGCATGGCTTCTCTGTGCGACCATGGATGTCCCCTTCGCCTTCCTCTGGGGGGTACTCGCCTATGTGCTTAACTATGTTCCCACCTTTGGTTCTATAGCTGCGGCCATCCCTCCTATTCTCCTCGCCTTGCTCATGAACACATGGGGTGATGCCTTCATCGTCTTGTCGGGCTATATCTTCATCAACTTCATGATAGGTAATGGAATAGAACCACTCTTCCTCGGAAAGCAGTTTGGTATCGCGACGACAGTCGTACTCCTTTCTGTCATCCTTTGGGGCTGGATTCTCGGTCCTATAGGTATGCTCTTAGCTGTTCCCATCACCGTGCTGATCAAGCTCGCGTTTGAAAACTCCAAGGATCTTTCTTGGATGGCGACGATGATCTCAGATGACAGCGGCAGCAAGTTACCCATTTCTAAACAATAACACAACATATCAAACACATTCTATGGCTCATTCATTTGAATACATCAATGGCTCACTCCACTGCGAAGGAGTAGACCTTAACAGCATCGCAAACACCGTCGGCACCCCCGTCTTCGTCTACAGTAAGAAGACTATGATGGACGACCTCGCCGAGTTCCAGCGCGCACTAGCACCACTCGACGTCCACATCGCCTACGCGGTGAAAGCCTGTTCGAACAAGGCTATCCTAAACCTCTTTGCCCAGCAGGGAGTCGGCTTCGACATCGTCTCTGGCGGCGAACTCTGGCGCATCGTGAACGCTGGCGGCGACGCAAAGCTCTGCACCTACGCTGGTGTCGGCAAGACGGAAGCAGAAATCCGCTACGCTCTGGAGCAGGAAATCTACTGCTTCAACTGCGAATCCCTGAACGAACTACGCGAAATCAACCGCATCGCGGGAGAAATGGGCGTGAAAGCCCCCGTCGCCGTCCGTGTGAATCCACACGTCGACGCGGACACGCACAAGTACATCACCACCGGCACGAATGAGAACAAGTTTGGCGTCGACATCACACGCATCGAAGAAACCTACGCCATCATCGCCGCGGAGCTTCCTAATCTCCAGATCAAGGGGCTTCAGATGCACATCGGCTCCCAGCTCACGAAGGTATCCCCATTCGTGAAGGCCATTGAGAAGGTCAGCCCAGTCGTTCTCAAGTTCAAGGAACTCTACGGCATCGAGTTCTTCTCCATCGGTGGAGGCATTGGCATCGTTTATGATGGCTGCCTCGCTTCTGGTCAGCCAGAGTGGTGGGCTGCTAACCCAGATCACATCACGATTCAGTCCTATGCTGACGCTATCATCCCCAGTCTCAAAGATCTCGGGCTGAAGATTCTCATCGAGCCCGGCCGTCGCCTCGTCGGTAACGCAGGAGCGATGCTCACGCGCTGCCTCTATGAAAAGAAGGGCGAAGCGAAGCTCTTCAAAATGATTGATGCAGGCATGAATGACATTATCCGCCCTGCTCTCTACGAAGGCTACCACGAGTTTTGGCCAGCGACACAGCACACAGGTGACGATGTCACAGCAGACCTCGTAGGCCCTGTCTGTGAGTCTGGAGACTTCCAAGCCGAGAACCGCCTCGTCGCCGATGTGAAGCCCGGTGAAGTACTCGTAGAAATGAGTGCTGGAGCATACGGCTTCAGTATGTCCTCCACTTACAACTCTCGCCCCCTCGCAGCCGAGGTACTCGTCGATGGTGACACATGGAGCATCATCCGCCGCCGCCAGACCATGGAGGAAATCATCACAGGCGAATGCCTTCCAGGTGAGTGCGAAGCTTAAAAAAGCTCATAACACTTCTAACGGATCTCTTTTCGCGAGGAGATCCGTTTTTCATTTCAATAAATCTGCCATATCCGCTGGCAGCGGACAGTCCACACGCACTATTCGTCCATCCTGAGGATGGGGGAACTCAAGACTACTTGCATGCAGTGCGTGGCGTGGTAGGATAAGCTGCTGAGCCAGTGCCTCTGTCCAGCCCTGCGCGATGAAGTCCAGATAAGCCTGCCCATCCGTACTATAAATCTTATCTCCAACGATGGGATAACCCAGATGCTCTAGGTGCACGCGTATCTGGTGCATGCGCCCTGTGTGGGGCTGACAGGATATGAGACTCAGCTGAGGTCTCCCCTCTCGCGCAGCTACTGTTCTGAGTCTTCTAAAATCCGTATGGCAGTACTTCCCCTCCGCATGAGTACACTGGCGCACGCGCACCTCGGACTCAGTCACATCACTCATGCGTAAGATTCCCTCGCGGCAGCTCGTAAAGTACCATTTCGGACAGCCATGGACGACCGCGAGGTACGACTTTTTCATGAGTCGCTGTTGCATCGCGCGTCCGAGAAAACTGGCTGCCTCTAATCGCTTCGCCACGAGCACAATCCCGCTAGTCTCCCTATCCAGCCTATTTATTAGTGAGAGAGCATTTCCCACGGCTATATCATAGCAGTAGAGCTGCTGAAGTCCCTGCCATAGGCTCGCTTCATTCTCCAGCTGCGCAGGGTGGGTCAGCAGCGGAGCTGACTTATTCACTACCGCGACATCTTCATCTTCGTAGAGAATGTCGAACTCCTCCACCACTGAGATGGGGGCATCTCGTCTCGGCATCATGACGTGAACATCGCAGGATCTATCTCCACCCACTCCCCATCTTCCAGATCAAGTGCGCTGAGCTCTAGGCTACCTATAGCCTCCCTATGCAGAGTCTTCACGGGAGCGCCTAGCTGGGCGAGCATACGCCTCACCTGATGATAACGCCCCTCATGCAGTAGAAGAGTCCCCTCGCAGTCTGAGCCCTCATCCATACACAGCTCTGCTGGCAGGCAGGGGTGACGCTCCTTATCGAGCATAAACTCCCCCGATGCGAACAGTTCTACCGCCTCGGCGGGCACAGGATGCTCAGTTATGAAGCGGTAACGCTTCCCCACATGACGCTTCGGGCTCGTCAGAGCATGTACGAATGCGCCATCATCTGTGAGTAGGAGCAGACCGCTCGTGTCTTTGTCAAGTCGCCCTACCGTCTGAACTCCACCCTTGCGGCGCAGCCACTGGGCAGGGACGAGGTCATCGACGATATCGCCAGCCTCATCGTGGCTGCATGTATAACCAAGAGGCTTGTTAATCGCGATGTAAAGCCCCTGCGGATAAGGTACAGGCTTCCCATCGACGAGCACCTCATCGAGCTTGATTTTCGCCGCCGCACTTTCAACAATTTCACCTTGATAAACAACGCGTCCCGCTTTCACCCAATACGTAGCCTCACGACGGGAACAATATCCATAGCGACTCAATAATGCATCTACTCTCATGTGAGAACCATTGTCGCAACTTTTTTTTAAAAATCAAGATTGAAATGAGCGGGCATTTATGCTACAAATAGCATTAGCCGATTAAATCCACGGCACTACACTTTATCTGTCCTTTCTCCCATTCATTTTTATGATCACATCTATCACAGAACGCGAGCTCAATATCGAGCAGGCTGGTCTCTGGAAGAAGGCTCAACAGGCCGTCCAGACAAAGAACTACAAGTATGCCATCAGCATCCTTAAGACTCTCATAAACAAAGCACCAGGCTTCCTCGATGGGCGCAAAGTACTACGAGCCTGCGCCGTAAAGAATGCTCCAGAATCTAGCCGTAAGTCATCCCTATTCGGGGGTATGCGCCTCACGACGACGCGTAAGAATCCAGAGGTGACCATCGTCACGATTGAAGACGAATTAGAAAAAGACCCTTATTCCATCTCTGCAAACGAAACTCTCTTTGCAGCAGCATCCGATCTGAATCTGAACGACATCGCTGCCTTCGCCCTTGAAACTATCTGCGAAGGGCATCCACAAGCGAAGAAACATCTCCACCTGCTTGCGAATCACTACATCAAGCATGAACAGTTCGCGGAGGCAGCTTCTGCTTACACTCGCGTGCTGAAGATCGACCGCGCTGACCCCATCGCTATGCGCGGTGAGAAGGACTG
>CAYJNX010000041.1:0-15116 GCA_964371525.1 uncultured Akkermansia sp. | reverse complement strand
AAAAAAAACGCTCACAATCACATCTCACCCAAGCCTCGCTCCCCTCCAAAAGAGCGAGGCCTTTTTTATTTCTCTTGCTTTCTTTCATGCCTGTTTTCTCCTAGGTGCTCCCCCTAGGTGAGAAAAACTTGCTCCCCCCTACCCTCGCATGCTAGAATAGGCTCATGATGGAACGCACTATTCTCGTAGCCGAAGATGATGAGGCTATTCGCGACATTGTCTGTGATGCTCTCCGAGCTAAGGATTACCGCGTCTTGGAGGCAGAGGACGGAAGGCAGGCCTTTGAGCTACTGCTGCGCGAGCCAGTTGACCTCGCTCTGTTGGATGTGAATATGCCTGAGATTGACGGCTTCCAGCTTTTAAAACTCATCGAAAAGGAATGCGCAGGCATCCCGTCTATCATGGTGACAGCACGAGGCGAAGAGCCCGATCGCATCAAGGGGCTGGAGCGTGGCGCGGATGACTACATCACAAAACCTTTTAGCATTGCGGAGCTGCTCGCTCGTGTGAATGCCGTGCTGCGTCGCTACCCACGCAGAGAGGTGGGGATGCGTGCGACACTGAGCTTCCCCGGTGGTGAGCTGCGCGGTGATGAGCGTGTGTTGTTCTTCGATGATGGGAGTACGGAGAAGATTTCGGAGAAGGAGTTTGAGCTGCTACGCTACTTCCTGTCGCATCCTGATCGTATTATTTCTCAGGAGGAACTGCTGGTTCGTATCTGGGGCAGTAACAGCCTGTCTAGCCAGACACGCACGGTGGCGGTCACTCTGACGCGACTGAGGGAAAAGCTGCGCCCTGCGGCAGCACAGCATATCGAAAACATACGCGGTCGCGGCTATATCTGGAAGAAACCTGCATGAATAAGCGATTTTACTTCATATCGGGGGGCTTCATTTTCCTCTGCCTTCTCGCAGCCGCGTGGCTGTCTATCGAGGCTTCGCGTCTGGAGAGCAAGCTCATCGAGATCGACAAGCGCAGCCAGACGGCACGCCTCATGAAGCTGTCTCTCCCTCGCGTCGACGCGAAGCTGCAAGGACTCCTCGCGCAGGAGATCGCGAAGGTAGACGACGGCATGCCGAACTTCAGCTTGGCGAACTATGACGTGCCGCATGACGAGCGCGCGGACTTTAACAAGGGCTTCTTCCTGATGAGCCCAGCTGGCTTCTTCTACCCGCGCGAGGCGAAGGACTTCGGCAGCGAGATGTCGAAAAAGACCCTCGTCATGGACACGATGAAGCGAAAGGCCTACAACCCTGACGCCTCCCACTTCGATCCGCTAGCAGAGCGTACCTTCGATGCGGTGAGTCAGACACCTGTCTTTACCGTGTACGAAATGGAGGATACGGACTTCAGCAATCCTATCATGGCGACCGCTGAGCCTAGCCCTTACTTCTCTTGGCATGGCGATAGTGAGCTCATCTACATGCGCTCCATTCCCACGACGCATGGTCATGCGGCTCAGGGATTCTTCATTGATGTCGATGCGCTGGGAGGGGCACTCCTCCCTCTCGTCGAGCCACGACTCCGCTCACCCAGCCTGCAATTAACTCCGAATAATGAAAAGGGGAATCTCTCCCCTCTGCCTCTCAATCTCCTCCCAGGAGAGGAGATAGACATCCCCGACGCGCAGGCGCGATCGGAAGCCCTACGCGGCACGCTGTTCACCGCGTGGGGGCTCAGCCTAGGAGCTGTCGTTCTCATCGCGCTTCTCATGTTCATCTACGCGCGCTTCGAGCGCAGGCGCAGTGACTTCGTCTCTGCCGTCACGCATGAGCTGCGCACCCCCCTCACCAGCTTCACTCTCTACACAGAGATGCTTGCTGAGAACAAGGAGCTCCCCGCCGCCACGGTGGATAAGTACCATCAGAAGCTTCACCGCGAGAGCCTGCGCCTGAATCACCTCGTGGAGAATGTGCTCGCCTTCGCGCGCTTGACGCGTGGCAAGACGCGCGGCCGCCAAGACATAGGCCTGTGCGGAGAGGTACTACCTACCCTTTTTAAAAAGATCGAGCTCCCGCTGCGCGAAGCGGGATTCAGCTTCCAGTACACTCTGGACAAGCGATGCCATCATGTGCAGCTGCGCACCGACCTGCTCACGCTAGAGCAGGTGCTGACGAACCTCGTGGACAATGCCATCAAGTACGCGAAGAGCCCGCAGGCGAGCGTGAGCATCTTTGTGCTACAAACACACCGCGATTTACAGATACGATTCTCTGATAAAGGTCCAGGTATACCAGCCGCGCTACGTCGCAGCTTATTCACTCCTTTTCAACGATCGTCTAAGGATGAAAAAGGCAAGCAACCGGGCGTAGGTCTCGGTCTCGCGCTCTCGCGCGACCTCCTACGCTCTATCTCGGGGGACCTCCGACTGGAAGAATCGCCGACGGGGGGCTGCTGCTTCATGATTAGCTTACCCATTGCAGGATAATAAATAATCGCACAGCATCTAAATATTGGGGTAAATCGTCTATAAAGCACTGTTTTCTGCTTGACTCCACTCTCTGTTGTGATAGTATCAGTGACATGAGATGTATGCAGTGCAGCCACACCGAGGACAAGGTCATCGATTCGCGCATGTCGAAGGATGCGAACTGCATCCGTCGTCGTCGCGAGTGCCTGCGCTGCGGCTACCGCTATACCACCTACGAGCAGATCGAGCGCACGGAGCTGCGCGTGGTAAAGCGCGATCAGCTCCACCAGTCGCTCAATCGTGAAAAAATCCTTCGCGGTATGATCAAGGCCTGCGAAAAGCGCCCTGTGAACATGGAGCAACTCGACCTCGCCGCCGATGAAATCATCGCCGAGCTCCACCGCGACCACCAGAGGGAAGTACCTTCCTATATCATCGGTCGCAAGGTGATAGAAAAGCTGCAGAACATAGACCCCGTCGCTTACATACGCTACGTTTCCGTGTACAAGCAGTTCCAGAATGTTGATGAGTTCATCGACCTCGTGCGCGGCATGGAAAGCAAGACGGTCATCGACCCCTTGCAGCGCAAGTTCAGTCTCTAAGCTCTAACCTCTAGCCTCTAGCCTCTTAACGAGCACCCCACCAAGTTACACCTTTCATGATATCGCTTAGGAAAAATAAACCCCTGCTCCAGACAGGATCCTGCGTCATAGGCGACTATGACCTCGACTGGCTGGAAGACCTCCTTGATGACGCCGCTCAGCAAGGTGGGGTTTCCCTACCCTTCAAGCGCGAGATCGCCATGGGTGTCATGGCCTACTTAGAGAATGCCTGTCCTCTACGCACCATTCCTCTAGAATACCTCTTCTCAAATATGCGTGATATGCTGGAAGATCTTGGTCTGAACCGCATCGCCAAGAATCTGCGCAAGCTCACGCCTCCCGTCGATGTCGACCTCGTCGCCATAGCCGAGGAAGCACCACTCCCGCTCTTCTTCTACGCTGAGTTAAAACGCCGCATCGAGAAACTACGCGACCTCGGACTGACGACTTACCGCTTCACAGGGGTGGAAGACTGCTGCCGCCGTCTCAATGCACGCCAGCGCAGCTGTCCTGCCACGCGTCGCGAGCAGGACGAGATCGTCGGGTTCTTACAGGCAGGAGCTGCTTAATTGCGTCAATAGTCTAATTACCGAGATCGTTTTCTGTGATCTTCTTGAGCAGATCTCGATAAAAGTTGTAATCCGCTAGATTGAGCTCTATAAGCGAATCTTTAAGCCTACGAGCTTCTTTTCTCTCATCACAGCGAATTGCGAACGCCTCGAAGCTATACACGCGCTTCCCCTGTTCATCGTAAAATTCTAATCTACAGATCCCCTCGTTCATAGCAGGCTCAGGGCTATAGTACTCTGCGACGCGCGCACGCTGCGAGAGACTCAGCAGATGATCGCGACTTTCTTTATCTACAGGAAAATATTTAACGTAGGATATCCGCTTGCCGTCCACCTTCCCGCCGCCCTTCAGAGCGACCTTCACCTCATGCGCTGTCTTCAAAGCGTGGCGTAGATCCTCCAGCTCACGTGTCGCGCGGACACGATCTGCCTCCGAAATAGGAGTACGTTTATCCTTAGCTTCATCAGGGCATGGAAGACAGGGGGATTCTACTGCTTGCTCAGGGGCGGGAGTAGGATACTCGCTAGCTGAGACAGAGCACAAAGCAAGGAATAAAGATAGAGCTTTCATCTCATTATTGTATTTCAACAACAAATAAAGTCAAGATAAAAGAACTCTTCAATCTTCCATGCGTACCTAAGCTCGGCTTGACTCCATCGCCCCAATCTGCGATGATTAAGGAGAGAAAATTTATCCTTTTTATGATTTCCCCTTTTAACGATTGGTCAGGAGAAGAGCTGCGTGAGAAGATGCAGCTGTATGTCACACGTGGATTTTGCCGTGTCTTTCAGCGCGAGTCTGTCGCAGACGATGCTGATTTTTATTCACTAGGTGGGAATGACGAGGCAGTCGCGGCCTTGCAGTATCGCTGCCGCGAGTTGTTCATCAGCAGGAAAATGATAGAGGAGGGACGTACCCCCAGTGGCATCGTCGAGCTCTGTCTTGCGCGCCCTCGCGTCATGCGGCAGCAGCGCGATGTTTACCCCTTGAGTCGTACTCAAGAAGGTATCTACATCGAGAGTGTGAAGCGTCACGAGGAGTTCAGCCATCAGCTGCGTGTGCGCCTCCAGCTTGACGCGAGTGTCGACATCGAGCGGCTGATGCTGGCGATGAAGGGGGCAGCGGAGCTTCACCCCGGTCTCGCCACTCAGGTCACGAGCACAGATGAGGGCGAGCTCGTGCAGTTCCTCGCTCCAGACTTCGATGCCACCCCCCTCCTCATCTCAGAGCCCTCACAGCAGCACGACAAGGAGCAGTGGGAGCACCCCTTTGATTGGGAAAATGGTGAACTCTTCCAGTGGAGTATTGTGAAGACGGAGAGCGGTGCCTACCTGAATATCAGAGCGCATTACCTCATCATGGACAGGTGGGCCTTGCAGGTGCTGCTCGAAGACATTGACAGCCTCTACAGAGGCGAAAGCGCGCAAGCAGAGCTGCTGACGAACTTCGCTCCTTGCTTGCGCGATGAGTACCTGCGTGGCAGTGAGTTCTTCGTAGAGGCGCGCGATTGGTTCTTGCAGCGTTTTGAAGGACTGGAACTCGACTCGCTCCCGCACCCCGATGCGCAAGTAGAAGCCATAGGCTACGCGCAGTTGAAATCGTCGTGGAGTGCAGCTGGGCTGGGGCTGGATGCCTTCTGCTCCGCCCAGTCATTAAGTGCATCTACTTACTTTGCGGCGGCATGGTCGTTGTGCTTGGCTCGATGGAATGATGACAAGTCTTCTCTCTTCTCCATGATGTACCACGGTCGCAGCTCCGTGATGACGCAGCGTCAAGTCGCTCTCCACGCGAAGCCTCTCCCTCTATACATGTCCAGCGAAGGGATAGAATCAGTAGTGGATTACCTGCACGCAACGCAGCAGCAGATATTCCAGACGAGAAATTATGATGTTTTCTCTCTCTCGGAGCTGAATGAAGCGACGGGGATAGACAGCAAGATGCTCTTCGCCTTTGAAGAAGCCCCTGCGGCGGATCGGAGCTTCTGTGAAGCTCCCCTGTGTATGGAGGAGCTAGACGATCTGTCACTAGGCGGTGAGCTCTCTCTGCGCATCATCAAACAGGGGGAGGACTACCAGCTCCTCTTCTCCTACGCGCGCGACAGCTTCTCCGAAGATCTCATCCGCGAATTAGGCGAGAGCTACAGCCAGATCCTGCGCGAGCTGTGTGCACGTGAGTTGCTGTGCGACATTCGCTCCAGCAGTGAGGAGCAGCAGCGCGTGCTACAGGGATTCAACCCCTGCGACATCATCGAAGAATCGCAAGACACCCTCATCAGTCTCTTTCAGGAGCAGTGCCGCCTACGCCCAGAGAAAACCGCGCTTGTCTTCCAGAATCGCAGCTATAGCTATGCGCAGGTCGATGCACTCAGCTCGGCTATCGCGGCGGATTTATCAAAGCGAGGCGTGCAGCGTGGTCAGGTCGTTTCCCTGCTGCTTGACCGTACAGAGTGGATGCTCATCGCAGCTCTAGGCGTGATGAAATGCGCCTGCACCTACCAGCCACTTGACCCGAATTACCCGAGCGAGCGTCTGAACTACATGATTCAGGATGCCTCAGCCTGCATGCTCATCGCCGATGAAGAGTTACGGGAGCTTGTGAATGAATACGAGGGCGACACGCTGTTCACCAAGGATATTCCTGCCCTCCCTGCGGCGGATAGGGAGCTTCCTGCTTGTCAGCCTGAGGATAACTATGTCCTGCTCTATACTTCTGGTTCTACTGGTCAGGCGAAGGGCTGTGCGCTACAGCACCGCCACATGGTGAGCCTCATTCGCTGGGTACATGAGTTCTACCACATGGATGAGGCGGTGAAGACGCCGCTCTACGCGAGTTTCGGATTTGACGCGCATATGATGGACCATTATCCACCGCTGATGGCTGGTGGTACACTCTATGTCATCGCGGACGAGATGCGTCTCGATCTCATCGGGCTGGAAGAATACTTTAACGAAGTCGGCATCACGCATGCCTTCCTCACGACTCAGCTTGGTCGCCAGTTCGCCCTCAGTGCGCAGGTGAAGACGATGCGCTACCTCTCCATGGGCGGTGAGGCTCTAGTACCGCTTGATCCGCCAAAGGATTTTACGATGGTGAATCTTTATGGTCCGACGGAATGCACGATCGCCGTCACGCATTACCCGCTGGAGAAGCGCGTGCGTCATATGCCCATCGGTCGCCCCATGTCACGTACGAAGCTTTATGTGGCTGATGCCGCAGGCAGGCTTCAACCTCCAGGGGCGCAGGGGGAACTGCTCATCTCAGGTGCGCAGGTGTCTCAGGGCTATCTAAATCGTGATGAGCTGACAGCAAAAGCCTTCGTAAGCAACCCCTACGACTCACAAACAGGCTACGAACGCCTGTACCGCACAGGCGATGTCGTGCGCTGGCTCACAGACGGAACAATAGAATTCCTCGGTCGTCGCGACGCGCAGGTGAAGATACGCGGTTTCCGTATCGAGCTCTCCGAGGTTGAGTCTATCGTGCGTGACTTTGAGGGCATCAAGGATGCGACCATCCAAGCCTTCTCTAGCCCGAATGGCGGGAAGTTCATGGCAGCCTACGTCGTCGCTGACGAGCCTGTGGACAGGATAGCGCTCGCCGCCTTCATCGAGGCGAGTAAGCCCGCCTATATGGTGCCTGAGTTCATCGTCCAGCTGGAGAGCATCCCGCTGACACCTAACCAGAAGGTAAACAAGCGCGCGCTTCCCGACCCCTTACTCGAAGCTCCCAGCGTAACCGAAGTAGAAGAAAGCGGTACTCCCAATCCGCTGGAGGAACAGCTCATCGCCATGCTGAGGGAGCTGCTCGGTGGTGCTCCCATAGGTGTGCGTACGCCCTTCGCGCACGCGGGTCTGAGCTCCATCTCCGCGATCAAGCTTGCCGTGATGGTGTACAAGCGTTTTCAGGTGCGCATTGATGCGAAAAAGCTACAACGCCACGGCTGCATCGCTGATGTGGAAAACCAGATTCTCACGCATTGGCTCGCCGCTGAAAATCAAGCCGAGACTCACTCTCCCACCCATGCGCCAGCCACGCAGGAACTCGGTCATGGCTACCCCCTGTCTGCCGCGCAGCTGGGCATCTTCTACGAATGTCTGAAATCCCCCGAGTCGACGATTTACAATCTACCCTCACGCCTGCGTCTCCCAGCCACCCTATCTCAGGAAGAACTAGAAAAGGCTCTCCAGCGCGTTCTAGGCGCGCATGCGGCCTTCAACATACGCTTCGACACGAGTCAGGGGCAGCCTCAGCAAGTTCAGGAAGACTTCCCTGTGACGCTCGCTGTCAGCACGACCAGCGAGGCTGATCTCCAGAGCTACAGTGAAGCCTTCATCGCGCCCTTCGATCTGCTGCATGGCCCGCTCTACCGCTTTGAGCTCGTCTCTACCGAAAGTGCGGAGTACCAGCACCTCTTGGTAGATATCCACCACCTGATCTCTGATGGTTACTCATGGGATCTCTTCGTACGCCAGCTCTGCGCCGCGCTTGATGGAGAAGAAATCGAGCAGGAGGGCTTCTCCCCCTTTGAGGCACTGGATGAGGAGATGCGAGCCGATACGGCGCGAGCGAAGGAATTCTTCGCACAGCAGCTCATCGACTTCGAAGCCAGCACAGAGCTCGAAGGCTGGGGTGATACCGATCCCGCAGAAGCTGGGCTACAGGGTGAGCACATCGAGCTCATCGAGCCACAGGCACTAGACGCGGCATGCCAGCGCATGAAGCTCACACCTGCGGAGCTCTTCCTCTCCTGCCTGTCTGTCACCCTCGCTCGCTATGTCAACAACCAGTCGGTGTACATCAGCATGGTGAGCAGCGGGCGCAATGATCCTCGCCTCGCGGACACCATGGGCATGTTCGTCAAGACCGTGCCACTCGCCCTGAGCCTCGGTGATGAGTCCATCCAAGAATGGGGTGAGAAGACCGCCCAGCTCCTCGCCGACACGCTGGAGCATGAGCACTATCCCTACGCGCAGATCGCGGCAGACTACGGCTACAAACCCTCTGTCGTCTACGCGTACCAAGTAGGGCTGGTTGGTGAGTTCAGCGTGCAGGGCACATCCTTAGAGATAGAGCCTCTGTCGCCGCCGCAGGAGAAGGCCATGTTCAAGCTCGGTGTCTTCATCGAGTGGAAGGAAGGGCAGTATGCCCTCACGCTGCGCTATGACAAGGGGCTGTATTCTGCGGAGCTCATGGCTCATTTTGCCAAGTCCATGCACTTCGTCTTGCAGCAGCAGATGGAGCAGTCTGTTCCCCTCGCGAAGAATCTTTCCCTCGTCACCCCTGCTCGCGAAGAGCAGTTGCAGGGCTTCCGCTGCGTCGCGCAGAGCGAGCTACCACACAAGCTGCTCCATCAGGGGCTGGAAGAACAAGCGAGGCTCAAGCCTGAAAAGACCGCCCTAGTCAGCGTCGATGGCTCGTGGACTTACGAAGAGTTTAACGCCACGGCAAACCGCGTCGCTCATGGGCTCATCGCCCGCGGTGTGAAGCCTGGTATGCGCGTCGCCCTACTCCTCGGACGCGACAGTCGCCTCCCCCTCGCCCTCTTCGGCGTGCTGAAGGCGGGTGCGGCTTACATCCCCTGTGACCCTGATTATCCCGCGGATCGCATCAGCCATATTCTGGAGGACTCCGAGGCGAAGTTCATCATCACGAGCGAGTCCAAGCTCGCTGAATTCGCGGAAGGTATCGCTCTTGACATCGAGGAATTACTCCTCAGCGCAGAGCAGCAGAATCCTGATCTGGGCATCGCGCCTGAAAATCTCGCCTACCTCATCTATACCTCGGGGTCTACAGGGAAGCCGAAGGGCGTGATGCTACGCCATCTGGGGATTTGCAACTACCTGACGCCACATCCTGCGAACTTTATGATGGCCTACATGGCGCAGGATGCGACAGCCATGATGGCGGTGTCGACGATCTCCTTCGATATTTCCCTCATTGAGGTGGTGAATCCACTGTTCAATGGTCTAACGCTCGTCCTCGCGGATGATGACCAGACGCATGACCCCATCGCGCTCGCGGGGCTCTTCGCGAAGACGGGGGCGGATTGCTTCTGCGCGACTCCTTCGCGCTTCATGCAGTTCATGGATCTCCCTGAGTTCAGCGATGCGCTGGCGAAGTGCAAGGCTCTCGTCGTCGCAGGTGAGATGTACCCGAAGGCGCTGCACAGACGCCTGCAAGGAATGACCCAAGCACGTATTTTTAATGCCTACGGCCCGACAGAAATCACGGTTTCCTCGAACAATGCCGATGTCACACATTCTGACCGCCTCGATGTAGGACCTCCCCTTCTTAACTACATCGAGTACATCGTCGATGCCGATGGGAATGAGCTCCCAGCGGGGCTCGTGGGTGAGCTTTACATAGGCGGCACTGGTGTCGCAGTAGGCTACAACAAGCTCGAAGAACTCACGCAGCAGCAGTTCATCGAATACAAGGGTATACGCGTGTACAAGTCAGGCGACTACGCCCACTGGACACCCGAAGGTTCCATCATGATACATGGACGCAAGGACAGTCAGGTAAAGCTGCGCGGTCTGCGTATCGAGCTAGGCGAGATAGAAAGCTGCATGTCGCAGCTCGAAGGAATCAAGCGCGTCGCCATCACCATTCGCAAGCTCCCCGGTGGGAATGAAGAACTCTGCGCCCACTACACGGCTGAGCGCCCCATGGATGTGGACTGGATGCGTGAGCAGCTGAGCAAGAAACTCACCATTTACATGATCCCCTCCCTCTGGCTACAGATGGATGAGCTCCCCCAGACCCCCAACGGGAAGACAGACCTACGTGCCCTGCCCGACCCGACGCGTCAGGGAGTGGAGCGTGCCTATGTCGCCCCTGTAGGAGAGAAGGAAGAGTTCTACTGCGCGAGCTTCGCGCGTATCCTCGGACTCGACCGCGTCAGCGCGGAGGACAGCTTCTTTGACCTCGGTGGTACGTCACTCATCGCCACGCGTGTCATCATCGACGCGGCAAAGGTGGGGATACGCCTCGCCTACGGTGAGTTATTCAGCAATCCCACGCCGCGCAAGCTCGCCCATATGGGAGAGACCAGTGAGAACACGCCCGTACTGGATGAAATCGCTCAGTACGACTACACAGCCATCCATGCCCTGCTCCAGCAGAATAATCTCAGCAGCTTCAAGTCAGGTGACACCCTTGAGCTCGGTGACATCCTGCTCACGGGCGCGACTGGCTTCCTAGGCATCCACATCCTGAAGCAGCTCCTCGATGATGAGGCAGCACCTCGCATCTACTGCATCCTGCGAGACAAGGAGAAAGAAGCAGGCGTGCAGCGATTGCAGACCCTGCTGCATTACTACTTCCAGAACTCCTACGCGGAGCTCTTTGGCACGCGCATCATCCCCCTATCAGGTGATCTCAAGAGCCTAGACGCAGCGGAGAATATCAGCGTAGACACGGTGATTAACTGCGCGGCGAATGTGAAGCACTTCTCCCAGACTCAGGAGATAGCGGAGGCGAATGTCGACGGCGTGGATTCTCTGATTCAGTTCTGCCTCACGCATGAGGCGAAGCTCGTCCACGTCTCCACCATCAGTGTCAGCGGACTATCCGTGAACAAGAAGATAGCCTCTGACAGAGCCCTGCTAGAGCAGGAACTCTACCTCGGGCAGGATCTGGATAATCAGTACACGAACTCGAAGTTCCTCGCTGAGCGACACATACTCGAAGCCATCGTGGAGAAGAACCTCAGTGCGAAGATCATGCGCGTAGGGAATCTCTCACCACGCCAAAACGATGGACTCTTCCAGATCAATGCGCAGACAAACAGCAGCATGGGTCGCCTTCGCTCCTTTAGCTTACTGGGCTGCTGCCCCTATGACATCCTCGACGAGGAACTGGAGTTCTCCCCCATCGACGAGACAGCACACTGCGTGCTCCTCCTCGCGAAGACCCCGAAGAACTGCTGCCTCTTCCACCCCTACCACCCGAAGCCCAATCTGCTCCACGAAGTCATCCTCGCGATGAACAGCCTCGGTCTCCGTGTCGATGCCGTGGAAGAAGAGGAATACCAGATCGCGCTGAACCAAGCAAAACTCGACCCCGAGAAGGTGAAGTACCTCGCCAGCATCATCGCGTACCAAGACATGGCGCATGGGCAGGAGTTCGCCCCCATCCCCTTGGACAACAGCTACACCATGCAGGTACTCTACCGCATGGGCTATCACTGGGAATCCACCACAGCAGAATACATGGAACGCTTCCTGCGCAGACTCGTCGAGTCTAAGTACTTCCTATGACCATATGATCCTGCTGAAGCACAGCCCCAGCAGCGCGGCAGTCGTCACAAAACTGCCGCGCTGGCGACTCGCCCAGCTCATAGCCCTCCTGCGCGAAGCCGACAGACATAGGGGAGCTCTCGCCTACCAGCTCTACGAGGAGCTCATGCAGCAAGTAGCAGGGGCAGACCCAGAAGAGCCATGGGCATACACTCCTCATGGCAAGCCCTACCTCGCGAAGCAGCCCCATCTGCATTTCAATATCAGTCACTGTGAAGCAGTCGTCGCCTGTGCCCTCTCCGACAGACCTGTCGGCATCGATGTCGAGAGCGTCGGCGACACGCTCGATGAAGAACTCATGCGCCACGTCTGCCATGAGTCGGAGTGTGAGCACATCCTCGCGGCGGAGTCACCGCGCCACGCCTTCACCGCCCTATGGACGCGGAAGGAAAGCTACGTCAAGTACCTTGGCACAGGGCTCGATGATGACCTCAAAAGCCTCCTTCTCGGCACACTGCCTTGTGAGATAGAAACTCGGGTGGAGAAAAACTTTTGCATGAGCATCTGCACGTCTCGCCATTGACCCCCGCGCCCATTTCGTGTATACTCGGCGCATGGTAATCGAAGCATTTTACGAACACAGCCCCCGCATGGATGCCAGCGCGTTCATCGCCGCTAGCGCCGACCTCATCGGCGAGGTATCCGTCGCAGAAGACGCCTCCATCTGGTACAACACCACCCTACGCGGCGACATCAACTTCATCTCCGTCGGCAAGGGCTCGAACATACAGGACAACTCCTGCCTCCACGTCGCTGACGACTACGGCTGCGAAGTAGGCGACTACGTCACCGTCGGTCACAGCGTCACCCTGCACGCCTGCAAGGTAGAGGACAAGTGCCTCATCGGCATGGGAGCTACCGTCCTCGACGGAGCAGTCGTCGGGCATGGCTCTATCGTCGGCGCGAACGCCCTCGTCACCAAGGGAACTATCATCCCGCCACACAGCCTCGTGCTCGGCTCGCCTGCGAAAGTCGTCAAGACCATGGATGAAGCCACGGAAGAAGCGAACTACCAGCACGCGCTCAAGTACGTGCGAGTCGCCGAGCAGTACCGCAATCGCCCCTCCTGAGTTACCCATAAGCGACACCTAAATGGATTTTTAAGGGCCACTGCCCTTAAACAGGATGCAAGGACGGCGTCCTTGCCGGGTCTGGGCAGAGCCCAGAAAGAAAAGCCATGCTCGTAGAGCATGGCCGCGTCAGTTTCATCGTAACCGGCAGCCACACACGCCCGCTTAGCAAACCCAGCATGGAGTTCACACCAGAAACTGACGCTCCTACACCGCGCGCGAAGCGCGACTATTTTCTTCCGTGGCAAGCGCGAAGCGTCCATACAGAGAAGACGCGAAAACAAGCGCACTAGCTACCCAAGAGCCAAGCATATCTTTCTATATGCTTGACGAGCCGTGAGCAAGGTGACGAGATCTACATACATCTCCTAAAAAAGGCTCAATTGTTCTTTCGAGTCACGCAATATCAAGACACAAAAAATCCCCCTTGCCGATGAAAGCAAGGGGGTGAAAAATGCTGTGAAGCGACAACTTACGCAGTTGGCTTCTTCTGGCGGCGTACCGCACCGAAGCGCTTCTGGAATTTGTCGATACGACCTTCCGTATCCACGAACTGGTTCTTACCAGTGAAGAATGGGTGAGAGTCGGAAGTGATACCGCAGGAGATCACGTAGTGCTCAACACCATCGATTTCTTCTGTTTTCTTAGAAGTAGCGCAGGAGCGTGTGATGAAACGGCGACCCGTGGTGATGTCCACGAATACTACTGGATTGTACTTGGGATGAAAGTCAGGCTTCATAATTATAAAACTGCGTTACCGTCGCAGTGCGGGGGTGAGGATATCAGATACGAGAGTATTGTCAAGCATTTTCTATGATTTTATGAACAAAAAAATTACTTGCAAAACACCCCCCGAAAAGCTAAAATACCAGCGCACCCGCACGTGGGGGCACTATCTATTTCAAACCTAATCATACATAGAACACCACTAATGGACTTCATCACCCCGAATATAGCCGCGCTCGAGCCTTCTTTAACACTGGCAGTCACTAACCGTGCAAAAGAGATGAAAGCCAACGGCGAGCAAGTATACGGCCTCGCAGGCGGTGAGCCTGACAAGGACACGCCAAACAACATCAAGCAGGCAGCAATCAAAGCCCTTGAAGACGGTGTCACTAAGTACACCCCATCCGCTGGCCTCCCACAGCTCCGCCAAGCCATCTCTGACAAGCTTAAGAATGACAACGGTCTCGACTACAATATCAACCAGATCTGCGTCACCTCCGGCGCGAAGAACGCTGTATTCAGCGCATTAACCGCTACCATCGGTGAAGGCGATGAAGTCATCATCCCTGCCCCTTACTGGGTCAGCTACCCATCCATGGTTCAGATCTGTGGTGGTGTCCCCGTATTCGTAGAAACGAAGGCTGAGAACGGCTGGAAGATCACCGCAGAAGAGTTCGAAAACGCCATGACTCCTCGCACGAAGATGATCATCCTCACCACGCCGAACAATCCTACAGGCTCTGTCTACACGAAGGAAGAGCTCCTTGCCCTCGGTGAAGTAGCGATCGAAGAAGACATCCTCATCATGGCTGATGAAATCTACGAACACCTCGTCTACGACGAAGCAGAGCACATCTCCATCGCAGGACTCAGCCCAGAGCTCTACGACCTCACCATCACCATCAATGGCTTCTCCAAGGGCTACGCGATGACAGGCTGGCGTCTCGGCTACTCCGCAGCACCTCAGAAGATCGCAAACGCGATCCGCCTCATCCAAGACCACACCTGCTCGAACGTCACAAGCTTCGCTCAGTACGGTGCTATCGAAGCCCTCGAAGGCGATCAGGCATTCATCTCTGACCTCCGTGAAGAATACGACTTCCGCCGCAAGTACGTCTACGACCGCCTTCTGAACATTCCTAAGGTAAAGGTCATCGAGCCAAAGGGCGCATTCTACTTCTTCCTCGACATGAGCGGTGTAGGCATGGACTCCATGAGCCTCTGCAATGAACTTCTTGAGAAGTACAAGGTAGCAGCCGTTCCAGGTGTCGCATTTGGTAACGACCAAGCTATCCGTATCTCCTACTGCACATCTCTCGACGTGCTGAAGGAAGGTCTCGACCGCATCGAAGAGTTCTGCAAGGCACACTAAGCCCTCAGCTCAAGGGGACCTTGCAAAATTAGTCCGTCCAGAAAGGTGATCTCAAAAATGAGCGAA
>CAYJNX010000040.1:0-15558 GCA_964371525.1 uncultured Akkermansia sp. | reverse complement strand
CTGTCCGCATAAGCTAGGTACAACCTATCATTAACTTAAAAAACAGGGTCTTTCTTTGAAAGACCCTGTTGCTTTTATTCGCAGCATTTGCATTTTTATGCAGCTGCGCTATACTTCTCTCATCACATCACACCCCACATCACTATGGCCGAACGCATCCCTTTACGCAATCCGAATGAAATTAATAAACTGAGAAAAGCAGGCGAAGTCTCTGCTCGCATTCTCATGGATGCTCAGGAATTTGTACGCCCCGGCATCACGACAGGTGAGCTCAATAGCTATGTCGCGGAGCTCTTCGCACGTGAAAAGTGCGGGAACGCCTTCCTCGGCTACGGTGGCTTCCCAGGGCAGCTCTGCATCTCGGTGAATGAAGAAGTCGTCCATGGCATAGGCGGCTCACGCGTCCTTCATGAAGGCGACATCGTCAGCCTCGATGCTGGTGCTATCGTCGATGGATGGTATGGGGATAACGCTGTCACCGTCTGTGTCGGTGATTACAACAAGTGCTCTGAGGAAGCACGCCGCCTCCTCGCGGTGACAGAGGAATCTCTCTTCCGTGGCATAGCCGAGGCGAAGCATGGGGCATCCCTGCTCGATGTCTGCGGCGCTATCGAAGACTATATTAAGCCCTTCAAGTACGGCATCGTCCGCGAGATGGTCGGTCATGGTGTCGGTCGCAAGCTGCACGAAGAACCGCAGATCCCTAATTTCAGACCGAACTACCGTCTCCCCCGCCTGAAGCGTGGCATGATACTCGCGATCGAACCCATGGTCACGCTGGGCAAGGCACACATACGCGTCCTCGCGGATGACTGGACCATCGTGTCTTCTGACAATAGCTGGGCTGCACACTTCGAGCATACGGTCGCTGTCGGTACAAATGGCGGTGAGATACTCACGGAGCGTCCGCGCATCGCGCTGCCTGAGCAGCTGGGGATAAGCTTGAATTAATTTTTAACACGGAGCTAACAGAAAAGCGTTTGTAAAATTTACTTTACACGAGCTATTTTTCACGTATAATTCCCCTTTCCATCACCCTTAGCATACCTCTTCCCCTATACGAAGAACATGAAGAATATGAAAAATCTCCTGTCCATCGAAGAATTAAATCGCGAAAGCATCCAAGACCTCTTAGCACTCGCCCATCGCCTGAAGAGCGAGCGCGGTCAGCACGCTGAGCAGCCCCTAGCTGGGCAGACATGGGCTCTCATCTTTTCGAAATCATCGACACGCACACGCGTCTCCTTTGAAGTAGGCATCTCTGAGCTCGGAGGTCGCCCCATGTTCCTCTCGACGCGTGACATCCAGCTCGGACGTGGCGAACCGATCAAGGACACCGCACGTGTGCTGGGACGCATGATTCATGGTGCCGTCATCCGCACCTACGAGCAGCAGGAAGTCATCGACTTCGCTGACTTCTCGAAGCTTCCTACCATTAATGCCCTCACCGATCTTGAGCACCCTTGCCAGATTCTTGCCGACCTCATGACCATAGAAGAAATCTATGGGGTGGGCTCATGGGCAGGAATGAAGATCGCCTTCCTCGGTGATGTGGATAATAACATGGGGCGCTCATGGATGTGGGCGGCAAAGCACCTCGGCTTCACTCTCGTGCTCGCAGGCCCCGCAGAGGCACTGCCGAAGCAAGACACGCTAGCCGCACTCAACTATGATGGCATCATCTGCACGACAGATGCAGAGGAGGCTGTGCGCGATTGCGTCGTGATTAACACCGATACATGGATTTCCATGGGACAGGAAGATCAGAAGGGCTCGAAGGAGCAGGCATTCTTCCCTTATCAGGTGAACAAGGAATTACTCGAACTCGCCGCACCGAAGCACAGTGTCTTCCACTGTCTGCCCGCCTACCGTGGTTACGAAATCACCGAAGAGGTGCTAGAAGGTCATGCAGATGCGATCTTCGCCGAGGCGGAGAACCGCCTCCATGCGCAGAAGGCCGTCCTCTACACGCTGGCAACATCCCAAGCTTAAGCTCTGCTATAGAATATTCTCCTATGAATTACGAATCACGCGTTGAGGCCTTACTTGATGATTTCTCCATCTTCGATGACTGGATGGAGAAGTATGAATACATCATCTCCCTCGGTCACAAACTCGCAGCTCTTCCTGAGCAGTACCGTCAGGAAGAGAATCTCATCCAAGGCTGCCAGAGCCGCGTCTGGGTGGGCTGTGAACTCGTCGATGGGAATCTCATCATCCATGCAGACAGCGATTCTCTGATCACGAAGGGGCTCATCGCCCTCTTCATCCGCCTGCTCTCGGGTCTTCCTGTCGCGGAGGTCGCTTCTGCTGATCTCAGTCGCCTTGATGAGTCCGGACTTCGCGAACACCTCGCGTCCACGCGTGCTAATGCGCTCAGCAGCATGGCTGAGACGATACAGCGCATCGCTCAATCGCATCTTGCATAAGCGAACAAAGGCGAACATGAGCGCAAGCATCCTTTCTATTGCCGCCGAGAGACGAGCCCAGCTCGCCGAGAGCGGCACAAATGCCTTCCGCGTCCTTGATGGCACACAGTGGGACGGTGTCTTCGTAGACGCCATGGCTGATCGTTATCTCGTGTCACTCCGGGACTGCGAGATGCCAGCAGCTCTCCTTCAGGAGCTGAAAGCCTCTGGCGCACCTGTCTTTTTCAAGCAGCTTGACCGCGATAACAAGCAAGCCCCCACACAGGTAGCAGGTGAGCCCTGTGATCCGCGCTTTGTCATCCTCGAAAATGGCGTGAAGTACATGATGGACATGGCAGCGGGCTATTCTCAGGGACTCTTCCTCGATCAGCGTGACAACAGACAAGAAGTCATGGAGCGATGCCGTGAAGGCATGACGCTGCTGAATACCTTTTCCTACACGGGCGGTTTCTCGCTCTGTGCTGCACTATCAGGCGCGCAGACGACGACGCTTGACCTCGCACGCCCCTGCCTCGACTGGTGTAAGGAAAATATGCAGCTCAATGACCTAGATCCTGCTGCGCATTACTTCTGTAAGGGAGACACCCTGCACTGGCTGGAGCGTTTCGCCCGCCAGAGAAGACGCTTCGATGGCATCATCCTCGACCCCCCTACCTTCTCACGCGATGAAAAGGGACGCATCTGGCGTGCTGAGCGTGATTATGGCATGCTCGTGAGCCTCGCGCTCGCTTGCCTGAACCCTGACGGCTGGTTGCTCTGCACGAGTAATTGTCGTAAGATGAGCCACCAAGACTTCGCCGAGATGGTCAGTGAGGCAGCACCCCAGCACCAGCTACAGCATGCACTCATGCCCTTCGATTTCGATGGTGAAGACTACCTGAAATGTCTGTGGGTAGAGCCACGCAACTATTAATTTTTTTTCACCCCCCCCGCCCGTATTTTCTTATGAGTGACGATTCCGAGTATACATTAGAACAGAGTGCAGATGATTTCTTAAAAGGCATGGCATGCCTGAAGGCTGGACACCCTGGTGAGGGTGCTGACCTCCTACGTCGCGCCTCAGCCGCTGGGCATGCCGAGGCGCAGCAGCAGCTGGCTCGACTCTACTTTGCCACACTTCGCACACCAAAGGATCTCGCCTCGCTGGAGATGTCAGCCCAGAGTGGTGACCATGTAGCGAGCTTTGTCTTCGCGATGGTGCTACTCGAAGGCCGCCTCTTAGAGAAGAACATGGATGCCGCGATCATCGCGCTGCGTCATGCCGCGAAGGGGGGAAATCTCCTCGCACTTCATATGCTGGAGCAACATGAAGTGAATGCAGCACATGCGGCAGCAGAGAAAGAAAAAAGCTCTCCCGAGGAGGAGAGCTAAAAAACGTATTAAGCGTTCAGCAGCACTACTAATCGCTCAAGATACTGAGCATCCAGCTCGTCGAAGTCGGCGAGCTTTTCGCTGTCTATATCCAGCACACCCCAGACAGCCCCGTCTTCTGCAATGAGCGGGACGACGATCTCGCTGCGTGAGCGAGAGCTACAGGCTATATGCCCTGGGAAGAGGTCGACATCAGGCACGACGACCGTGCGAGCTTCGGCGAAGCTTGTTCCGCATACGCCCTTCCCTTTACGAATACGGGTGCAGGCGAGAGGTCCTTGGAAGGGGCCTAGTACGAGCTCGTCTTCTGTATGCTTCAGATAAAAGCCCACCCAAAAGAAGCCAAAGGCTTCTTTCAGGACGGCTGCTGTATTCGCGAGGTTCGCGATACGATCCGTCTCCGCGCTGAGTAAGCCTTCTAACTGAGGGAGAATGGCTTCGTAGATTTCTTGGCGCGAAACCTGCTCCCCCTCGGGTATGTAAAGCGACTCAGACATGGAGATGCGTGATTAGGATACGAAACTTATCGCTTCTTGTCAGGGGCAGTATTCTCTGCGCCTTCGCGTATCTCTTTATGAGAGTTTTTCCAGCCACCACCGAGCTGCGTGTACAGCGTAGGTACGGTCGCGGCATACTGGTATCGGTAAGAGGCCAGTTGTAATTCCGCGGGGAAGAGTTGCTGCTGAGCTTGGAGCACTTCGTAGTAGCTAGCCACACCATTCTGGAAGAGTGAGAGCGAGGTCTCAAGCGTCTGACGGTAGGCGACGACTGCCTTCTCCTGCTTAGAAATGATCTGACGGAGCTTCGTGCGCTGCGTCAGTGTCGTGGCGACCTCTGCCATCGCGTAGAGAACAGTGTTCTCGTAGGTTGAGAGTTCTGCCTTCAGATTGTTGTACGCGATTTTCTCACCTGCACTGAGGACTCCTGCACGGAAGAGAGGGCCTGTGAGGCCTGCAGCGAAGTTCCATGAGTCATTTGCCTTATTAAATGACAGCAGCTGTGGCGCGACAGCACCATAGCCAGCAGTCAGGCTGACAGAGGGGAAGAAATTCGCAATGGCGATGCCGACGTTCGCATTCGCGACACGAATATTTTGCTCTGCAGCAAGGACGTCTGGACGATTAGCCAAGATGTTCGCAGGTACGCCAGAAGGAACGGAAGAGGAGCTCACGTAGCGACCGAGGGTATCGCTGCCACGAGAGATACTGCCAGGTGTACGTCCGATGATGATGCTGAGGCTGTTTTCCAGAGCGACGATCTGTGACTCTATGTCAGGAATCTTCGCTTCAGCAGCTGCGAGTGCCGCTGTAGCGGATTCGACTTCAAGCTTGTTACCTATACCGCCTTCAAGTCGCACCTGGAAGAGGTCGAGAGACTTGCGGTAAGAGGTCACAGCCTGACGGCTGATGCGTAGCTGCTCGTCAAGCATGAGCAGCTGAAGGTAGCCCGTGGATACCTGACGCAGAAGGGAAAGCTGAAGGGAGCGCATGAGGTGATCCGCGCCTACATACTCAGCCTCGGCGGCTTCTATACCGCGACGAGTCTTACCCCAGAGGTCGAGTTCCCATGAGGCAGAGAGGGACGCGCCTGTAGAGCCAGAGATCGCTGGTG
Organism: uncultured Akkermansia sp.; assembly: GCA_964371525.1. GTDB lineage: Bacteria > Verrucomicrobiota > Verrucomicrobiia > Verrucomicrobiales > Akkermansiaceae > Akkermansia. Next base: position 10,147 of record CAYJNX010000040.1, on the reverse strand, counting down.
AGTTGGGATTCACAGTACCAGAGTTCGCACGGCTGGTATTCGCACCGTAGTCTAAGAAGGGGAAAATGGGAGCAGCGGCTACCTGAATGTACTGCTGAGCGGACTCCACATTAGCTATAGTAGCACGCAGTTCGCGGTTGTTCTGGTAAGCTTCGACGAGGAGGTTCTGGAGATTCTTCCCCTTCACCACCTTCCACCAAGGAAGGTTCGCGATGGATTCTTCATAACTGGGAGCACCACGGAAGGCGTTAGGCACCTGCATATGAGGTGCTTCGTAATCAGGGCCTACGAGGCAGGAGTTGAGAAAGAGAAAAGGAAGGCTTAGTAATGTGGCCTTGATCGACTTTAAGCTCTTAGGGTATGTAGAAGAATCGCTCATGATATGGAAATTGAGATTGCGGGCAACGCCAAGTTGCGGGCGATAATTTAATGCGAATACCTCACTTTGTCAAGATTATATAGATAAACTCAAACTAATTTATGCCACCATATGTAGGTAAAATCCGCCTGAACGCGCTAAGTAGAGCCATCTGAGTGTATGACAATATTTCTGAGTATTCATGCGGCGAGTACTTTATTTCACCTAATCGCTCATTTTTAGTATTTTTAGCTCGCCAGAGGCAGTGTCTTGTGGTAGAGTTCCCTATAATTCTACTATGAGTGACTACATATATGATTCTATACAGCCCTACCTCGGTGTAGCAAGGGCTGAGTACAGCCCCCAAATCTATCTCAATGCAGGCTATCAGCCTCACTGGATTATGGCAGGCGTGCTCGTCCCCATGGATGCCGAAGCAGGGATTCTCTCCGCGGAGCAGATGGAGCAAATCATCGCCAGCTGCACCGACGACGAACAGCGCAGCACGATTAATGAAGCTGGTGCTATCGACTTTATTTACGAAAGCAGTGCGGGGAAATTCCACCTCTATCTCTATGCTCAAGAAACAGGCTATCTCGCGATAGGTCTGAATCTGGACGCTGATGCTCTCCTGAAGCAAGGCATAGACTGCGAATGCTCCGACATTCACATCCCTACCGAGTTCCCACCTAGCTGGAGACGATTCGGCACGCTGCAGCCCATCTGGGAAGGAGCTCCGAAGCTCACGAAGGAAGATACGGAAGAGTTCGCCAATAGCTTCCTCACAGACAAGGAATGGGATCGTATCAATGCTCGCGGTGACGTCGACTTCGCGTACCAAAACGAGTTCGGCCGCTACCGTGCCTCCGTCGTGCGCCAGCGACTCGGTTATGACATGGCGTACCGTGTGATTAACACACGCGTGAAGACTATGGACGAGATCGGTCTACCAAAGGACTTCATCGTTCCTCTGACCCGCTACACGAATGGTCTCATCCTCGTGACAGGTTCTGTGGGCTCTGGTAAATCGACCACTCTTGCCTCCATCATTGACTTTATTAATGCTGACCGCCGTGACCACATCATCACGCTGGAAGATCCCATTGAAACCATCTTTGAAAGTAAGATGTGTCAGGTAAACCAGCGCGAAGTTCACAAGCACACCGAATCATTCGCCCGCGCGCTCCGCGCCTCTCTCCGCGAAGACCCCGATATCATCATGGTGGGTGAAATGCGCGACCTTGAGACCATCTCACTCGCGCTGACCGCTGCGGAAACAGGTCACTTGGTTCTCGGCACACTGCACACAGGCTCAGCCGCGCGTACCATTGACCGTATTCTTGACGCCTTCCCTGTAGAAGAACGCGACCATATCCGTATCATGGTCTCTGAATCCCTCCGTGGTATTCTCTCCCAGCAGCTCGTGCCGAAGAAGGACGGCTCTGGTCGTATCATGGCTCTCGAAATGCTCGTGAACACAGCCGCTGTCGCGAACTGTATCCGTGAGGGTAAGACATTCATGATCCCCGGTCTCATTCAGACGGGTAAGGCTCAAGGCATGCGCCTTCTTGATGACGCCTTGCAGGAACTTTATCTCGCTGGCACGATCTCCGCAGAAGAATGCCAGTTCCGTGCAGCAGACCTCACGATGATGGATCGTTTCCTTGCGGCTAACCCTGAGCGAAACGCGTAAGATTAATAACTAGATTACTATCACATTAATAGAATATCTCATCATATGAATAATCTGATTGACGAATACTTTACCGTCCTCGTAGAGCAAGGCGGCTCCGACCTCCACCTCTCCGAAGGCGAACTCCCAAAGATCCGCATCCATGGTGAAATCATCCCCATAGGCGAAGAAATCCTCACCCACGAGGACATGAATGCGCTCATGGAGCCTATCTGCCCGCCCTCACTCTGGGCTGACTATGTGGAAGGCGGTGACGCTGACTTCGCGTACGAAATGGACGAGACTTCCCGCTTCCGTTGCAACTACATGCAGCAGCACCGCGGTTACTGCTGCGTCTTCCGTCTGATTCCTACTAAGATCATGACACTGGAGCAGCTCAATGTGCCTGAGCAGATCAAGCGTTTCGGTGAAATGCGCTCGGGGCTCGTCCTCGTGACAGGTCCTACTGGTTCTGGTAAGTCCACCACTCTCGCCGCTCTCATCGACTATATCAACACGAACTACGCTCGCCACATCATCACCGTGGAAGAGCCTATCGAGTTCGTCCATCCGTCGAAGAACAGCATCATCACACAGCGCGAAGTACCACACCATACGCCTACTTTCGCTGATGGTCTCCGCGCTTCACTCCGTGAAGATGCCGACATCGTGCTCGTGGGGGAAATGCGCGACTTGGAAACGATCTCCTTGGCACTCACTGCTGCGGAAACAGGTCTCCTCGTCTTTGGCACACTCCACACGAACAATGCTCGTAAGACCGTTGACCGTATTATTGACGTATTCCCAGCAGAGCAGCAGGCTCAGGCGCGCACGATGCTTGCCGGTTCTCTGCGCGGCGTTGTCGCTCAGCTCCTCATGAAGCGTCATGACAAGCCCGGTCGCTGCGCTGTGAATGAAATCATGTTTGCCACGCCTGCTGTCGGTGCCATCATTCGTGAAGGTGCGACACAGAAGCTCGCCGACGTCATCACGGGCGGTAAGGCTCTAGGGATGCAGTTCATGGATGATGCCATCTGGCAGAAGCTCCAGAACGGCATGGTCTCCCCTGAAGAAGCGTACATGAAGGCTATTGATAAGTCTCGTTTCCGCAACTTCCTCCCAGCAGAATCTGCTGGCATCGCTAACGCTGGTGGTGCCTAAATAACACATCACAAACACTTAGCCGTCACTCCCATATCGGGAGTGGCGGATTCGCGCATAAAAATATGACTAGTCACGACATACAAGCCATCTGCTTCTGGATTCCATTTCCGAAGGTAAAACGAGCCGTCCGCGCCCTTCTCCAAACCATCATCGACACGGAGGAGCGAATCATAGCATTAGAATCAAAAAATGAGTTTCTTGAGGAGCAAGTCGGCAGACTCAGCTCACTTCTAGAAACGTCTCAGCAACGCGCTCAAATGCAGTCCGAAATGCTTTCTCAAAAGCTCCTCCACGAGCTACCCGCAGGCATTTCACAAAGACTCATCCCCGCCCTCTCCTCTGGGACATCTACAGAGCCATCGAAGGATAGCAGCATCACAGAGCTGAAGAGCATACTTGGGGCAGTAGAAAAGAACCTACTCCAGCGTGCCGACAGAGAAACAGATGAAATCAGAAGAGGCTTTGCGACCCTTCATGAAAAGCTCTCCTCCGCTCAGCTCGAAGTGAGCCAGCGCACAAGAAAGAACTCAGACGCGCGCCTCATCGTCAGTCTTTCTAGCTCACCGCAGCGCATCAACACGCTCGACCTAACACTCTACTCGCTGTTCAACCAGACCTTAGCAGCTGACAAGCTCGTCTTGTGGCTCGCTCAGGACGAGTTCCCAGAAGGCGAGAAAGATGTACCAGCGCGCGTTCTCTCATTCAAGGAAAAGGGACTAGAAATTTTCTTCTGTGACAATATGTGCTCTTACAAGAAGCTCATACCCAGCCTTGCGAAGTACGAAGATGACATACTCGTCACCGCGAATGACGATGTCTTCTACGACAGTAACTGGCTGCGCCTACTCTACAACGCCTACGAAGCGAAGCCCGAGTACTGCCACGTACATAGTGCGAGAAAGATAACGCTCTCTGATTCTCAGGAGCTTACACCTTACACTAACTGGCAGGTGATCAAGACACCGAGTGAAGAAAAGGCCTCCTACAAGCATTTCTTCTCAGGAAACGGTGGCGTTCTCTACCCCCCTCACTCATTCCACAAGGATGTCACGAACAGAGAACTCTTCGACATGCTCTCGCCTGAGAATGACGACCTCTGGTTCTGGGCCATGCTCGTCCTGAAGGGAACGAAGATCAATATCGTTGATAACAACATCTCAGAACCCGTCGACTTAGGCATAGACGACTCATGGGACAAAATGTGGAGTACGAATAAGGGCGCGAATGATCCAGTCATTAAGGCACTTCTACAGCACTACCCTGAGATCATGGATAAGCTCATCAACGAGACATCCGAAGATTAAAAATCGCGATATAAGCGAAGCTTCAAGAAGCGTCCTTCTCAGACTGAGAGGGACGCTTCTTGATATCAGTTACAGCAGGACTAATTTTAGAATTATTGTAAAAAAATCAAAAAGTTTCTTGACTCTTTCCTAGAATTATTATAAAATACCCCCGCACACAGCAAATACATTCATAATAACAAGAAACACACATCACACATATGTCCGTCATTAACACAGAAATCGCAGAGTTCAGCACCAATCTCTACCAGAACGGTGAATTCAAGACAGTAAGCAAGGCTGACCTCCTTGGCAAATGGAGCGTCTTCTTCTTCTACCCAGCCGACTTCACATTCGTCTGCCCTACAGAATTGAAAGACCTCGCTGATCTCTACGCACAGTTCCAAGCTACAGGCTGCGAAGTATACGGTGTATCTACAGACACGCATTTCGTACACAAGGCATGGGTAGAGTCCGACCCTCTCCTCGCTGATGTGAAGTACCCTCTTGTGGCTGATCCTTGCCACACACTTTCCAAGGCATTCGACGTTTACACAGAAGGTGCAGGTCTCGCAGAACGCGGTACATTCATCATTAATCCTGAAGGCATCATCGTCGGACTAGAAATTTCTGCTGGTAACGTAGGCCGTAACGCTGCTGAACTTCTCCGCCGCGTGCAAGCTAGCCAGTTCGTACACGAACACGGCAATGAGCTCTGCCCTGCTCGCTGGACACCTGGTGCTGACACGATCAAGCTCTAATAGCCGCTGATTACCTAGCCATCTTTACCCCTGTCTACACTCACGTAGGCAGGGGTATTGTCATATTTCGTCACGCAGAAACAGCGCATGGCAGAATTCTTGACAAAGCTCACAGAGTGTGCTACAGTCGCTCACCGGTAAATTACCAAAAGATTCATATTATGGGAAAGACTCTCTATCACAAAGTATGGGATGCGCACAGTGCAGGCATCTTGCCTGACGGACGCACACAGCTCTTCATCGCGACACATCTGATGCACGAGGTTACATCACCTCAGGCCTTTGGCATGCTACGCGACCTAGGGCTCAGCGTCTTGCACCCAGAGCGCACCTTTGCTACGGTAGACCACATCATCCCCACCGATGATCAGCAAGAGCCGTTTGCCGATGCACGCGCGCAGGCCATGCTCACCGAGCTACGCCGTAACTGTGGCGATAGCCAGATTCGTTTCTTCGACCTCAGCAGCTCCCGTCAGGGCATCGTCCACATGGTAGGACCAGAGCTCGGCATCACCCAGCCAGGTATGACCATCGTCTGTGGTGACTCTCACACAGCCACACATGGTGCGGTGGGCTCTATCGCCATGGGCATAGGCACGACACAGGTACGTGACGTACTCGCTACTCAAAGTCTCGCGATGCTGCCTCTGAAGGTACGCCAGATTCGCGTCGAAGGCACACTAGGTGCTGGCGTGAGTGCAAAGGACGTCGCTCTACACATCATCCGCCTCCTCGGTGCTGATGGTGGACTCGGCTATGCCTATGAGTTCGCAGGCTCTGCCATCGAAAACATGGAAATGGACGGACGCTTCACTCTCTGTAATCTCGCCATCGAAGGCGCAGCACGCTGTGGCTACATCAATCCTGACGAGAAGACCTACGAATACCTGAAGGGTCGCCTCTTCGCCCCACGCGGCGCAGAATGGGATGCCGCCATCACACGATGGGAAAGCTTCAAGTCCGATGCTGACGCTACTTATGATGATGTCGTCATCATTGAAGCCGCCAGCATAGAACCTACCGTCACATGGGGGATCTCACCCGACATGGGCATAGGCATCAGCGAAAACATACCCTCCGTTGACGATGCGAAGAATGAGGACACGCGTAAGGCCTACGCGACCGCCCTTGAGTACATGCAGCTCACCCCCCACAGCCCCATCAAGGGACTTCCTATTAATGTCGCCTTCATCGGCTCTTGCACAAACGGTCGCATCAGCGACTTCCGCGAAGTAGCCCCCCTGATCAAGGGAAAGAAAGTCGCCGAGGGCGTACGCGCCCTCGCCGTCCCTGGTTCACAGATGACAGCTGTGCAGTGCGAAGAAGAAGGCATCGCTGATATCTTCCGCGAAGCAGGCTTCGAATGGAGACTCGCAGGATGCTCCATGTGTCTCGCCATGAATCCCGACCGCCTGAATGGCGACGAGATCTGCGCAAGCACCAGTAATCGTAACTTCAAGGGACGTCAGGGAAGCCCCACTGGACGCACCCTATTGATGAGCCCCATCATGGCCGCAGCCGCAGCCCTGACAGGAGAAGTCACCGACGCACGCGAATACTTCGCACTCTAAGAACCCCGTGTCAGCATAATCACACATATCCCACCCTCCCTTTTTTTCTCATCATGCCTCTTTTACAAATCACACGCGTCAGCGGCACAGCCGTCCCCGTACTCGGAGCAGACATGGACACCGACCGCATCATCCCAGCACGCTTCCTGAAGTGCATCACCTTCGATGAACTCGCGGGAACAATGTTCGCGGACGAACGCTTCAACGAAGACGGTAGCAGCAAGAATCACCCCATCGACGCCCCCCAGTACGCGGGAGCAAGCATCATCCTCGGCGGAGAGAACTTCGGCTGTGGCTCATCCCGTGAGCACGCGCCTCAGGCCATTAAGCGCTCAGGCATCGCTGCGGTCATCGCGGAGAGCTTCGCGGAAATCTTCTTTGGGAACAGCACTGGCATAGGACTCCCCTGCCTCCGCGCCAACCATGAAGACCTCCAACTCATCATCGCGCGCTCCGAGCAAGCCCCCAGCACCGAATGGATCATCGACCTCAGCAGCATGACCGCGAGCAACACAGAGGGAGACATCTGCATCCCCCTCACCATGCCAAGCGAACCCCGCGAAGCCCTCATGCAGGGACGCTGGGACGCCGTCGTGGAGCTCATGAATGCCCCCGAAGCCATCGCGAAACTCGCAGCCACACTTCCAGCCCCCTCTGCTAAATAAAGCAGGGGGAGCACCCACTCCCCATCTCCCATGCTCATCCATCTATCCAACATCATCCAGCGCGGCGTCATCGACAATACAGTACGAGGACTCACCGATCTGCGCCTATGGTACAGCGACGAAAATGAGCCCCTGCACTTCATCATCGTAGGCGACTGCTGCACCGACATAGCAGGCTGCCGTACAAGCTTCACAAACCGAGTCGCTGACCCCAACCCAAGGGGAGACTGGAACGCCCTCGAAGAAATCATTCGCATGACGAGTGAATTCACCGCTGGCGACATCACCATGTCACTCGCCAGTCGCGACGATGACAACAGACGCGGCATCAGCCGCAGCATCTCCATCGAGTTCTTCTCTGACGAACGCGTACGTATCGTCATCGACGTCGACTACTTCGACTTCGACATCAGCCTCCCGCAGTGGAAACTCAGCTGGGAAGAAGACAATCTGCGCGCGCTGCTCGCACGCGATCAACTACGCGCCCACGTCATCAAGAACGTCGAACTTCACAGCGTCTTCCACATGGCGACAGATGCTAAGGATTTCCGCCCCTGCTCATGGGATAAGATGCTCAACAAGACGGAGGCTCGCGCCGCCATCTTCCGCACCGTACGGCATAAGTACATAGGCGAGCAAAACTCCCTCGCCAGCGTAGCCTACGTCCTCGACATGCCCCAGCTTCTTGGTGTCTGGGCACAGCTTGACAAGCACTTCATCCCACGCGATGTCTTCACTGGTAACAAGCCTAAGACCCTCTTCGACTACCTCGAAGAGGAACATAGGAAACCCGTACAGAGAGCGATGCAGCACCCACTCTTCCACTACACTTCAAAGCTCACCGAAGTCATGACTCCAGCACTCCAGCAACTCATGGAATCAAACGACGAGATGGGCGAGACCGTAGACAGCCTGATGCAGAAGTACGCCCGCATCGTATCGCGCATCCTCGCCTCCATTCTCCTACTCCAGCAGAGCCCAGACAAGCAAGACGCGCAACTACGAGAAACCCTGCTCTGGCGCATCAACCATTTGCAGAAACGCCTCATTGACGTACGCGACAGCATGCCAGAAGATATCAAAAACCTCGACCGCATCCAGCGCACCATTCAGAAGATCAAAGAGGAGCTAGAGGAATTCCGCCACGAAGTCTCTCGTTAAAGCTATGTACATGGGCTCACAGCGCCGCGACTACATCCTCCGTCTGCTAGCCGAGCGCGGCAGTCTGCGGAATGCCACACTCGCCCGCGAACTCCAAGTCACCGACGAGACCATACGCACCGACTTTATCGCGCTGGAGAAAATGGGCTATCTTCGGCGCTGCCATGGTGGCGCTATCTACTGCATCCCCAGCCAGCATGGCGACCAACACCCAGCGAGCCAACTATTACTCCCCCTTGTCGAGCACATCGAGCGAGTACACGCACAGCAGCAGGATGCACTCCTTTACATAGATCACAGCCCGCTGGGCATGCTTCTGCTAAAACTTCTTGAGCAGAGACCGCTGAGACTCATCAGCAACTCCCCTTCCCTGCTCTACATGCTCCAAGCCCCCTCTCACCCGCACGGCATCATATCTACGGGCGGCGAACTCGACAAGGACAGCGCACTCCTGCTCGGAGCCGCCGCCATCCGCAGCATCGAAGAGACCCCACCTCACTGCGCTATCCTTAGCCCGCAGCACTTGCAAGTGACAAGCGAAGGCGCAGTAAGACTTAACTACACCCACCCGCAAGCCTCGAGCTGGGCGGAGGCAGTCGCACGGCATAGCCAGCAGCTCCATATCATCGGGCAAGCCGCTATGTTCAGCAGCAGCCCAGCTAGCCTAACTAGCCCAGAGCAAGCAGTACAACTCAATCCTAGCAGCATCACAGGCATCTACAGTGAGCAAAGCGCAGAAAGCCTGCAAATTGAATCACTGGGGCTAGATATCCCCCTCTACCTTGCCCCCCTCGTCGAAGCCCCTCGATATGACGAAGAGGAATACTAAGCCATGGTATCACAAGTAAAAGCAGCACAAATACCGCTTATACTTGACATTTTTTCCATCTATGGCATCATATCCCTCACCGCAGCGCACTAAGGCCCCGTCGTTCAATGGATAGGACAGAGGTTTCCGGTACCTACAATGCAGGTTCGATTCCTGCCGGGGCTAACGATCGCAAGTACCGCATAGTAAACAATTTAAGTAATTTTAGCACAGTAAAGTGTGCGTACAGTTTGGGTGATAATTGACGGCGTTTGAGTTGCAAAAGAAGCGTTCTTCCTGGATTCTCCAGTCAACATGACGAGGAAGGCGGAGTAACCTGCATTCCCGAAACACGTAACGAACAAAGCGAGTATAAATTTTCATATCTGATTGAAAATAATAAAATATCTGTGTTTTTTTATTTGACTTTTTCATCGTTATGTGTTATCGTTCACCTAACGATAAATAGAATCATATATGGCTATCATCAAACAATTCGATAAACGCTCTGGTATCACTTATGTATACGAATCTATAGCTACTTGGGATAAGGTTAAAAAACGCTCAGTTGCCAAGCGCACACTAATTGGCAAAATCGATAAACTCACGGGCGAAATGATTCCCACTGATGGACGCAATAAAAAGGCTAAAGGGGACCTCATATATTGAAAATTGCTACAATGAGCGCGGGAGGTTATAATATC
>CAYJNX010000039.1:0-15636 GCA_964371525.1 uncultured Akkermansia sp. | reverse complement strand
AGTGTTTTTATTTTCTCTTTCAGTGATTTAAATGGTTTTAAGGGTCGACTACATAGCTCGCTATGCGCGCCCAAACCCCGTAAATCATCATCCAAACTGCGTGCAAAATCCGAAGCTGCTAATTTTGCAAGATCCCCATGAGTGATTTTAACAATGTCTCTCGTTTTTAAAAATAAGCCTCGCTCCCTATGATAGGAGCGAGGCTTTCATTCTAATTGCTTTTAATATAGAACTCTTTAGAAGCTCAGCTTATAGCCTACGCTTGCGTTGTAGTTTTCCTGATTGTCGCGTAATTCAACAGTGGCATCCATGAAGAGAGCTCCGTCTGCACCTACAGGGAGGCTAGCCCCCATACCGAACTCAAAGCCCATTACTCCCGCTTCTGTGCCGCGCAGGTGACCATAGCTATCAGGTACTTCAGCGAGGCTTACTGAGGTCTCTTGTTCACTACCTCCGACATCGAACTTCACGAGGGCTCGCGCGCCCAGCTGTAGTCCCATATCAAATGTATGTGCGATGCGTGCCCCCGCACCTACGGTGGCGTAGGTATTTTCCTGCTCGCCGACATCAAGTGCCGCGTCTGAGCCCGTTTCGGTGTAGCCATCGACATAGCTATGCGCGATGCTGGCATTGAGAACAGGGGTGAGCACGGTGCTATTACCGAGCTGCATTTCATAGCCCGCTTCGTACATGAAGCCTAGGCTGTAGCCCTTTGTCTCACCCTCTGTCTCGTAGCTGCCGTTGCGATGACTTACGCTGCGATTGAGACTGGCATCAGCATGCCCGTAGCTTCCTACGAAGTGGTGTGTCCAATTGCCACTTTGGTGCTGAGCCATGAGGCTTACGAATATAGTATCCATATCTCCCTCTGCTCTGTCCACACTGTAGGCATCAAGCTCTCCATAGAGAGCGGTCACGGCAAAGCCTATGCTCGTCTGCTCGCTAAGGCTTCTTTGTGCGCCTAGGCTGCCGCCCCAGTTGCTGATACTGTGCCCTGCGGCTGTGCCTTCACCGTCGAGTTTGTAGCGTGAGTTTTCAGCGGATATCCAGAAGTCACTCTCGCCTGTGGGGATGAAGCCACCTGCGCGGTTGCGCACCTTTTGCAGCTGACCTCGGATATTGCTCATCATAGAGGAGCCTAGGGATGTAACGCTCGCGCCTGCGAGGGCTGCGGCTAGATGATCGGATTCTATCGTAGCGCCATCGCTTTCTTTGTAGATTTCATCCATGCTGTTGAGCACGTCTTGGAGGTCTGCGCCTGCTTTCATACCGCTTGTCACAGTATCATCCAGCAGCTTAGCTCCAGCTTTTCCGCTGTAGCTCCATGCCATGAGCTGATAGCTATCGGGCGCAGGGCGGACATCGGTGAGGATGTAGGATAGCTTGTCATCCCCTAGCGTGAGATAGAAGCCTTCCTCTTCCAGATTAGCATTATCATTCAGTTCGATATGGGCGAGTAGCTGGCTTTGGCTGAGCATATGTGCACCATTTTCCCATGTGATAACTGTCCAGTTAAAGCCATCTGCGAAGGGATCATTATCTGTGGCGTACAGGCTGATGAGGCTAGCTGCCGAGGCTACGCTGAGGGCTGAGCCTGTAGTCACGTGCAGTTTCGTCAGACTGCCGTCGCTACCGTGCATCGTGAGTGCGTTGTCACTGAGTGTGTGGTTGTGATTTCCGACAATACGAAGCTGGTTGCCCCCATCTGCCAGATGCGTGCCGCCTGTGTTCGTATGGCTAGAGTAGTAGTCTACATTTCCGACAATATCGACTCGACCTGCGCCTGAGATATCTTGGCGCACCACACTGTTCTCCAGCGTGAGGGTTTTGTCCGTGTCGATGCTGATTCGTGAGGCGAGTTTGTCACTACCGACTATTCGCATATCCGTTGTTATGCGTGCCATACCTGCACCTGAGATGGAAGTGTCTATGTCTCCGCCTGTAAGGATGAGCGTTTTATCTGTAAGAATCTGGGTACTTGCTCCCAAGTTATCAGCATGTGTCGTCACCTCACCATTGATATAAATGATGCCCGGACCCTCGACGCTGCTTTTTAGCTCTCCTGTTGTAAGGATGAGTGCCGCGTCATCGCTAACTTCCGTGCTTAGACCTATGTAGTCTGCGTTACTGCTTACATTCTCAGTAATGAGGATGCGGCTGTCCAGACCACCTGTGACCGCGCCGCCTAGCACCCCGTCTACGATAGTGAGGGTTTTTCCAGCGGCTATCTCGGTGCTCACGCCGATAAAATCGGCATAGGTGGTCACACTATCCAACAGGGAGAGCCTGCTACCAGTATCTCCAGTGATGGTGGTCTTGAGCTCCGTGCCTGTCAGGCTAAGTGTTTTATCCGCGGCGATGTGGGTATTAATGGCAAGTAAGCCCATGTCACTGCTTACATCATCCGCAATCAGGAGTTTACTAGCTAAGTGACCTCCTACCTTGACACCCAGAGCTCCACCTGTAAGCGTCAGAGTTTGGTCTTCCGCCACATAGCTTTCCACCATTAAGTTGCCCGCTTTGGTGCTCACGCTACCCAAAATGCCAATGAGGCTATCCACCCCACCTGATACTTCCACATCTAGCACCCCACCTGTGAGGCTAAGTCCTTTGTCATCGGCAATGCTCACGTTATTGCCCAGCAAGCTAGCATCGCTTTGCGTGTTCTCAGTGATCTTGGTGAAACCTTGACCACCAATGGCGTTCGTGAGCGTGCCACCAGCTATGTTGATGGTACCGTCATTGTTGATATCGTTGGCTTTACCTAAGTAGTCGGCATAGGTGGTCAGAACTGCGTCTTTTTCTACATCAAGTACAGTTGCTGAGAGCAAGGCATTGGCTTTGTTGTAAGCCCCCAGCACAAGCTTACCTGCGTGTAGGGTAATGCTTTGGTTCTCTACCAAGTTGGTGATATAGACTGTGCCATCGCTTCCGTTGTTGATATGGAGCTTCTGGTTGGCAACTTCACTTTCATTCCCACTAATGCTATCATTGATGGTGATGGTTTCTTTCCCAAATGCGTTCAGGCTAATGCTGGCCACATCTCCCGCTGCTCCAGCGTTGAAAATTCCGCTGGAGCTGGTATTGCCAGTGAAATAAGTGCTGTTATCCGTCATTTGTATGCTACGATTCTTGGCCTTGAGCTCGATGCTGCCACCCGCATTGTAGATAGCAGCTCCGCTGGCAGTTCCGTTAGCAGTAGGTATTTGATTCATATGAACAGCGATAGTATTACCTATAAAATCGCTTTCTAAGCTGACATTCTCGCTCGTGTTGTAGAGACCTGCACCTTGAGCTATAATTGTCTCTGATGCATTGCTATATGACGAAATATAAATAGTGTTACGCACAAAGTCACTTGTGACGTTGCTAAGCGTACCTTCATTATAGAGACCAGCACCTTGCCCCGTGATTAGCACTTGTGACGATTCTTGATATGCGTTGTTGATCGTGACCGCTATGGCATTACCCACAAAATCCGAACTAAGCGTATCGACTGTAGCCGCATTGTGCATGCCTGCGCCTTGCGTGCTGATATCTAGCTGCACACTACTCGCGTAAGCTGGCATATCTATGTCAGCCTCTGCTATATTACCTATCACATCGCCACTTAAAACGCCAATTCCGCTACCATTGAAGATGCCCACGCCTTTCATTTCGACGTCTAGTGGTGAGGTATATTCTCCATAGAATTCTAGGTTCGCTCTGTTGGCTATCAAATCGCCCAGGATATCAATGCTAGTATTCGGTTTTGTGTGTGCAATGGCAAATCCTTGTAACATCGTCGTGGTATCAGGGAGAGACGGATAATAGATACGGCCTAAGATGCTGTGGTTGACTTCTGATGCGCTGAAGCTGCCGTCATTTGTATTAACGGTCACATTATTGTGACTATAGGCTACAATATCAGCATCATCCGAAGAGTCCTGTCCTAATCTGATTAAATTGGCTCGCGTTTCTTGCCAAGAGAGCGTTATGAATTGGCCCTGTGAGTCGGAGGCTGTCGCACGAGGATCATCCCCTAAAGATCCATCAAATACAACGCTACTCTTCACTGGTGTTCCCGAGTCCGAGGGGGTCACAGTAAGTTCTGTTTCTAAATTTGTAGGAGAAGCTTTTGCGACGAGCTGGTATTTAACATCCGTGTGCGCGTTGATTTCGAGGGTATAGGCATCGCCTGTTTGGCTGATGGTATAGAAATCACTATGCAGTCTGCTTGCATTGTAATAGACACTCGCCATGTCCTCTAGGATATCAAGGCTTAGACCTGTGCTAAGACCTGTATCCCAGCTAATGAAATCATTCCAAATGTGAGTACTATTAGCCTTTCCGAAGAGGTTTAGATTAATAAAGCTCAGATTACTCATATCCAGACTGCCACCCTGAGTAAGATGCAAGGAGCTCATGTCGGCGGTGCTAGCATCATATGAGAATGTAAGATTTCGAGTGCTCAGCGTGGCTGAGAGAGTCACCTCACCTTCAATTCTTGTATCACCTGCGCCGTAGAGATCGCTCTTCATTGTACCTCCAATTAGGGTGAGGGCGTTAAAGCTCCGAACTTCTGTTCGAGCTGCAAGAAAATCAGCATTGCTTGTGGTGTCGCCTGCTATGATGACTGAACCCTCTCCTGAGATGATGTTGGAAATAGTACCACCTTTTATGGTCAGACTATCGTCCGCGCCTATAATGCGGGTTTCCACTTGTAGGTCGTCGCCCTCTTCGGTGCTCACATGCCCGTCAATGTTGAGGCGTCCGTCCCCGCTGATGTTTCGAGTTATCTCACCCTCAGTTAGGGTGAGTTCTGCGCTACCTTCCACGCGGATGTCTGCTAGGAGATTGTCGGCATTCGCAGTTACATTTTCTATGATTTTGAGAATGCCAGGTCCTTGGATAGTGTTTTCAATCGTACCTTCTTTAAGGCTCAGTGTACAAAGTGAGTCAATCTTGCTGCTCACTTTGATGTTGTCGGCATCTGCTACCATGTCTGCCAAGATCCTAATGCGCCCCTTACCCGAGACATCAGCTGTTAATTCCCCGCCCGTGAAATTAAGCTGCATATTTTCATCAATGCTTGTGTTCAGCTTGATATAATCGGCGCTAGATTCTACTAATCCAGAAATCTGTAGGCTGCCAATGCCACTTATCGTCTCGGTTACCCGACCTTCTGTGAGGGTGAGGGTGTTATCCTCATTCACATACACTCTTATTTTGAGATCATCTGCATCGGCGCTCACGTTGCCATCAATGATAACTTGTGCAGTAGCAGCTGCTGATTCTATTTTGCTTCCTAGGATGCCTTCTGTCAGGGTGAGGGAGCTGTATTGATTGACTTGCGTCTGGACTTGCAGGTGATTGGCTGCGGCTCTTACATTGCCTGCTATCTCAATCCTACTGCTTGTATCCCCCGTTAGATCTTTGAAAACGAGCCCATCAGTGAGGGTAAGGGTGGTGTTGGGGGCTATCACGACCTTGTTGCCAAGGTAGTCAGCGTTGCTTCCTACATCACCCGTGATGAAGATGGTACCATCACCCGAAATGAGGTTGCGCAGCGTACCGCCTGTTAGCGTGATGTTGTTGTCATTGATAATATCATTGCTCGAACCAAGGTAGTCTGCCACGGCAGTCACCTGAGCTGTAGTCCACACCTCAAGTGTGCTCTTCGCTAGCCTTGTCGCAGCTCCATTATAGCTTCCAAAGATAAGCTCGCCTGCGTAAACTCTAATGTATTGATCTGAAACAGAGTCGTTAAAGTATACTGTGGAGAAGTCCGCGCCTTTTGCGTCTATCTCAGCTGAATCACCATCTCTACCACTATTGATGTCCAAGTGCTGTGATATCTTCGCACCTGCTTTACCCGTAATAGCATCGTTGATGGTGAGGGTGTGTGCGCCGTAAGCGTTCAATCTAATGGTAGCTGCGTCTCCATCCGTCTCGTTGTGGATGGCATTGGAGCTTCGTATCTCTGAGTAAGTGAGGGTTGGGTGCTCAATAATCTCATACTCAGAAACATAATTCCCCGTGAAATGAATACTGCGGTTCATGGCGAGAATTCCTATGCTGCCGCCTATATTAGAAATCGCACCGCCTTGAGGATCATATGTATTCGAGGCTTCAGAAGCGACGTAGTTGCCAATAAAATTGCTCTCAATTCGGGCTATGATCCCCTCGTTGTGAATGGCGCCACCTTGTACATATTCCTTGCTACTAGCGGTAAGGGCGTGTGCTGATATGTTAGCATAAACGTAGTTACCGATAAAATCGCCCGAGATGCTGCCAATCTTATCTGAATTGTATACAGCTCCGCCTTGTGCGAAGCCTGTAGTTTCAGCAGAGACTGTACCACCTGGTTCAGCAGTATGGGTGTTTTCCACAAGATATGTTGCGTGGATATAATTACCTAAGAAGTCTCCTTCGATGGCATTAATTTTTCCTTCATTGTAGATAGCTGAGCCTCTTGATGTAAATATGCCTGTAATAGAGTCACCTGTATTATTTTTAAACGTGATCGAAGTGCTTATGCCATTACCCACAAAATCGCCTTTCATTAACTCTATTTGACTTCGATTATTTAAACCCGCACCTAATTTGTCAGATATAAACTGGAAGACATCCAGATTGGAAAATATGGTACTTTCCGTATTGACATTCGCCACGAAGTCCGAATCAATACTGAGGGTATGAGTCGTGTCATAATGTCTAAGAGCCGCGCCTGTCACATGCCCGATGAAGCTGTAGTCTATCGTGGGTACTTTCACCCATGATGATAATGATGTATTAATAGTCGTGTTGTTCGAGCTATTCGCGCTGATGTCTGCTAGGCTCGTATCGGTCTCGTCCACGAGTGTGATGCTGCCTGTTGTGGTATTGGCCTCCCATTTGTAGTACTTGATAGCCTCTGTGGCAGAGGGTTCGCCCAAGGGGTCGTTAATGACGACATCGTACACATTGCTATCAAAGTTTGTCACCGCGAAGACGCTAGGTGTATTCCCTGCTGCAACGGCTACGAGCTCGTACTGGGCATTCCAGATTTCGGTGAGGCTAAAGCCCTGTGCAGTTTCGGTGAGTTGATACCCATTAGTTGAGCTAGCCCTGCCGTCAAAGGTGACGGTAAGCATGTTATTTAACTCAGCTGTTGTAAGTCTATCGTTAGTATCCGCCCATGTGATGAAGTTTTCCCACTGTGTGCCTCCACCTGTAAAGTCAATGCTAAGTGAGCCTTTCGTATCTATTGTAAGGCTAGCACCAGTAGTGAAGCTAAGAGCGGCTTCGGTGTTACTAGAGGCGTAGCTTAGACTCAGAGCTGCGTCCAGCGCCACATCCCCTGTGAAGGTGATGCGCCCCGTACCGCTGATCTTACTGCTGATCTTGCCTGAGCCTATACTCATGTGTCCGTCATTGGTTATACGATTATCATAGATGCCTAGATGGGCAGCTTGCGTGATGACGTGCCCATCCTTCAGCACATTCAGAGCTGAAGAGTAAAGTAGGGCTGTAGAGCTATCTACCTTTTGTCCACTTGCAAGCGTAGTGCCAGCGAACTGGCCCAGGCTCAGCGTACCTGCATGCACATTGATGGTGTGGTAGGTAACTCTATTATTAAATGCGACGGTGGAGAATGGCTCTGTACCATTGTCGATAGGGTTGCTATTTCCATCGAGATCGTTATTAATATCTATAATTTGGCTACTCCTATTGTTGCCGTCACCATAAATGGCATCATTGACGGTTATACTGTGACTGCCATAGGCGTTAAAGTGCAGATTGCCAGAATGGTTGAAAATAGCGTCGGAAGATATTACGTCATTATCCTTCTTATAATTACCTGTGAATTCCATGCTACGATCCAAGGCTAAAAAGCCTATATCAGCTGCAAAGTTATAGATGGCCCCTCCATAAGCGTAACCCTGCCTTGCATTTTCCGTTTTTACTTCGACATAATTGCCCACAAAGTTAGCTGAAATATTAGCAATGACGGCATCTACGCCATTATAAATAGCGCCGCCTTCAGAGCTAGCCCCCGCGTTATTTGGGGATGGACTAATGGAATGACTTTTTGCGAAATTGCCTATAAAATCTGCGGAGATATGCTCTATGCTCTTCTCTCTATAATTGAAAATTGCCCCACCGCGTGCATAGGCTCTAGTATTGACAGTTACTGTGTTTTCGGAGAAACTATCAATGTAATTAGCTGAAAATATGCCACTAATGGTATCTATGGACGATACGTTGTAGATAGCTGCACCTTCACCCTCACTATGAAATCGTGAATAGGAATAAATGTAGTTTCCTAGAAAATTAGCCTCAATGCTGCCAGTTTCTCCCAAATTATAAAATGCACCACCTCTAAGATAAGAGCTCTGCGTTAGTATGCCAGATGGCGTGGTACTGGTTTTCACGTGATTGCCCACAAAGGTTCCTTTTATTCTTGTGAGGCTTGCTCCATTGTAAATCGCGCCACCTGAGCCATAAGAAAAAGTCCCAGCTGCAAGCTCGGCGTAGTTTCCCACAAAGTCCGCAGTTATGGTACCTAGCGTGTCTTCTGTGAAAAGTGCTCCACCGTAAACAAGGGCGCGCGTATCATCCAAACCCGTCGTAGCGCCATAAGCGAAATTACCTATAAAATCACCGCTGATACTGCTTATATTTTTTTCGCTATATATCGCACCCCCTCCAACATAGGCATTGTCTACACAGTGATTGTAGGCGTAGTTGCCTATAAAATCGCCTGTAATACTCGTAATGCTAGATTTTGTATAAATCGCGCCACCGTACGATCTTCCTCCCCCACTCGTGGTATGAACTAGTGTTGAGTTTCGGATAAAATCTCCTCTGACGTTTGCAATAGCCTCTGTGCTATAAATACCCCCACCATAGGCATGGTTGCTACCTGTGGCTATTTTTAAAACAGTGTTGCCGATAAAGTGCCCTGAGATATCAAAGTCGATCAGAGCTGTCTGATGGGAAAAAGCCCCACCAAATGCCTCCTCAGCCTCGACGCGTATTTCCCAGATAATACCCACAAAGTCTCGATCAATGTTAGAAATAACAGATGTCAAGCGAGTTATGCTGCTTGCGCTTGCTGTGATATCAGAGCTTGGACTATAGGATGGCGCTTTATGGAGGTGTGGGTAGTTACTGTGTGGATTATTAATCCACTCAAAGGATTCAGTACTCCCCAGAGATTTGATGTCTACATCATAGACTAGCGGAGTGAGTGTGTAGGAGACTGCGTCCCATGTATACTTTGTGATGGAAAAATCACCCGCTGTAGATGTTTTCGTGAGCTCATAGGCTGAGTCCGTCCCCAGTGTGAGCGTGAGGTCTATCTCATTTTCTGCCACAGATTTTGCATATGCTATGGGTAATGTATAGTTTGATAATGAAAGGATAGCTACAATTAATGCAGCACGTAGTTTGTGAGGAATGTGAAGTTTCATGATGAAAATTAATTATTAATTAATAATATCACGAGAAACATCTCAAGTCAAATAGAATTTGTTGTTATACGTTTAATTAAAAAACATATTAATTATGCTTCAGGGATCCTTGCGAAATTAGCAGCTTCGGATTTTGCATGCACTTTGGATGATAATTTACGGCGTTTGGGCGCGCATAGCGAGCTATGTAAGCCCAAAAAGCTGTAAATTCTCGCCAAAATGCAGCAAAAGGCGTGCTGTTTAACTGATTTTTAAGATCATCATTCTGCACGAACTAATTTTGCAAGAGGCCCCCTTCACGATTTCGTGTTGTTGTTATCACGAACCGTAGGTCCCCTGAAGCTTCACAACTGGTAGCTCGTCGCCTCGTGGTGAATTTCCAGTGTCGCTGTTGATACTCTATATCAAATCAGCTGAAAGCGTTCTTCGACGACGATGCTTTCTAGCCCATGCACGGGGTGCGCGCAGCGTACCTCGGTGCTGAGCTGCTTCTCGGTGAGGCGCGCTTGCATGAGGCTGACGGCGAGCTCGGGGGTATTGCACTCCGCACTGAGGTGGGCGAGAATGATATGCTGGAGGCGTGGGCTGGCGATTTCGTGAACGAAGTCTCCTGCCTGTTCGTTCGATAGATGCCCCCACGCGCCCGCGATGCGCTGGACGAGACTGTAGGGGCGGTTCGACTGCTGGAGCATCTGGGGGTCGTAGTTTGACTCAAGGAAGAGTCCATCGAGGTCGTAGAAGTGGGGGATGGTCTTCTTGCTGATGTGCCCTGTGTCGGTGAGGTAGCCGAGGCGCACGCCCCTGCTCTCGAAGATGAAGCCCGCAGGGGCGACGCTGTCGTGATTCGTCTCCACGGGGGTGATGCGGCAGTCGCCTAGCTCGCAGGACTGCTCGTACTGCAAGTTATGAAAGCGTGCGCGAGGTGCCATGCCGCGTAGGTCTGGGCTACAGTGGGTGGTGCAGTAGATGCTTAGGTCGAATTTCTTAGAGAGCTGACCGAGACCACAGCAGTGGTCCTTGTGCTCATGTGTGATGAAGACTGCATCCAGTTCACTAGGTGCTACTTGGAGTCGCTTCAGTGCGTCGACGATGCGCTTGCAGCTGATGCCCGCATCGACGAGGATACGGCATTTCTCTGTGCGGATCAGGGTGGCGTTTCCCTTGCTGCTGCTAGCTAGTACATCGATGCGTATCATGGGCGCGCCTAGTATGGTTATTTTTCTGCGTCACTGCAAGCATAAAAATTGCCTTTTTATTGCCTTTTCTATAGAATCGTCGCATGAGTTTTTCACGCCATTGCCGCTTGCCATTACTAGCTTTTGCAGCCCTGCTCTTTCTCCCATCTTGTGGTTCTGTATCGAAAGAGAACGAGGCTGCTGCTACCGTGGCTCCTATAGCCTATATGCCCGAGCAGCTCTGCTACCTCGACAGCGTCATCCCGTCCCTGCGAGTCGATCTCATGTACGCAGGGAGTGATAATTTCGTCGGTCGTCCCATCGCTGGCTACACGACTGGCACACGCCCCATCCTGCGCCGTGATGCCGCGATCGCCTTCCGCGCGGCTGTGAAGGAGATAGAGAGTCATGGCTATCTCGTGCTCCTGCGTGATGCCTACCGCCCGCATCGTGCGCTGGCTGATATCGCTGCATGGGCGAAGACTCCAGAGCAGAGCATGAAGCAGAAGTACTACCCGAATATTGACAAAAGCCGCATCCATGCGGATAAGTACATAGGCCGGAGCTCCGAGCATAGCCTCGGTGTCGCGGTGGATATCACACTGCTCGATGCCGCCACGGGGCTAGAGATAGACATGGGCGGACCTGTCGACTTCCTCGACCCCAGCTCTGCGACGCGCTATGCTGGTAGCAAGATTTCCGCTGAAGCGCAGAAGAATAGGGCTTTCCTACGCAGCACGATGCGTAAGCATGGCTTCTATAACTACAAAAAGGAGTGGTGGCACTACTGGCTCGGTCAGGCCGAGGCTCCGCTCATCCGATACGACTTCGCGCTGAATGATCATCTCGTGGAGCGTCAAAAGGCGAGCAAGTAAAATTACTTCTTGCGGATTTCGAATGGCACGTCTTCGCAGCGCATCTGCCATTCGTAGTCATTTCCCGATCCCTCAGCTATGCCTGTGCTCGGGCTATCGAAGGTGAGCTTCAGCGTGTACTTGATAGGATAGAGTCCTGATTCTGAGTTAGACGCGTAGGTGAGCGTCGCCTCCGTGGCTGAGATCTTCTCATAACTCAGCTCCGTGAGGCACTTCGGGTAAGAGCCTTTCGTGAGGTCCATATCCTTAGGAATGGTTAGCGAGTCATTCATCCAGGTGCGTTCTTGCCATGGCGTATCAATGTCGGCGATGACGCGTATGTCGACATCCCCCTGCTGGAAGTACAAGTCTAGGACATTCCCGCCCAGTGAGTCAGGGCTTTGGAAGGGGGCTGTCTGATGCGAACATGCCGCAAGAGTCAGCGAGGCGATGAGTGCATAAAGAGACTTGTTCATGTCTACAATATACACAGCAAGCGTCGAGTTAGTCAAGACTTTAGAAAAAATGCTTGCTAACTTATGTGAGGTTCCCTATTAGAACAGGATAAAGAAGTCCACAGACTTCGCCAGCATCATCATGACGTACCAGATGAGCATGGATAGGGGAATGAGGATGGAAGGCAGGAGGATGGGGAAGGAGCGTAGAGGGAGGTATTCTGCGATCTTCACAGGCACGAGGCTGCCAGTAAGCAGTGCTACAGGTACCCAGAGTTTGCCACGCTTGCTGTAGACGAACAGCGCGTACATGCGCAGGATGATCAGAGCTGCGAGTATACTAAAGCTGTAGAGATAGAATGACTCTGTGGAGGACTCCACACTGTAAGTGAAGCTGCTAATCAGCCTCGCAAGATTCAGCGTGAAGTAGATCTGCAAGCTGTAAATCATGATGGGGCTCAGGAAGCCGATGACGGCGCAGCTGACGCAGCGAGCGCGAGACTCGCAGCTGGAAGCCTGTATATCACGCGCATCGAGGCTGAGATCCGGCTTCGGGGTTTTAATGAACTTGTAGATCACCCATGCCGCGAGAGCGAGGGTGGAGATGAGGTAGAGGTTGATGCCATACTCCCACCCGAAGCAGAAGTAAAAGAGCAGGTACATGACAGCCGCGGGGAAGAGGCTCAGCATAGCAGCGGTGAGAAGGCGACGCCCGCAGGTCTTCTGAGCTCCCACTTGAATGATACCTGACATGGATGCTATCATGATCATGATGATACTGCTCATCTGCAAGATAGCGCTGGTGATCGTTATATACATGTATGAATCACCGAGCACAGCTAGTCCTAACGCATCGTAGGTCATACTAAAGATGCTGACGACTCCTACCACTATTCCCAGAATAGCGGTGAGCTTGATCCCGCCTTGCTTGAGAAGGAGGGCGGTAAAGAGAGGTATCACCAGCAAGGCACTAAACATGAACACAGGCTGTGCCCACAGCGCGATGAAGCCTGTAGTCGCGATGGGAAGCATCTGTGTATCAGCAGGAATGGGACTCTGTGGCTGGTATCCAGCGAGGATGGAGAACATCGCGATGAGCGGAGCTAAGCTCATGAGGCCAACGAGGCAGAAGTAGAATGAGCGATTCTTTTTCGGGATTACGGGGGTAAGATCTCTAGTTGTGGATGCCATGGTTATGGATTTCGTGTTGAGCTTTAGCATAGGCTATCGCGCCGCTGAATACCAGCTTAAATTCAGTCTGTATACCTTTTTCCGAGAAGGAAGACAGGCAGTAAAAGGAACACACATAGAAATACGATAATCATAGGAGGGAAGAAGCAGCAAAAGAAGGCGACAAAGCACAAGGCGTAGCCATAATAAAGCGTCATCAGAGGCTCTATACTTGCACGCGTGATGATGGCGATGAACATACACAGCAGTCCTAGCAGGAGTGAAATGTTCACGATATAAGGCCAGTGCATCACTATATCAAATTCTGGATCGAAGCTCAGATCTAAATGAGGAGAGGGAAGAGCGACGCAGTACAGCAGCATCAAGATGAGGTAGATGACCAGAGTCATACTCTTAAAAGAAATGAGACCTAAGCCGACGAAGAGGATAAGGCTAACGAACAGGCTGCTACTGAGCTCAATATCACCGATGGCTTGACCATGGTTTTGTAGCTCGAATGTCTTCACAAAGGACGCAAAGGCAATGATCAGGATGATGGAAAACACGAGGGCAAAGTCGGGTACATTCGCACGCCGAGCCACCTTTGTGTCTGCATCACTAGGCTGAGCATTGTAGAAGAAGACATCTTTTAGCAGGAGGGCAGCGAGGCAAAAAATCGCCATAGTCCCTCCGATAAGCAGAGAAGGAACAGCAACGTATCTCATCAGATGTCCTAGTCCTAGAAGGATAGCCGCGCAGCATGCAGAAGCGAGCAGGAGACGCGCTGCCGCTCTCTTCGCGCCTCCGAGCTGAATAATAGAAAAGAGAGTGGGTAATAAGGTGAAGCAGAGACTCACACTCAGGCATATATTCATGCCAAGTTCCAGACTATATTCCCCCCTGTCATCCACGCTAGAGCATTCCTTGAATAGCAGCCCTATGAAAAATACCAGTATGCCGAGGATGAGCTGAAGTCGCGCGCTCTTTCTTATGGGGGATAGGAGCAGGAGTGCCGCGATGATGACCGCTGGGAAGAAAAAAGAAATAAGGCTTAACGCTCCTGTGATGGGGAGGAGCAGTGGATGGCTAAGCGTGTCTGGGTGATCGCTTGAGAGATTCGCGAAAATGACGCTCGTCAAGCACAGCAGGATGCAGAGAAAGAGAAAGTGAAGCCAGTGAGCTCTGGGGAGAAGTGTATCGGGATTCTGCTCTTCTTTCATGACGCCTTATAAAAAGTATCCCCCTGCGCGCGTGACGCGCAAGAGGGAGTGTGATGTTTCTGATTACAGCTCCTTTTGGAGCTTCTTCATGCCTGCATGGTAGGCATCGACTCCTTTCTGGAAGTTCATCTGCGTGGGCTTCATTTTATCGAAGAGGGGAAGGAGGCTCGTGATGAAGGCATCGAGCTTCTTCTTGAATGCTGGATCTTTCGCAGCCTTCGCGCGCAGAGCCTTCATCTTCTCGAACTCCTCGATACCGTCGCGCAGCTTCTCAAAGCGCAGGGACGTGAGGTTGCCTGGGTAGACGAGGAAGCAGTCACCTGTAGGCCAGGTGCCGAAGTCTGTGTTCTCGAAAGGATTGCGATTCCATGAGTTGTATGCCCAGCGCAGGAAGCCATCGAGGTCATGCACGGCGGCGTACATACCCAGCCATTCAGACTCTTCTAAGGGAGAGTGAGTGAAGGTATTCGGACGCTTCGGATTCGTGCAGACGTAGAAGGTGGTCTTCAGGCCTGCCTTCTTACGCTCAGCGAGCAGAGGAGCTGTGAGCATCTTCGAGTGGTCGAGCTGAGGGGAGATGTCGTAGACGAGCCCGCTCGCATTCGATGGGTGATTCGTCGCGGAAACGACCTTCAGCTTCGGTCCGTACTTCGCCATGACGGCATTCGCCGCGCGCAGCATGTGGTCAGGACGTTCGTCTATGCCTATGCAGGCGATGTCCATCCAGCCTTTCTTTTCAAGATGCTTGGAGAAGTCGACGAGGAAGGGTCCCCAGAGCTTTTCGTAATCGGGTGAGGTAGGGTTACAGGGGACTTCTTCATAGAAGCCTGTCTTCTGGTCAAGGACGCGCAGCTTCAGCGACCATGGGATCATGGTGTAGCAGGAGATCTGATCCTTGATGCCTACTTCATTAATCATGAAGCTGACCCATTTGTCAAAAATTGTGTAGTCCCATTCGTAGGTCCCATCGGGCTTACGAATCCACTGCACCATGCTGGGATAGGGATCATAGCACTGACCTCCCCAAGCCTCGTCCATGAGGGAGGCGGTGATGACCTTCTGACCTGCATCCGCGAGACGCTTCATGAGAGGCTTCATGATGGCGAAGTGCTCGTCAGACCAGACCTCAACACCGTGAACGCGTGCGACTGCATCTGGGTACTGCCAGAGGTCGATGTGTGCTGCCCAATCTTCTGGTTTCTTAAGGGTAGGGGAGATGACTGTGATTTCTACAGGGATGGTCTGGATCTTCTCATCGTGGGCTTTCACAGAGACACTGCCCTTGTAGAGGCCTGGGGTGGCATCCTGAGGGATGTCTACGGAGA